>DAOTZT010000088.1:0-13701 GCA_034434255.1 Anaerolineales bacterium | reverse complement strand
CGAAACAGGGGTGTCACGGCGAACGAGCGCTTTTTGCGAGTGAAGCAGTCTCCCAAAGCATGGTTTTTCCTGTTCAACACGAGATTGCTTCGGGCAAAAAACGCCCTCGCAATGACAGCCTGAATAGTTACGATTGATGATTGAGGATTGAGGATTAAGGATTGTAGCGTAAGGTTGTTGCCAAAAGGCACACAAAAGGTTACAATTTTGATGTGAAACTCTTTGCCTGGAATGACGAGAAGAACGTCTGGTTGAAAAATGAAAGGCAAATCTCTTTTGAGGAGATTGCCCTGGCCATTGAATGGGGCTTTTTGCTGGATATTCTCGAACGTCCCAATCCAGAAAAATACCCAGGGCAAAGAATTTTCGTCGTGCAAATAGAAGATTACGTTTATCTGGTGCCATTTGTTGAAAACGAAAATGAAGTGTTCTTGAAAACGATCATTCCCAGTCGCAAAGCAACCCGCAAGTACTTGAAAGGAAACGCGCCATGAGCGATTTGAAACTCCAACCGGATGAACTTGAACTGCTGGCCTCCTACGAAAACGAGGAATGGCAATCGGTAAAAAATGTGCGCGAGCAGGCGGCGCAATATCAGGCGTATGCGCGGGCCACGTTCCGTAAAGACCGACGCGTCAACATCCGCATTTCGGAGCGGGACTTGCTTGCTTTGCAGAGACGCGCCCTGCGCGAGGGCATTCCCTACCAGACGTTGATTGCCAGCATTCTGCATAAGTACGTCACCGGTGCACTGAGCGAACGATAAACCTGCTCATCCCTGCCGGAGAGGACGGCCCGAACCCGGCGCGGCCAGCACCTGCCCCTCGCGGTACACCTCCTCCCCGCGCAGGACGACCCGCGTCACGCGACCCCGCGCCGGCCACCCCTCAAAAGGCGTCCAGCCACACTTTGAGTGTAACTCGCTCGCCCGAATCTCCCAGCGGGCGTTTTCGTCTACTTCGACCCAGGTTTCAGGCTGTTCAGGCAGGGCAAAAATTTTACGGGGGTTGAGTACACATTTCTGGATAATGTCGTCCACGGTCAACCGTCCTTCGTGAACAGCGGTCAGCAACAGCGGGAGCAACGTCTCCAGGCCGGGGAAGCCGGGCGGGGGATTTTCGCCGTCTTTTTCGGCCAGGGTGTGCGGGGCGTGATCGGTCGCAAAGCAATCAATGACGGCGAGATTCTCCCAAAGCGCCTCCACATCGGCTTTGGTAGCCAGCCGCGGACGGACTTCGCCGCGTCCGGGGTGCCCGTCAGCGATGGCGGGAATGTCCTCGGCGCTAAGGAAGAGATGGTGCGGCGTCACCTCGCAGGTGACCTTCACCCCGCGGGCTTTGGCCTCTTTGATGAGCAAAATCTCCTCACGCAGCGAGAGGTGGGCAATGTGGATGGGCTGGTCGAACATCTGCGAGAAGGTCAGGGCGGCGGCCATGCTGCGGCTCTCGGCGTGGACGACGATCGGGCCGGGGCCGCGCCAGCGGCGGAAGTGTTCCAGCCAGAGGGTCATGTCGTTCAGGCGCAATTCGCCAAAGGTGGAATCGAGGTACATTTTCAGGCCAGCGGCGCGAGGTCCCAGGCGGGCGACTTCGGCGGCGTTCTCAGGGCCGGCGCCGAGGTGCTGGGCGTAGTCGCAGTGGGCTTTCGTGCGGGCTGCCTCGAGCGCCAGGTTCAGGGTCGCCTCGTCGAAGATGGGCGGTTTGGTGTTGGGCATAGCGAGAATGGTGGTCACGCCACCGGCGAGGGCAGCCTGTGTGGCGGTATCCCAGTCTTCTTTGTGGGTCTGACCGGGTTCGCGCACATGAACGTGGGGGTCAATCAGGCCGGGGAGTCTCATAGTCGGATAGTCGAATCGTCGGATAGGCGGGCGGTGAACAGGCAAAAAAAGAGAGCCGATAACGGCTCTCTAAAGGGCAAATAGGAAAACTAAACCAACCGGCTCGGATAAAAAATTTCGTTTTCCAGGGAATGTGAACATATCGGGCGGAATTATAGGCAGGCTGGAGATTCTGTCAAGGTTTGGGGAAAAGGAATTTTTTAGGAATTGCAGCCGTGACTCTACTGCAAAAAGGTCTTGAACACAAAGAACACGAAGTACACAAAGAATTTCCGAAAAGATCAATTCAAAATCTTGAATTTCAGCGCTTAATTGTTTGAAGAAAACTTCGTGCTCCTTTGTGCCATTTGTGGTCAAAAAGGTTTTTGCAGTGGACTTATCCATCAGGTACAAATTGATTATAATGACCATGAAATTAGCCCTAAGGAGGATGTATGACATACGTCAATGTGAAAGTTCCTGTTGGAGGAGAAAAAATCACCATCCGGGATGGCAAACTGGAAGTTCCAGACCATCCGATTATCCCATTCGTGGAGGGCGACGGCACCGGGCGCGACATCTGGAGGGCATCGGTACGCGTCTTTGATGCAGCCGTCGAAAAAGCCTACGGTGGCAAACGCAAAATCCACTGGATGGAAGTGTACGCCGGCGAAAAGGCGTTCAAGTTATTTGGCACCTGGCTGCCCGACGAGACGACAGAGGCCTTCAAGGAATTCCTGGTAGGCATAAAAGGACCGCTCACCACCCCCATCGGCGGAGGAATCCGCTCGCTGAACGTGGCCCTGCGCAAATTACTCGATCTGTACGTTTGCCAGCGGCCGGTGCGTTACTTCCCCGGCGTCCCCTCGCCCGTGAAGCACCCCGAATACGTGGATATGGTCATCTTCCGCGAGAACACCGAGGATATTTACACCGGTATCGAGTTCCAGTATGGCACCGAAGAAAACCGCAAATTCAAGGCCCTGCTGCAGGAGGCATTTCCAAAAGAATTTGCCAAGATTCGCTTCCCCGAGACGGCCGGCTTTGGCATCAAGCCCGTCTCGGTGGAGGGGACGGAGCGGCTGGTGCGAGCGGCCATTCGCTGGGCCCTGGCGAACAAGCGGAGAAGCGTGAACCTGGTCCACAAGGGGAACATCATGAAGTTCACCGAGGGCGCCTTCAAGGACTGGGGCTACACCCTGGCCAAGCGCGAGTTCCGCGACCAGATCGTCACCGAGCGCGAGTCGTGGATTCTGGCCAACAAGGAGGCTAACCCCGAACTCACGGTCGAGGCCAACGCGCGCATGATTGATCCGGGCTATGACATGATGGCTCCCGATAAGCAGGCCGAAATCCGCGCCGAGGTGGAAGCGGCCCTGGCTCTGTGGCCCACCCACGGCGACGGCAAGTGGAAGTCGAAACTGCTCATCAAAGACTCGATCGCCGATGTGACCCTGCAATTTGTCCTCATCCGGCCGCGGGACTATGACGTGATTGCCACGCTCAACCTGAACGGCGATTATCTCTCGGACGCGCTGGCAGCCCAGGTGGGCGGAATCGGCATCGCCCCCGGTGCGAACATCAACTACGAGAGCGGTCATGCCATCTTCGAGGCAACGCACGGCACCGCGCCCAAGTACGCCGATCTGGACAAGGTAAACCCCGGCTCGGTCATCCTCTCCGGCGAGATGATGTTCCGCTACATGGGCTGGACTGAAGCCGCGGATCTCATTATCAAGGGCATGGAAGGCGCCATTGCCGCCAAAACCGTTACGTATGACTTTGCCCGCCTGATGGAAGATGCGAAAGAAGTCAAGTGCTCGGAATTCGGCGACGCCGTTATCCAGCACATGTAAGCAGCAATTTGTTGCCAGAAAAACAACCGGGCTGTCCTGAAACCCATCCAGGACAGCCCTTTTTGTTGGGAGCAGGCATGGCTTTCTCAAGAATGCTCGACAAAATTGCAATGTCATTGCGAAGCGGCGGTTTGTGCCGCTGAAGCAATCTCCTAAAGACCAGTTTTATCCGTCAAGCAGGAGACTGCTTACTCTTCGGGTACGCTTCGCGCTCGTCAAAGAGCGGCTCGCAGTGACATTTTCAACACATTTCGTGACATATACATTTTCTTGAGAAAGCCACAGGAAGCAGGGATTTTGTCTTTCCTTTTCCGGGAGAAGATGAGTTGTTGCTATTTGCTTTTCCCTTTTTTGGGAACCTTCTGCCCTTTGGATGTCCGGCGATAGGGCGGCATGTCAATCACATACACCTGGCTGTTGGTGGCGTCTAAAATCTTGTTCCACAAGCCGGGGTAATTCACCGCAAAATCTTCCGGCTTGAGCGTAGAAGTGATGACCGTCGGCAGGTGGGCGTAGTAGCGGTAGTTGAGAATCTGATGCAACTTGTCCTCAGCCCAGATGGAACTGGTGCCGCTTTCTTTCAAATCATCCAGAATCAGCAGAGGTGTGTTTTTGATTTCGTTGAATCGGCGGTCGAAGGAAACATCCGAAGCAGGGCGGAAAGTCTGGCGCAGGTAATCGAGCAGGTCAGCCACTTCGACCAGGATGGCTTGCCCGCCCAGGTCGAGGCGATAATTGCCAATGGCCGCAGCCAGATGGGTCTTGCCGCAAAAAGAGCCGCCCAGCAGCACCAGCCATCCCTGAGGTTCTTCGGCAAAAGCAACAGCAGCATGATAAGCACGATGCAGGCTTTTCAAGTCCTCCTGGGTGACCAGTACCCGCTGGACCTCCTTGTCCTTGAATTTGTTTCCGAACTTGTCTTGTTTCTCAACCGTTACGGTTGTAACAGCCTCTTTGCCGACCTCGTCTTCGCGCGTTTCAAATGAAGCAAAGGTCATTGCCTTGACTTCGGGCAGCGAAAGCATGGAGATACCGGGGTTGCTGGTCTCGGTGGGGCGGCGGTAATCAGGCGCGGTAATCACCACCCGGCGCACGAACTCCTCATCTTGCAAGCGCGAGCGGATGCGGCTCTCGATTTCATCCAGCATCAAGTTGGTCGTGATCACCGTCGGCAGTTTGTTGATGTAGCGGTAGTTGATAATCTGGAAGAGTTTTTCCTGCGCCCACGGCGTGGCGTTTTGCGTGCCGAAATCATCCAGCACCAGCAGGTCGGCGTTGCGGACTTCTTCGAAACGGGCTTCAAAGGTCGTTTCGGGATCGTTGAAAGCAAAGCGCAAAGAATCGAGCAGGTCAGGCACGGTAATGAACAGCGTTGGGGTGCCCATCGAAACGGCGTAGTTGGCGATGGCTGCCGCCAGGTGCGTCTTGCCGCAACCGTAACCGCCCTCCAGCAGCAACCAGCCTTGCGGCTGATGGGCGAAGTTTTCTGCCGCTTCTTTGGCCGTTTCCAGGCTGTGAACGTCCTGGGGGGGCATGAACTTGGCTTTTTTGTTGCCCTTGGGATCGAAGTTCTCGAACGTCAGATGGCTGAGGCGATCGAGGCGGCTCATCTCGAACAGGCGCGAGCGGGCTGCCTGGGCAATTTCTGCCGCGCGGCAGGTACACGGTTCCAGCCGTCCGAAGCGCGGGTCGCCCAGGGGCACGTTGTAACGCACATAGCCCGCGCCATGACAGTGGGGGCAATTGGGGTCACCCAGGGTGATGTTACTCACGCCGGATGTACTCGGCGAACTCGCCTTCGGAATAGCGGCGACTTTCTTGAGCGTCTCGTTTATCTTGCTTTTGGGCATGACCATCTTCCTTCCAGCGTTTCAAAATGGCTTCGACATAGCGCCAGTTGCGTTTGTTGCGCGTGACGGCAATTTCAATCGCCTCGGCCACCCATTCCGGCGGATACGTCTGCTCGGCGTCTTTGAGGGCGTCGGCCAGGAGCGGTGTGAGGGGGCCGATGTTTTCTTCGTAGAGTTTGAAAATGTTCGGGCGCTCCACCGGGGGGAGGGAGGCAGGCAGGGACTCGACATCGAGTTGGCCGTTCTGGAGGGAGGCCGCGGCGGCGCGTCCGCGCGGCGCGTTGAGGAAGTAGTACACGGCCGCTTCGCGCGCGACCCGGATCAGGGTCCCGCGCTGAACGGCTTTGTCCAGCGCCGGTTGCGGGTCCCGAACGAGACCGGCGAAATCCCCTTCCCGCAGAACCAGGACGGGTCCTTCCCGCGTCATTGCCTGCCACAACGCATAGAGGGTGACTTTGAGTTCCTCCAGATCGTCAATTTCCTGGAGCAGACGGCGGAAAAAGGTATCGGGAACCGGGATGAACGTTTCAGAATCGCTAAAGCCAGGGAACATGGGGAGAAGTGAAAGGGGAGGAGTGAGAAGCGAAAAGGTCGCGCTGCCTGACATCAGGCGCGGCTCAAGTCAATCTCGCGGGTGGCAGCGTCGGCAAATTTGGCCAGATGACTGAGGAAAACGAGTTCCACCGAGCCAGTGGGGCCGTTGCGGTGCTTGGCCACGATGATTTCGGCGATGTTTTGTTTGGCCGTATCTTTCTCGTACTGGTCGGGGCGGTAGATGAACATGACCACGTCCGCATCCTGCTCGAGGCTGCCCGATTCTCTCAAATCGGAGAGCACCGGCCGCTTGTCGGTTCTCTGCTCCACGGCGCGGGACAACTGCGCCGCAGCCAGGACAGGGACGTTGAGTTCGCGCGCCAGGATCTTCAGGTTGCGCGAGATGTACGAAACTTCCTGGACGCGGTTTTCGGTGCGCGTATCGCCGCCCATCAATTGAAGGTAATCCAGAATGACCAGGTCGAGGCCAAATTCCATGTGCAGACGGCGGCATTTGGTGCGCAAGGTGAGCGGCGTGATGGCCGGGGTATCGTCCAGGTAGATGTGGGTATCGCCGAGGACTTCAATCGCATGGGTCAGCAGCGGCCATTCGTCCTCGTTGAGTTTGCCGTTGCGCAAGCGCTGACTGTCAATGCCGGTTTCCTGCGCCAGCAAACGTTGGACAACTTGCTCGTTAGACATTTCGAGGGAAAAAATGGCCACATGTTTTTTGTGGAGCAGGGCGGCGTTTCGGGCCACGGAAAGCAGAAAGCCTGATTTACCCTGTCCCGGGCGACCAGCGATGATGATCAGGTCAGAGGGCTGCATGCCGGTCAGCATCCGATCGAGGTCAATGAAGCCGGTCGGCACGCCGAAGATTTCATCGCTACGGCGGGCGAGTTCGTCAATGCGGTCGTAATACTCGCTCAACACGCTGGAAATCGGCTGCATGTCCTTCTTCAAGCGTCGTTCACTGACATTGAAGATGGACTTTTCGGCCTCTTGCATCACCGTCTCGATAGATTCGCTTTCCTTGTACGCCAGGGTGGCTACCTGGTTGGCAGCATGCAACAAGCGGCGGCGGATGGCGGCATCTTCTACCATCCGCCCGTAGGCCTCGGCGTGCAGCGAAGTGGGGACCTGGTTGATGAGCGCCGTCAGGTAAGCCGGGCCGCCGATCTCGGCCAGTTGATTGGCCCGTTCCAGTTCCTCGGTGACGGTCAGAAAGTCCACGGGCACCCGCCGCTCGTGAAGACGCTGGAAGGCTTCCCAAATCCAGCGATGCCGGACGATGTAGAAATCGTCGGGTTGCAGGAACTGCGCCAGGTCGTAATAGACTTCGGGGTTAATCAGCACCGCCCCCACAACGGCCTCTTCGGCTTCGCGGTTGTGGGGGACGACGGGCGCAGCAGGCGTGTAGTTGTCTTCGCGCGCAGCAGGTACTTCTTCAAACGGCTGAGAATCGGACATCTTGGTCTTTCTGATCAGGAACTCGAGGAGTCTGGGGAATTGTCATCTCCGCTGAGTCTTTTGAGGAAGTCTTCAAATACATCCAGGCGGCCGGTGTCATCATCGGCTACGTTGGCGGTTGGGGCAGAAGGTTTTTCCACAGGCGTCTGTGGCTGGCTGGAGGATTCTTCCTGGATGTCTTTCTCTGGCACAATGCCAGCCTCGTCTAAGACTGAGCGGTGAACCAGGATGGGAACATGAGCACGCACCGCCAGAGCAATGGCGTCGGAGGGACGCGAGTCAATATCGTAAATTTTCCCATCGCGTTCGACCACCACGTTGCCATAGAAAATATCTTCGCGGAGCGCCACGACCTCCACGCGTAAAATTGTACCCCCAAAGAGGGTGATGACGTTTTTCAACAAGTCTTGGGTCAGGGGACGGATGACTTCAATTCCTTGCAAGGCGACCGTAATTGCATCGGCCTCGTAAGGGCCTACCCAGATAGGCAAGTAGCGTTCCGCATTACGCTCCCGCAACACAACCACCCGCTGCGGTGACATAAGGCTAACGCGAATACTATCAACATACACTTCTACCATCTCAGACATAGGTCCTCCGCTACCAATCCAGGTAAGTTGATTTTAGCACAGGCGCGTCAATCATGCGGGGTTGTTAAGCGGCAATCTGCTCGCGGCGGGTCAGGCGCCCTGCGGCAGAGAAGTCACTTGTGAGCCGGTCTTAAAATTTGCAGTTCCCCACCGTTTTCGCTCAACTGCAGGTACATGCGACGCACATCTGCCTCTAAAGCAGATTTCAGCCGCTGGCGCTCCGCCCCGGCTTTATTGAGAGGATCGAACGTGACTGGCTTGCCCAACCACAGCACCCGTTTGGGATGAATGGCCAGGGGGTAAAACGAGAGGCGTTGGCCGGTCTCTGCGTAATACATCTCGCCCAGGCGCGCAAACGTATGCTGAAACGGCGCAATGCCGGTCTTCTCGTCTCTCTCCAACTGCGGTTCTTCGGGAAAGATGAGCAAAAATCCCTTCTCCAACAGGACTTTCATGCTCAAAGCAAGCGTCTCTTGCAGGCGCTCATAGTCGCCTTTATAGACCGGAATGCAGCCCAGAGACCAGAGCAGGGGGACAGTGATGCGGCTCAAACGGCGCGAAAACCAAATGCTGAAGGGTGGTTTCAGGTGTAACTGCCGCTCTGTAAAATCCTGATTGAGATAAGCCGCCGCCTTTGCGTGATCCATCATGTCGCCAATCGCCCAGGCGTGCAAGCGCATGGGCAACGAGCAAAAACAGGCAATCGGCCCCAGTGCATCGAGATGATTGGCGACAAAGACTGCCGGCCCATGCCGCGGCAAATTTTCTGTACCCAACAAATCCCCCTTCCACACAAACAAATCCAGGATCTCCACCAAAAAATGGTAAAGCGCCTTATTCATCCTGTCTCACAGCAGATTCAATCTTGGGCGATACTGAAGAGCCTCAGCCAGATGCGGTGGCTGGATGGAGTTGCTCCCAGCCAGGTCGGCAATGGTCCGGGCCAGTTTCAAGACGCGGTGATAGGCCCGCGCCGAAAGTTGCAACTGATTCATGGCTGCCTGCATGAGAGATTGACTCTGTTCATCGAGTACACAGAACTTGCGCACCTCTGCCGGACGCATGCCGGCATTGCAAGACGGCCCCCCCGCCCCAAACCGGACCCGCTGCCTGCGGCGCGCTGCCTCGACCCGTTCCCGCACTGCCGCGCTCGACTCTCCAGCGCGGTGATCAGCGAGTTTTTCGTATTCGACTCGCGGCACCTCGATATGGATGTCGATCCGGTCGAGCAAGGGGCCAGAAATGCGCTTCTGGTACTTCGTCACCATCGTGTTTGAACAGGTACAGGGTCTCACCGGATCGCCATAATAACCACAGGGACAGGGATTCATCGCCGCCACCAGTTGAAAATCAGCAGGGAAGGTCAATGAACCCTGTGCCCGGCTGATGGTGACCACCTTATCCTCGAGCGGCTGACGCAACACCTCGAGGACGCGCGTGCCAAACTCAGGCAATTCATCCAGAAAAAGAACGCCATGGTGGGCAAGAGAAATCTCGCCCGGGTGGGGCCAGTTGCCGCCACCCACCAGCCCGGCATGACTGATGGTGTGGTGCGGGGCACGGAAAGGACGCTGCCGGATGAGCGGCGTTTCGGGGGGTAACTGGTCGGCCACCGAATAAATCCGCGTCACGTCCAGCGCTTCTTCAATGGACATCTGGGGCAAAATTCCGGGCAAGGCACGGGCCAACAACGTCTTCCCCGCCCCGGGAGGGCCAATCATCAGCACATTGTGCCCCCCTGCCGCGGCCACTTCCAACGCGCGCTTGACGTGCTCCTGACCCTTAATCTCACTGAAGTCGGTCGCCGGGAACAGCGGCGCCTCGGCCACCTCCTGCCGCTGATAAGGCGGAATGACTGCCCGCCCGGTGAGATGGTTATAGAGTTGCGCCAGCGATGAAACAGGAATGACGTCCAGGTCGGGGATAAGCGCTGCTTCAGCGGCATCCACAGCCGGGACGACGATCTTCTTGAAGCCGTGCTGGCGCGCCGTGGCAGCCATCGGCAAGACCCCGCGCGTATGCCGCACGGTGCCATCGAGGGAAAGTTCCCCCACCACCATCATTCCCTCCACGGCTTGTGGCAAGAGCATGCCAGTGTAGATGAGAACGCCCAGAGCGATAGGCAGGTCATAGGATGGGCCTTCTTTGCGCACCGAGGCAGGCGCCAGGTTCACCACCAGCCGGCGGCGAGGAAAAGGAACCCCGGCATTTCGCACTGCTGCCTGAACCCGCTCGCGGCTCTCCTGAACCGCGGCATCTGGCAGCCCGACAACGGTCATCCCCGGCATCCCCTGGGTGTAATCCACCTCCACCTCCACCACGACGCCGTCGAGACCGATAATGGCACAGGAATAAACACGGGCTAACATGAGATAAGTTTAGACCAGGTTGAACGAAGCATCAACAGTTCATGCTGGTTTCTCACCACGCAAATAAAAACGCCAGATCATTGACATTGGTGCCAGTCGGGCCGGGACGGAGCAAATCGCCTAAGGCATCGAAGAACGAATACGAATCGTTACGCTCCAGAAAATCGGCCACGTCCAGGCCCAGCGCTCGGGCACGGCAGAACGTGTCGCCAGTCACGACCGCACCGGCCGCGTCGGTGGGGCCATCCTCCCCATCCGTTGCAAGCGTCACCAACATCACGCCAGGAAAATCGGCCAGTTCGGGCACGGCAGCCAGGGCCAGTTCGGTATTGCGACCGCCGCGACCGTTGCCCTTGACCGTGACCGTCGTTTCACCGCCGACGACAATGCAAGCCGGACGGGAAACCGGGTCGCCTGTCCGGCAAGTCTGACGTAAAAAGGTGGCCAGTTCAAACGCCGCCTGGCGCGCCTCCCCTTGCAGATCGAGGCGCCACAGGTAGGGATGAAACCCGGCCTCTTGGGCCGCCTTCAGCGCAGCCTGGGCAGCAGTTAGATTGCTGCCGATCAGGATATTTTGGACCTTTTCCAACAGAGGATCCCCCGGTTTGAGCGTTTCGGGAGCCGAAGCGAGTGCCGTCTGCACGGTCGAGGCAAGCGCAGCCGGTAGCGGATAACGGGTCAGCACAGACAAAGCCTCGGCCCGCGTGGAAGGATCGGCCGCGGTTGGACCCGAAGCGATGACCTCCAGGGGGTTGCCAACCACATCTGAAAGGATGAGACTGACCACCGTTGCCCCACCAGAAAGCCGCACCAATCCGCCGCCTTTGAGACGGTCAAGGTGACGGCGAAGGAGATTGATTTCATCCACACGCGCCCCAGCGGTCAGCAGAGCAGCGGTCAGAGCCTGCAAGGCAGTCAGGGTGATTCCGTCCACCGGCGCGCTCATCAGCGCTGATCCCCCTCCCGAGAGAAGGCAGAAGAGCAAATCGTCTGCCTCAAGCGCCGAGACAAAGTGCAGAACCGCCTGACCAGCGCGCAAACTCTCGTCACCAGGGAGTGGGTGGTTGCCCGGTAAAACCGTCAGAGGCGCAGGCGCGGTAAAGGAGGCGGGCAGGTGTTTGGTTATGACCAGCCCTGCGGTCAGCTCTTCTCCCAGAATTTCTGTCAGCGCTGTGGTCATGGCCAGGGAGGCTTTGCCCACCCCCAGGGCATACACCCGTCGGAAGGCGGAAAGGTGATAGGACCGGCCGGCGACCGACACATCGTTCCCGTTTCGGCGCGCGACCCGACGGATGGCCTGAACAGGGTCCACGGCGGCAATGGCAGCCGCCAGGATGTCACATACGGCTTTTCCGAACGGGGAGGCGCCCAGGCTGAAGGTCAGAAAGGACTCGGCAGAAATCATATTCGTATGATAGCATTAATAAGTCCACTGCAAAAACATTTTTACGGTCACAAAGGGGCACGAAGTTTTTTGAAACAATTGTGCGCTGAAATTCAAGATTTTCATTGCGCCTTTCAGAAATCCTTTGTGTACTTCGTGCCCTTTGTGGTTCAAGACCTTTTTGTAGTAGAGTCTCAACTCAGCAAAAATTACTTTGTTGCAAGGATGTCATTGTGAGCCGCCACAGAAGGCAAGTGCGAGGTGAGCCAACGGGCAAGCAATCTCGCTGCACGCAAGGGCAGTGCTTCGCTTGCAATGACAGACTTTTAGGCTGTTTGCAACAGAGCAAGCAAAAAATTGTTCCAAATGGAGTAGTCCGATGCACAAACCGCGTGTGTTTGTCACCCGCCGCCTGCTTGAGCCGGGGTTGAGTCTGCTCTCTCAGTTTTGCGATGCCGAGATCTGGTCAGAGCCGCTGCCCCCCTCCGCCGAAGAACTGCGGCGCCGCGTACCGGGACTGGATGGGCTTCTGACGCTGCTCACCGACCGGGTGGACGCCGATCTTTTGGACATCGCCGGGCCGCAATTGAAAGTCATCAGCAATTGTGCGGTGGGGGTGGATAACATTGATGTTGCTGCGGCGACGGCGCGCCGGATTCCGGTCGGGAACACGCCCGGCGTGCTGACCGAGGCCACTGCCGACATGGCGTTTGCCCTGCTCCTGGCCGCAGGCCGTCGTCTCCCGGAAGGAGAGCGTCAGGTGCGCACCGGTCAGTGGAAAACCTGGAGCCTCGATACCTTGCTCGGCGCAGATTTCGCCGGAGCAACGCTCGGAATTGTCGGCTTTGGGCGCATTGGACGCGCCGTGGCGCGGCGTGCAGTGGGATTTGGCATGCGGATTCTCTTCACGGACCCCGCACCGGCCGCACCCGAAGCAGGCGTCACGGCCTCACAAGTGGACCTGGATACTCTCCTGTGCGAATCGGACTTTATTTCGCTGCATTGCCCTCTGACCGAGGCGACGCGCGGCCTGATCAACGCTGCGGCGTTTGAGAAAATGAAACCGACGGCCATCCTGGTCAACACCGCGCGCGGGGCCGTCGTAGATCCGGAGGCGCTTTATCAGGCGTTGCGCTCGGGCAAGATTGCAGCAGCAGCCCTGGATGTGACCGTGCCTGAGCCATTGCCTCCTGACCATCCCCTGCTGACACTCGAGAATTGCCTGATTGTGCCTCACATTGCCAGCGCCAGCCGTCGGACGCGGGCCGAGATGAGTCGGATTGCGGTTGAAAATTTAATCGCCGGGTTGAAAGGGGAACGGTTGCCGTACTGCGTCAATCCGGAAGTCTATGAGCAGCAGACCCCATAGAGAAGCGGAAATAAACGTAGATTTAGATCACAGCCACCAAGAACCTCGTGGCATTGCATTGCAAGGCAGGGAGCGGAATGGGGGTGTTTTCGCAGGTGGTGAGGGTGGAGGTGTTGCATTGGAGGTGGCTTTGGGGGTCGTATGTGGCGCTTGTTTGGTAAGTTTGCAAGTCAGAGAGGCGACAGTAGTAAAGGGGCTGGCAGGTGGAGCCGCCACCAGAGCCGCTGCCATCGCCTGAGGTGGGGTAGGGCTGGCAGCCAAAGTTGCCGCATCTTATCTGGTATTGGTTGGAGCCGGGGGCTGCGCAAAAACGGTATTCGCAAAGGCCATTGTCACAGTTGGGGCAAGAGGCGCAGTACCAGGGTCCCCAGGCGTTTGAGGGACAAGGGATGTTGGTGATGGTTGGGTTGGGGGAGATGTTGGTGGTGTAGCAGTGGCTTTGGAAGCAAAAGGAGGAGCAGTT
>DAOTZT010000087.1:0-1554 GCA_034434255.1 Anaerolineales bacterium | reverse complement strand
CGATCGAAGCGCAAGCGGTCGTGGACTTCCCCGATGCCGTCCAGCGAAATCATCAGACGAATGCCGTTGGTTTTCAGCCAGGCTGCCTGCTCTGCTCGCAGGCGGGTGCCGTTGGTCAGCACCACCTGGTCGAGGGCCAGGCCGCTTTCTGTTGATAGTTCACGGGCGCGCTCGGCCAATCTCTCGATAAGGTCGAAATGCAGCGTGGCCTCGCCGCCCGCATATTTGAGTTTGACGCGCCGGAAGCGGCGTCCCTGCGCGGTGCGAAAGACTTTTTCGAGGGCTTTCAGGCCGATGGCCTCGCTCATCGAGGCGGAGGACTTGCGCACATAACAATACGGGCAATCCAGGTTGCAGGCGTTGGTGATGTGCAGCCAGACAGTGAGCGTTTCGGGCAGAGAGGCAGGCAGTCGCAAGGAAGCATCCTCTGGCACCAACAGCGTTTGCTCTGCCAGGAGAGCGTCAATTGGCTGTGAAAGCGGTTGCGGCCGGGCAAATTCCTGCCAGCGCTGCCAGGCAGCGCGGTTGACCACGCTGGGGCCTTGCGGCGCGGCGGGGCTAAAGAGCAGAGTAAAGTCGCTGGTCAGCGCCTGGGTATAAACCTGTTCTCCCTGGCGATAGAGAGCGGGGGAAGGTTCGAGCGCCGCAGCAGGACGGGACGGCTGGGGGCAGGCACAGTCATTTTCGAACAAAACAGCCTGCTCCAGAGCGAACAGGCGAGGGCTTTCGGGACAGGCGCAATCATCGTCCCGGGCAATCGGCGGAGCGGTCAGCAGAAGAGGATAAAGGGGAGCGGTCTTAGGCATGCTACGCGCCTCCTTCGAGGCCAAAAGTTTGTTGCAAGAAGGCGTCAGCGTCGGCCAGATCGGCCGTCCGGAGTTCTTTTACGCGGTAACGCTGGCGGCTTTCACGTACATAAGTCTGGAAATCTTCCAGTTCGATCAGGTTGAATTCCTTCAGATGGCGATATAGATCATCGTAAATCACGGCCAGGGCGGTAGAACGCGGCGAGAGCAATTGGGCATACGCCAGGGCCAGCACATAGGCTTCGGCGGCCTGCTGGAGGAAGGCTTGTGCCTGAGAATCTTCGTGCAGGAGACGGCGACGAGTCTCTTTGTCTTTTTCCTCTTTTTTGAATTCCTCTTCCCGCTTGCGGAATTGTTTCAGGGCGATGCGGCCGTGCAAGGCGTACATTTTGCTCAAGAACTGATAGACATACAGGTCATCCCGCTCCGGCGCAGGGAAGGGCGGCGATCCGGTCAGGCGGCAATCGGCAGGAAGCAGGCGTTCGGCCTCCTGAAGGGCTTGTTCAGCCTCCGCGTACCTGTCGAAATAAAAATGCGTCCAGGCAATGTCCACCCTGGCGTCCAGTTCGAGGCGCGTATTGTTCATCTGGCGCGCCAGGCTGGCGGCTTGTTCGAAATAATACAGGGCATCGCGATAATGTCTGGCACGGCTTTCTGGAGAGGAAGTGACCAGCAGGTAATCTCGTTCCAGACTGCCCTTTTCGATCATCGCCTCCACGTGGCGGACGGTTTCTTTGCTGGCGGGGCC
>DAOTZT010000086.1:0-7435 GCA_034434255.1 Anaerolineales bacterium | reverse complement strand
CTATAAACTCTACGCATTTTGTCACTGCGAGCAAAGCGAAGCAGTCTCCTGGTTTGCGAGGGGATTGCTTCGTCGCAAAAAACGCTCCTCGCAATGACAACTATACGAAAAGATGACATTGTCAAAGTAGTTTGTAGGAGAGTTGTGCTGATAAACAAAAAAGGGGCTCCGCCTGGAGCCCCCGACCATTTAGCACTGGCAGATTTACTCTTATCTATTAAGGTTGGAGTTAATCTTGGTAAAGACGTTGCCAATGATGGGACCAAGCAGGAGCAAAACAGCAATTACAACGACTGCAACCAAAACAAGGATCAACGCATACTCCACCAGGCCCTGGCCTTTTTCCTTCGGGGCGAACAACATAGACTTTCACCTCCTTTCGCTTTAGGATTTCTCTGAGGCCAAATCAGAGATGTCTATATTATAGACGAAAGTACAATGAATGGAAATAAAAAAAACGTTACAAAGTCTTTACAAAAATGTTACTGTACGTGTTGATAAAAACATGCTCAAGCCATACTCTGGACCGGAATGGACATGCTCAGACGCGTGCCCATTCCAGGAGCACTATCCAACATAAACGTTCCACCAAGCATACCAACCCGCTCGCGAATCAATTTCAAACCCAGGTTGCTTTCTTTTTCGAGAGCATCGGTATCAAAACCACGGCCATTATCATCGATGGATAACTTGACCATCGTATCTCCCAAATCCAGTTGAATTTTGACCACAGTCGCTTGATTTTGATGGACTGCTGTAGCAAGCAATTCTTGCATGGCACGGAAAACCATGACCTCAATATAAGGCTCCAGACGACGATCCGGGCCCGAAACCGTGACACTGATGTCAACGCCCGACTGCTCTTTATACGTCTCAGCATAACGGCGAATGGTAGGCGCCAGGCCTAAATCATCCAGCATCATCGGCCTCAGTTCAAAAATGAAACTGCGCACTTTCTGGAAGGTATTGAACGCAGCCAGTTTGAGATTTTCCAACTCTTTACGCGCTTGTGCAGCGTCCACATCCAGCAAACGCATGACAATTTCTGCCTGTAAAATGAAATTCGAAAGCGCCTGAGCAGGACCATCATGCATTTGTCTGGATAAGCGCTGGCGCTCAGCCTCTTGCGCATTGATGAGCATTTCTACGCTGGTCAAGGCTGACTTGGTCTCCTCCTCTGCTCCAGAGGTCGGTTGCTCTAAGGCAGAGCGGATTCGCTCAAGGAATTTCTTGTGTTTTTCGAGATGCGCCTGGTCGTTTTGTAATTTCTCCAATTGATTGCGCATGACGAACAGTCGCTGTTGAGCATCCAGGGCAGCATCGTAGGCCTGCTGAACGTCTTCGATGGTCACAGACCCCAATTGAGAACGGATTTGTTGCAGATGTGCCGTCACCGCCGCATTACGTTGGGTCAGTTTAGACACCTCTACACGGCTTTGTTCCAACATCAAATTGATTTCTTTTAGGGAACGCTCAACTTCCTCCAGTTCGGAGCGCAGCAATTGTTTACTATCCACAGAGGAATCTTGATTGGCATCAGGCAACATCTTAGATACTCCTACGGAAGCGAAATGTGATCTTTGAGAGAAATCCATCCATGTTTGAGTGCATAAACGACAGCCTGGGTACGATCTTCCACGTTGAACTTGCGCAAGATTGAGGTGACATGATTTTTGACAGTCTGATGGCTGATTTCCAAAGCCGCAGCAATCTCTTTATTGCTCATCCCTTTGACTACGCAAATCAACACTTCCATCTCGCGATCAGAGAGCGGATGAAAAGGACGCCCCGGCTCACTGTAAGAATGCCGTGCCTTTTCCATTTTATCGTACAGCCAGGATGAAAACTCACTCGAAGAAAAGACCTGGTCCTGAATCACATATTTCCCTGCATGCACTTGCTGAATGGCCCAGATAAAACGGGATGGTTCTACATCTTTGGAGCAATACCCCGCTGCCCCCGCCCAGGCGGCATGAATAATCTGATCTTGATCATCATAAGCCGTTAGAAGAATGACCCGCGTGGGCAGTTTTTCTTGATTGACCTGATAGGTCACTTGTAAGCCATTCATCCCCGGCAGGTTAATGTCCACAATCGCAACTTCAGGTTTCAGGTTGCGAAGAAGCGATAGAGCCGCTTTACCATTGGACGCCTCTCCCACCACCTTTAATCCCCCTTGCAGAGAAAGCGTATTCATCACCCCCTGACGGAATAAGGGGTGATCATCTACAACAACGATTGTAATTTCACTCATCTGCACTCTCCTGCATGCCTACGGCTTACTTTGAGTATAGCACAGGTCAATCCATGCGACAATTACACACGCCCGTTCAAGGCCCCGGCCAGGGGTAAACAGCCATATTGGTTTCGCCGAACGAAGGAGCGTAGGGTGCATTGGTCACGTAAAGCGGGGTGAGATTTGAGGTAAGAGTCGGGTACCAGTCTGGGAAAGTGACCAGGTACTCCACGCCACGCTCATCAAGATACGCCGCCAGACGGGTTTCGTCGCGGAGGAACGGGATGACATCCGGCGAGATGAGACCGGCCAGATCCACCAGATCGTGGTTACCGAAGTAGCCCAGCGCACCGATGTCGTGGGCGGCGACCAGCGCCCCCTCCGGCACGTTCGCGGACACCCAGCCTGCCACCGCGACCATCTCTGACTCAATCACGGCGACATCCTGCGCGTACGCGTAAGCGCCGCGGCCCCAGAAAATCAGCAGTGTCAAGCCGGTCGTCAATTTCCAAAAAGTAGAAAGAACCCAGGCCATCCCCTGCGCCTTGCGCAAAATCAACCCCGCCAGCCCTGCTGCGCCAAGCAAAAAGAAAACAGGCATGACCGGCATGACGTAACGTCCATGCTGATAGGTGACCGGCAGGCGCAGCGCATACAGGCCAAGAAACCCCAGCACCCAGAGCAAAGCGCCAGGCACGCTCCAGATGCGCCTGCGGATGGCAAGCAGGGCCGTCCAGACAGCACCCGGCAGGAGGAAAATCCCCACGCCAATCAACGGCTGCAAAAGTTGCTCGCCCAACCGCTGCCAGAAGGGCAACTGAAGATAGACCGCATACTCGGCCTGTTTGGCGTAGAACGTATTCGGCCAGACGGATCCGGTCACGGCCAGGTTGAACAGGAGGTAGAAAGAAAACAGGGCAGCAAATCCCAGAGCCAGAGCAGAGAAATTGACTAAACGCCTTTTCCAGGGAACGGCCAGCAGAAAACAGGTCCACGCGGCGGGACCAAGCAGGGTGATGCCATCAGGACGCACCCAGGCCGAAAGGCCGATGAGCAGGCCAACGGTCAGGAAACGAGGCGCCTGGCTCAGGAGCAGGGAAAAGACCAGGAGCACCACAAAAGCAAACAGCAAGGTCTCCATGCCGGAGACAGAGGCCCACACCAGATGCCATTCCAGCGCCAGCAGCGCGCCGATCCAGGGGAAACGCGGCCGGTACTCCGAGACCAGCGCCCGCGCCATCCGTTCCCCCAGGGCCGCCGTCCCCCACAAGAGCAGGCCGCCGAGCAGGTATGTCCAGATGTAGGGGGCGAGGCCCAGGCGAAAGCCGAGGGAGAGAAGGGCCGACCAGAGCGGGGCGGTCGAGCCGCCAGAAGGCTGACCAGGGAGGAAGGCCCACTCGCCGCGCAGGGCCAGGTTGCGGGCATAGGTCTGGTGAATCCAGGCGTCATCAAGGGGAAAACCGAGGCGGTAATAGAGGGCGCTGACCGCCAGGTACACCCCGCCAGAGAGGAACGCCAGCGCAAGCAAAATGAGAAGGTGGCGGTGAGAAAGACGGACTTCAGGGTCGAATGACATAGAGACGCGCCCCCTCCACTTCTCCAAGGTAGGTGAGACCGGGAAAGTGTTGCGGGTTTTCGTAGACGGGCATTAAAGCAGCAGGAACACTGCCCGGCTCCAGGATAAGGTACCCGGCCTGATAGCGGCGCGCCAGGTCGAGCAGGGTCTGCGGATCGCAAGCGGGAACGACGATAGCCGGGTTGCCGGAGGCAAGGTAAAAACCAGGCGGATTGGCAACGATGACCACTGTATCGTCTGGTAACGCTTGCGCAGCGAGATATTCACTAATTTGGTTATACGCATCATTTTCTTCTCCCCAGTCCGGGAGACGCAGCGCCAGAGAAAGAGCGGTCAGGAAAATGGCCAGCCCAACGAGGGCGGCGGTGAAGAAGGGACGCGCTTGCGCCAAATCCCAGCCGCGCCGCGCCCTGCCCCACTCAAGCACCCGCTCCAGCCCCAGCGGCGCGAGCGCCCACCAGACCGGCTGCAGGGCCGCGCCCGAGTGGAAGTAGCCGCCGCGCGCCCCGGCAAATGGGAAGACCAGCGTCATCACCCCAAGGGTCATCCCCCAGGCCAGCAGGGCCAGTTGGACGGTCCGGTTACGGCGCATCTGCCAGACGCCAATGACAATCAGGGGGAGCAGGAAGATGCCGCCCTGCACCGTCAGGGTGTTGGCGGCGTTCAATCCAAGCGCCCACAGGCGGGCACGCAGAAGTTCGCCCAGGCCGGCACTCCACCATGCGTCAAAGGTCAGGCCGCTGGAGGGGTAGGAAAAAATCTGGTCGTAGTGGGTCAGCCAGAGCATTTTGGAGCCGCCAGGAGCCAGGAAAGCGCCAAAGGCGGCATGATTGCGGGCAAACCAGGGGGCCATGGGAAGGAAATAACCCAAAAGGGTAAAAAGTAAAAAGGAAAAAGTGAAAAGTACGCGCCGGGCAGGTGGCTTTGGGAGAACAAAAATCGCGGCCATGCATGCGATCAGCAGCCAGAGCAGGCCGTCGGCACGGGAGAGATGGAGGAGACCGACGAGGAGGCCGAGGAGGAAGGGAAAAGTGAAACGGGAGAAGATGGAAGGTGAGGAGGAGGAAGAAGTGAGAAGGGAAGAAGGGAGAGGGGAAGAAGGAAGGGAAGAAGGGAGAGGGGAAGAAGGAAGGGAAGAAGGAAGAGGGTAAGAAGGAAGGGAAGAAGGAAGAGGGGAAGAAGGAAGAGAGGAAGAAGGGAGAGGAGAAGAAGAAGCGCGGGAGATGAGCAGGAAGAAGATGCCGCCAAAGAGCATGTAGAGGCCAAAGGTGTCGGTGGTGGCGAGGAAGGGCAGGTAGAGGCCAGAGAACACGGCCAGCAGGCCAGAGGTCAGGGCGAGGGAACGGCGGGAGGTGAGGGAGAAGGCCAGGGCGGCCGTCAGGGGCGGGAGGCAGGCCGCGGCCAGGAAAAAGGGCAATCGGGCAGCGAACCAGGAGACGGGTCCGAACAGCGCCGGGACGATGGCAGCCAGGAGCGAGGCCAGCGGCATCCAGTACGCGTGGGAAGGGTGCGGCAATCCGGCCGGGTCGTCCAGGTAATTCCAAAGGAAGGGTTCGATGAAACCGCGCCCGGCGGCGAGTTGCAGGCCGGTGGCGTAGTAGTAGTCAGCGTCCATGTAGCCGGGGGCAGGCTGGAATGCGCCAACCAGGGTAACGGCAATCCATCCAAGCAGGAAAAGGAGGAGCAGGTCACGCCAGTTCATTGCTCGAGTTCAAGCAGGGTGCGCGGCGGGCGGACAGCGTACCAGCGGACCCAGTAGAGGCCCAAGACGAGGAGCAGGGAGAAAAGCAGGGTCAACCCTTCGGTCAGCGAGAGGGTCCAGCCGAAGACCAGAATGAGGAGCAGCGCGGCAGGGGCAAAACCAAGCCATCGGCGCCGCGGCCAGCGTTCGTTGATCACGGCGAGGAAGAGGAAGGTCGGCAAGAGGAAGGCCGAGAAATCATTCCAGCCAAGGGGCAGGCCAATGAGAGGGGCCACGACGAGCATGAGGCAAGCCGTCCACAAGATGTGACGGAAGTCGCGGTGGCGGGCGTCGCGAAATTCGAAGAACACGACTGTGAACCAGAAGAAGGTCAGCAGGAGGGCAAACCGGGGACCAGCCACGGGGAAGAGGGCGCCCAGGACGCTGTAGGTGGAAACAGGCGGGGTGAACTGGATGTGCCAGTAGAGACCGCGCAGGAAAGGCATGACCCAACCCGGAAGAACGAGGAAGGAGATGAGCAAGAGCAAACCTGCAGCCATGCCAAAACCAGCCAGGAGGCGTCCGCGGCGGTGGTAGAGCGCCCACCAGAGCAGGAAGAACACGAAGAGGCTGAAGATGCCCAGTTTGAGCGTCGGGAAGACGAGCAGGATGCCAGCCAGTTCGTCCTGACCGGCGCGCAGGGCCAGCAGTGCACAGACAGCCGCCAGAAGGACGAAGGGCAGCGGCCCAGCCGACAGGATTACCGGCATGCCAAAAATCCACAAGACGGGAAAGAGCAACGCCAGGAGGAGGAGAAGGTGGGGCAGTTTCCACCGGAAGAGGCGCAAGGAGGCAAACGCGGAGGCAACCAGGGCGATCTCGCTGAGGGTCATCCACAGGCCACGTGCCAGGGCATAGTCGGAAATGAGGGCAAAGGGAAAATAGAAGAGTTCGGCCGGGAAAGGCAGCCAGAGGATGAGCGGGTCTTCATCATCGGCAACGACGCGGCCATAATAGACGACCTGTGTCCGTTGGGTAGCCGGGTCGCTGTAGGGGGTGATATTGTCGGGAGAGGAGGGGTCGCCGTAGCGCAGGAAGGTCTGTGCAGACAGCCAGGGGACGAAGAAATCTGTCTCGCCGGGATGGTCGCGAGCATAGAGGGTATTCCCCCACAGCATGCCGCCGAAGACGGAGATGGCGAGGAAAATAAAGAAGATCGTGGTGAGAACGTAGAAGGCGCGGGACAAGGGAGGCAGGGGTCAGCGAGAAGTGAGGAGTGAGGAGTGAGAAGTGAGGAGTGAGAAGCGTTCAGGATGGAAGAATTCTACCCTACAATCCCATCAGGGGCAACGTGATGGCGCTCAATCCAGCGAGAGATGTCATAGTGGAGGTGATTCTATAGAATTTTGGGCTAATTATTTTGGGTGAAGCCACGGAGGTCGAGGCAGGTCACCAGACAAAAAACGCGCTATGCTATAATGAATTAATGAGTCTCCTGCAAAAAGGTGAAAATCGAACCACAAAGACACGGAGACACGAGTAAGTAAATGAAAGGAAACTTTGTGACTCCGTGTCTTTGTGGTGAAACTTCAGGGTTTTTGCAGTGGAGTCATTAATGAATTTGACTGTTTTCGCATTTTCTGGAATTTCTGGAGGCGAAGAAAATGTCCACGGCAGAAGAAAAAATAACCGTTCTGCTGGCCGACGATCACCCCGTAACCCGCGAGGGGATTCGCAAGACCTTGGAACAGGCTGCTGATATTTGTGTAATAGGAGAAGCAGGGGACGGAATCGAAACAGAAAAGTTAGTTTCAGTAAGTCACAGGTTTGACCCCTGGTGGGTCTACCAGAGAAACAGTGGAGTAAATGGCTTCGACAGATCGCGATAAGAACCGTGTCATACGATCCAGCCTGAAATGTTGCCGGGCGACGCGTCTGGGGC
>DAOTZT010000085.1:0-2712 GCA_034434255.1 Anaerolineales bacterium | reverse complement strand
CAGTCTTTGGCGTTCCAGGCAAAGTCCACGAAGGAGGGCGAAATGACCAGGTTGTGGAATTCGGTGCGGTAGGCGGTAATGGAGAGGCGGTCGTAGAGATAGATGCGGGGGATGTCTTTGTTGATTTGCTCGGCGATTTTGCAGAAAAGTTCATGACGCGCAGCGTCATCGGTGGTGACGAAGGCTTCATCAATCCAGGCAGAGACATCGTCGTTGATGTAGCGGCTGAAGTTGCCGCCGCTGCCTTCGTTCTCAGCCGTGGGGATGGAATCCTTGTGATAGTTGCTGTAGAGGTGGCTGTCGGGAGCGAAGATGTAGGGACCGGTGGTGTACATCACGATGTCGAACTTGCCGTGGTCGCGCATGCCGTCGCTTTCCCAGCCGGCGAAGAGCACGTCGGATGGCACGTTTTCGATGACCAGTTCGATGCCAACCTGCTTGAGCATTTCTACCAGCACCTGTTCGGTCTGCTCCCGCAACTGGTTGCCGGTGGTAGTGGCGATCTTCAGGCTGAGGCGCACGCCGTCTTTTTCACGGATGCCGTCCGGGCCGGCTTTCCAGCCAGCCTCCTCCAGCAAGGCTTTGGCTTTGTCGGGGTTGTATTCGCTGACCGGCAGGTCACAGGCGTATTGGCCAAACGAAAGAACCGAGGTGCCGGGCTGGACGTTGCCGTAGAGCAGTGTGTCGGCGATTTCCTGTTTGTTGATAGCGTATTGAATCGCCTGGCGCACGCGCAAATCGAACAGGATGGGGTGCGGATTTTGGGCCGGGTCGGCGGGCGCGCTGCCGTCGTTGGCGCCGAAGTTCAACACCAGTTGCTCGATGTCGCCGTTTCGCACGCTGGCATACGAGACGCCATCAGCGGCCATCTGCTCCAGCGCTGGGAAGTCCGCTTCGGTCACGTCCCACAGGGCGTGGATTTCGCCGGTCTTCAGCAGTTGCATCCCTGCCTCGCGCGAGGGCAGGATTTTGATGATGACGCTATCCAGGTAGGGTTTGCCCTCTTCGCGGAAATACGGGTTGCGGACGAAGGTCAGGTGGTCGCCGGGTACCCATTCTTCCAGCACGAACGGGCCGGTGCCGGTCGGCTTCTGGTTATATGCCCAGGTTTCCATCTGGTCAATTTCGCCGGCGTTGCGGGGGACGATGTAGGCGAACAGGCGCAGATATGGCGCATAGACCTCGCTGAAGGTGACCTCGACGGTCAGCGGGTCAGGGCATTCGATGGTGTCAATCAGGCGGTAACCGGTGGTGCTGACCTGCGAGAGATCGGACATGATGCCTTCGTAAGTGAAGGTGACATCCTCACAGGTGAAATCCAGCCCATCGGACCATTTGACGCCTTCGCGCAGGTGGTAGGTCACAACCAGCCCATCTTCAGAAACTTCCGGCAGGTCTTTCGCCAGGACGGGGACATATTCGCCTTTTTCGTTCACCTGGACGAGTCCTTCGATGAACAGAGAAGTGACCGCGTCCTCGATGGAGGCGCCGGTGAGCAGGGTGTTGAGGATTTGCGGTTCCTGCGGCGTGCCGATGATGACCGTGCCGCCGGAGACGGGTCCGCTGGGGGCGGTGGTCGGCGCCGCCTCGGTGGGAGCGGTGGTCGGCGCCGCCTCGGTGGGTGCTTCTCCGCCGCCGGAAGCGGTCGGCGCGGCGGTGGGGGTAGTTTTCCCTCCGCAGGCAGTGAGAAGCAGGGACAGGACGAACAGGACTGACAGGGTAAATTTGATGGGTTTCATACTCTTCTCCTTTCTGAAGTTGGATTGCCGTTTTCTGGCAGCAAGATAGCACCCTGTTGTGGAATGCTACGCAGAAAACGGTTGAGAGGCGAGAAGCGCCTGTCCGCTCTCGCGCTCGTACACACACCCACGCGTCAAAACATGGACGATAAGATGAGCGGCGGCAACCGGGCGTCCGTTTTCGGCTTCGGCAACGTCGCTGGCGGTGATGCGCCGCCCGTCCACGATGGTCACTGCGCCCGAACCGTACACGCTCAGGCGGGAATCGTCCTCGACGACGACGGCGGTGTCCTCGTCAATGCCCACGCCGAGGATGCCGGGATGGGAAGCAACGGCGTAAATCAGCCGTCCCAGGCGGTCTTTCTGGCGAAAGTGCTGGTCGAAGAGAAAGCGGTCGGTGAAGCCCAGGCCGGGGGACATTTGCAGGATACGCTCACGGGGAGAGGGACCGCCTTTGCCGCAGGCGACCATCGTCTTGGAGAGAATCGAAGCGCCGGCGCTCGTCCCGCCGACGATGCAGCCGCGCCGGTACGCCTGGAGCAGTTCCGCCTCGAGGCGCGTCCCGCCGAGCAGAGCCGCCAGCCGCATTTGCACGCCGCCGCCAAAGAAAATGCCGCTTGCCTGGCGCACCCGTTGCAGATGTTCTGGCGCATCCGCCTGAGAGCGCTGGCGAAATTCCAGGCTTTGTACTTCTCCCGCGCCAAGTTGGCGGAAGAGATCAGCGTATTCCTGTCCGCTTTCGGGACGCGCCGAGGCTTGCGGGAAAATCAGAATGCGCGCCTGAGCGCCTCCGGCACGGCGCAGGAATTCCAGGAAAACTTCAGGATGGCGGCGTTCGTCCAGCGCGCCGCCCATGGGCATCAGGGTCGTGGTCATGGGGAAGATTGTAAGAGTTGAAGGAGGTGTCGGGCTGCCGAGAGGATGTGGTCACGCATGGCTTGTTCGGCGCGTTGTCCGTCTCTGGCTTCCAGGG
>DAOTZT010000084.1:0-2003 GCA_034434255.1 Anaerolineales bacterium | reverse complement strand
GTCAGCGTCCAGGGGCTTTCGAGCGGGTTACGGCTGCTGGATTGTGCCGGGTCGAGGCCGATTTGACGCAGAAATTGCTCCACCCGCGCCCGCCGCTGCGCGTGCAGACTTTGCGCCTGCCGCGCCAGGTTTGCCACCGCCTGGCGCTCGCTCTGGGGTGCATCGGGAATGGGGAGGGTTTCAAGAAATTGTCCAAAAAATCTTAACCTGCCACCTTTATTTTCATCTCCCAATACAGTGCTGGTGCTTTTCATGTATTCAAAACTGGATTTAGAGTTCAGAATGCCTAGCAAATACCAATCTTCGCGGGCAATACAATAAGTCGTATTACTACCAAAGTAACCGTCGGTATCTATTACAAAACGCGCTTCTTTGCCTATATCGGGATACACAATCTTCGGCTTCTCGAAGACGGGGTAATAATCGCAGGCGCGCAATTCCCACCAGTGATTGCCCTTGTCCCAGCGGGCTTCGGCCTGGGGTTGAAATTTTTTCAAGTGTTCAAAAATGGCAGGATAACGTGCTATCGGAACACCGATGTATGTCCAAATCAGGTAGCGGTTGCGATAGTGAATCTCATAGCGGCGCACGTCATCGCCGACGATGAGCGGTTTGAGAATTTCGGCGCTTTTGGGGTCGGCGGCAATGAGTTCGTCATATTGCGCCTGGTCAATCAGGAAGGCTTCGTTCAAGCCGGTTTTTATGCCAAAGTAGATTTGACCTTTGACATACTCTTTCAGCCGCATCCCGCTGGCTTCCATGCGGGCGCGCAGGTCGGCGGTTTGGGCGCGCGCCAGGCGCGGCCTGTCTTTGCCAAACTGCGCGGCGGGGACGGTTTCGGCAATCCGCCGCACGTGCGGCCAAATGCCCTCGGCATAGCACTGCTGCAGGTCTTTCACCACCGCCCACAGGGTGGGCGTCTCGCCGCGCGGCTGTTTTTGCCACAAAAAGATGGCCGGGAAGGTGGCGGCGGTTTGAAAAACCGGCAGTTCGCCAAAATCCACCACCAGGCGGAAGGCTTGCGCATCGAGCAAATGCTGGCGCAGTTTTTCGCCGTAGCCCGCCCGCAGCCACTTGTTGGAGGAGATAAAGCAGGCGGTGCCGCCCGGTTTGAGCAGTTGATAGGCGCGCAGGTAGAAATAGACGTACAAATCCGCCGTGCCGCTGAACAGGTCGCCATAGACGCGCTGGAGGGCGGGTTTCAGCTCTTTGATGAGTTCCTGGCGCACATAGGGCGGGTTGGCAAGGACGATGTCGAAGCCGCCCTCATCCCCAACCCTTCTCCCAGGGGGAGAAGGGAGTTGTTCCCCTCTCCCTTTGGGAGAGGGGTCAGGGGTGAGGGCAGGGGTGAGGGAAGGCGCGAAGACCTCCGCAAACTCCACCTGCCAGTCGAAACTGTCATTCGAGAGGGCAGAGACCTGTCCCCCGTGCGCCCAGGCTTTGATTTCGGCTTTCAACTGCTCGATTTGGCGGCGGAGTTTTTCCTTCTCCTGCGAACCGGCGTGAAGGCTCATAAACTCGTTCTTCAGGCGCAAGAATTCCTGCACCTGCCCGTAACGGAACAGGTCGGGCTGCAATCCGCCGGAGGGGTCGGGGGCGGTCAGCGCGTCGCCGGTCTCGATTTTGAAGTCCAGGTTGGGCAGAGGCGGGGGCGTTTCGCCCTCGTAATCCACAATCAGCGAGAGCCACAGGCGCAGGCGGGCGATGTTGACGGCGAAGGGGTCTTTATCCACGCCGTAGAGATTGTTCTGGATGATTTCCAGTTTGCGTTCATAGACCGTGCGGGCATCCAGGCTGCGGGCGGCGAAGAGGCACTCACGCAGTTCGAGCAGTTCGTGCAGCATCCCCAGCAGGTAGGCGCCGCTGCCGCAGGCCGGGTCGCAGACTTTGACCTGCCGCAGGGCGTACAAAACCGCTTCCGGGTCCCTCAACCCGCTGGCGTCGTTCTGCTCCACGAAGCGCTCCAGGACGGCGGGGCTTTCGGCGGGCAGCGCCGTTTGCAG
>DAOTZT010000083.1:0-9950 GCA_034434255.1 Anaerolineales bacterium | reverse complement strand
GGCATCAGCCGTGGATTTGCCGGTGGCCGGATCGTAGTAGGAGGTGAAGCCTGCTTCGGCGTTGGCAACGAACTGGAAGCCGTAGTGGTCCGAGCCAAAGCGGATGGTGGCGAGCGCCACATCGGCGTAGCCCTTGCCATGCGCAACGACGTATTGGGTCGGCGCAAGCCAACCAATGTGTGCCTGCCCGGCGCCCATGGCCTCGATCATGGCGGCGTAGTTGGTCGGCACCACGGTCTTGATGGTGTAGCCGGTCATCTCAGTCAGTTTGGCGGCAATGGCCTCACCACCGGTCTGCAGTTCCTGCGTGGTGGCGGAGGGAGCCAGGGCCATGATGAGTGGATTGTCGGCAGTGCCAAGTTCCGGGGCGGGTGGCTCGGTAGGCGCTTCGGTGGCGGGCGGTTCGGTAGCCGGAGGCTCTGTGGCGGGGGGCTCAGTTGCCACAGGAGTTGCCGGCGAGCAGGCCGCGAACAGCATTACACCTGCCACAAACAAGGACACAAGGACGAACAGTTTTTTCATGGTTTTCTTTCTCCTCTCAAAGAGTTTTCAGGCAAAAATGCCTGACAAAGATGATAACTCTAAATTCTCAGATAAGCAAGTGTTGCTTATTAAGAAAGCGTAAAAAACTATGCTAAAGTGGGCGACCTGGCAACGCCGACAAACCGACCGCTGAACAAAGCAGAGAGGGAAAAACTTTTTCTATTCAACATCTTCATTTTTGGATCAGGTACAGTGACAATTGTTCCTGGAGACGATATAATTACTGCATGTCCACTTCATCCGGCAAGTTTTTGCTTCGTTTTTTGTTGATTGTAGGCGCAGTCGGTCTTCTCTGGCTGGCCGTGCTCATGATCGAGAATAAAATCACGCAAACCGTGCAACCTTTCCAGCAGGCCAACGACCAGTTGAATACGCAGGTCGCCATGCTCCTCCATCCTACCCCAACCGTGATTCCCGATCCGGTCACCATCATCCACGAGGTGAGGGCGATTGCGAAACTGGAGACCATTCACTACACGGTAGAAAAAGTCATCACAGCGGAGATGAATCAGGGCGTCCTGGGTCCACTGTTCGGTGACCGCTTGCTTTTTGTCGCCCATGGTTACGTCATCGCCGGGATCGACATGCAGAAAATCGGGGAAGGCGATCTGTGGCTGGAAGGAGAGACACTGAATGTCCGCTTGCCAGCGCCCGAAATCCTGGTTGCTACACTGGATAACGAAAAGTCCTACGTGTATGACCGGCAAACCGGTTTGTTGACCCATGGAGATCCTAATCTGGAAACCACGGCCCGCCAGGTGGCCGAGCAGGAAATCCTCAAAGCCGCGTTAGAAGACGGCATTCTGGATCAGGCTCGCCTGAACGCAGAAGTGTACCTGGAAAAATTCTTCAATGCACTGGGATACCAGACTGTTGTGTTCGTTCCCCCTGCACCCTGAGTGGCAAACTCATGTAAAAAAACAGGCCGACGGTTACCGTTCGGCCTGTTTATTTTCTGTCCAATCGGGATGATTGTATTTTGCGGCTACCAGTTGTTCTGCTCGCTGCGCTTCCTGCACCGTCAGGGCAGACTCCTGTAAATTCAAGGAAAGCACTTTGCTAAACGCAGCACAGAAAGCCGACGCTGCCTCCTCCCACGAAACGAGGCGACCGAGGACGCTTTCCACCGTGGTGGCGCGTTGCTGTAAGCGAGCCGCAGCCCGTTGACGTGCCTCTTCATCGGGAAAACTGAGGCCCTGGATAATTCGCGTGATGTCACCCGTCAGCGGCAAAGATCCATGCTGAAGCACCCCCTCGCGACGACGCGCCTGAGCCGAGCCAATCAGTTTTTTCCCGTGGACGGTGATCTCATACGTTGAGGGCACTTCGAAGCAAACAGGGTTCGGATTGCGATGGGAGGCAGCGGCCTGCTCCTGAACTTCCACCGGCAGCCCAAGCATGCGCAACGCCTCAACCAGAGCAGCAGCCAGGCGACTGTAACTTTCCAGAACAGTTCCAACCAGACGGGGTTCGTCAAGCGGGCCGATGACGGAATAGGTTAACTCATCCACGTGCAAGACGGCCCGTCCACCGGTCGGACGCCGGACCAGGTCCCAGCCTCGCGCCTGCAAACGTGCCAGGTCCACATCCGAGACAGGCTGAGCATAGCCGAGGGAGAGACAGGCCGGCTCCCAGGCATACAGCCGCAGCGTGGGAGGAGTCGCGCCAGTCCCACAGGATTCGAGAATGGCCTCATCAACGGCCATGTTCCAGGCCCCGCGGGCAGAGATTGGATGAAGGAGAAGACGCCAGGTATCCATTGTCATTCCGAGGAGCAAAGTTTGATCTGCGATTTGATCTCTGGGGGAATTTATTTGACTTCTTCAATGAAATCCCTGGCGGCTTTTTGGGGACTGGCGAGGTCTCGGCCTTGCTGGTTGAGGTAACGCTGCCGGTCAAGGACCCACAGATACAGGTCTCCTTCGGTTTTGCCCGGGAATTCTTTCAAGATGCCGCTGCGGCGAATGATACGCACAATCGGCAAATAGACTTTATCGTACCAGTGAGCGACGGCTTCTGCTTCTGAGATGTCACGTTTTTCATCCAGGCCCATGAAATAGCGATGGACAGCAATATGTTCCAACATCCGGTCGAAACCGTCCGGGATGGTCAGGTCAATATTCGCCTTTGGGCGAATTTGATCGAGATTGGTGGCTTCCAGGAAGCGCGCTTTTTGGCCAAGGATTTCTAAATCTTCGGGTTGCAGGTCTGGCGTGATATTGACCTTGGTATGGCATTCGCGTACCTCGGCTTCGATAAATTCCTGCCCCTGCTCACGCGCCACCGAAACCCGATGGTGACCATCTACCACAAAGTAGACATCACCGACCTTGTACAGAACCACCGGCGGGAGGCTGATGTCTTGATAGAAGGCGCGATCCACATTTTGCCAGCGATCTGCAATCCTGTCTTCGGTCGGCAAAAAGGCGCGGTCAAACTGATGATAGCGGTTGAGGCTGCCCACGATCTGGCTAATTGGAACTGTCTGCACCCCGCGATAAATGGGACCACCAATGCGCAGTTTTTCCTTGACTTCATCATAGGAAAGCAAAGTAGAGGGCTGTCCGGTCAGCAAAGTGCGGATGCGATTGATAAACGCTTTAAAGCGCGCGCGGGCAAAATCTTGACGAACACGTTCAGAAAAATAATCAGACATTTTCAATTTCCAAAAGACGGTAGGGATTGATGTTAATGATTTTCGTTTCTCCAAGTTGAAAAACAGCCGGTTCCAGGTTTGGACTGGCCGCCATGGTATGGCCGTGGAGGAAGTAACGAGGCTTGAAAATTTTTATGAGGCTCACAAAAGCATCAAAACCTGTATGGGCCTGGTCGGTATCATCGTGAATACCACGCGGTGGCGAATGTGCCACCATAATATCCAGAACACCGGCATAGCGCAGTCGGTTCCAGACCAACGAGGGGGCAAGTAAGGCCAATCGCCACCACATTTGTGTCTGTGAATACTGGTTGGGCCGATTTGGATGATAGCGAATCCCCCCTCCCAGGCCGGCAAAAGTCAGTCCTTTCACGCGGAGCACGCGGCCATCAATGTTGTCACATCCTTCGGCATGGGCCGTTAACTGACGAGCATTATAGGCCGGGTCGTGGTTGCCTGGTACATAAAGCAACGGAACGTTGAACGATGACACCAGAAACTCCAGATATTCATAAGGCAAGTCGCCACAGCCCAAAATCAAGTCCACATGGGAGAAGAGACTGGTCACTTCTGGTGAATAAAGGCGCTCCACCACGACATCACTAACAGCAAGAATTCTCATAACAAAAATCGCATTCCAGGAGATGAGTCCACTGCAAAAAGTCCTTTAACCACAAAGGACACAAAGTACACGACGGTTGAAAATGAAGAGATTTTCCTTTGTGTTCCTTCGTGACCTTTGTGTTTGACGAGTTTTTGCAGGAGAGTCAGGAGATTGTATAGCAAGTAGATGACCTGCAGATTAACCGACATTGTAGCAAAAATCAACACAGATGCGCAGGATAACCAGCAAGGGCATTGCCAATCGCCGCCCACAATGATCACGGGAAAGTCAGGGAACAAAATGCAGCGTCTTTGTTGCACATGTTCCCGTCAGGCCGTTCTGCGAGCAAAGCGTAAATGTGACGGTGATATTATGGCCAGCAGGAGAATAAGGCAGTTGACTTGATCCGCGATTGACCACCACACCGACTTCAGCAGGCTCGAGGTCTTGCAACGTATTGGCAGGCATGGCGCAAGTCGTGTAATCTGTGAAGAAATCATCCTGGTAACTTTCAAGAATGCCGTTTGTTGTGTCATTGACCTCCACCCGATAGGACTCAAACTTGACCGTCCCGACATTCGTCAGTTGGATGCGGAAGGAATAATTTCCAGAACAGGCAAGCGTGGAGAGATAAACCGCATGGAACGCCGCGGCCGGGGCTGTCGCAGTGGGGGTTGGCGGAGGAGTTGCCTGCGGCAGCGACTGCCAGTCGCCCGTTACGGTGGCATATTGGCCCCATAGCCAGCAAATTTGGGCCGGGTTGTCGGGGTTGCGCACCAGCCAGTAGTTAGGAACAGTAGTGCGGCCTACTACTTCAGTCGTCTCGCCAGGATTAAGGACACCCAGTTTGTCATACATTCGCCCTGGGCCGCTGCGACAATTGGTCTCTGACGAGACAGTGACCATGGGTGGATTCGGAGTTGTTGTCAGAGCCAAACTCAGGGTCGGAACCGGCGTAGCCGATGGGGTAGCCGTGAAAACGAGGGTGGGTGTGCTACCCGCTTGAGGAGGAAGCGTCGGGTTTTGTAATGCCACCGCCGTCAGCGTCTGCTGGACATAGACGGCAAGTTGGGTCTGGGCCGCAAAGGTGGCCGAGATGGCTTGCGCGATTTGTTCGGGATCAACCGGATTGACAGGCGGCGATGGAGGAGCCATCGAGAAATCGCCGAGGCCACAGGCGAGAATGACCAACATGGCAAGAAGAGAAAGAGAAATCAAGAGTTTAGAGTTCATCTGATCTCCTCTTCACCATCATACCAAATCTACGGGTTCCTACAAGCCCCCTAACTTCCCAAAAGCAGCGCAAAATGGGGGCAATCCTTCCCTCTTTCTGCACCACGCAATGGCAGGGCAGCAAATAGCACCCGCTCCATAAATATCAACGGGGCGGCCACAACCGCCCCGTTGGAGTTATTTTTTAGCCGTCCTCAATCGGAAGAACCCATCTCCGGCAGTTCTGTCCACTGAGACGACCCTCCCTGCTCTGTGGAGGTTTTGGAGGAGGCAAAGCGCCCAGGGACAAAGCCGGTACCAGCCGGGATTAACTTGCCAATGATGACGTTCTCTTTGAGGCCATACAGCGGGTCGGTGGCCGAACTGATCGCCGCTCCGGCCAGGACCTTGATCGTGTGCTGGAAGGACGAGGCAGAGAGGAACGAATCGGTGCTCAAAGATGCTTTCGTCACACCCAACAGCACTTCACTAAACGTAGCGGGCTGTTTGCCTTCCGCCAGCATCTGTTCATTGACACGTCGGATTTCAAGGCGATCAACAATGTCGCCAGGCAAATATTTCGTGTCGCCAGGGCGCTTGACCTGAACCTTGCTCATCATCTTGCGAATGATGACTTCGAAGTGCTTATCATGGATGTTCTGGCCTTGCGAGCGATAAACCTTCTGCACTTCGCTGAGCAAGTACATCTGGCAGGCTTCGCGGCCCTGCAGGCGCAGAATGCGATGAGGATTGAGGGAACCTTCGGTAAGCGGCTGCCCTGCCTGAACATGCTCGCCTTCTTTCACCAGCAAGCGCAACGTTGTGGGGACCTCGTGTTCGGCTTCCTCACGCTGTTCGTAAGAAACAAACACCTTCCGGCCTTCCACGCGTACTCTGCCGCCATGTTCGGCGACAATGGTGGCATCATCCAGTTTCGCAAGGACATCGCCGGTTTTGACCTCATCCTCATCCTTCACGAGGATTTCCCACTCAGCGGGAATGTCGAACTCATCGTGAATCATCTCACTATGTTCGACCCGCACAATGCGCATATCGGCATACTTTTCAGACTGGATGATATGCACGTTACCGTTGATTTCCGAAACGATCGCTTCACCTTTCGGTTGTTTACGCGCTTCGAAAATTTCTTCCACGCGCGGGAGACCGGTCGTAATGTCACCACCTGCGGCCACACCACCCGTGTGGAAGGTACGCAGGGTCAACTGGGTACCAGGTTCACCAATGGATTGGGCCGCCACGATACCGACCGCCGAGCCAAGTTCGACCATGGAGCCGCGGCCGAGGTCAATGCCATAGCATTTCGCACAAATACCGTGAGACAGTTCACAGGTCATGGGCGAGCGTACTTTGACTTCCTGGACGTTCGCGGCCGCGATCTTGCGTGCCAACTCATGATCAATGACGTCACCGGCTTCAGCAATCACCTCACCCGTCTGCGGGTCGAGGACGCGCGCCGCCAGAATACGGCTGTACATGCGCGAAATCATGGACTGCCCCGCCACGTCGTCTTTCTTCCGAATCCAGATACCCTCGGTGGTCCCGCAGTCATATTCATTGATGATGACATCTTGCGCAATGTCCACCAGACGGCGAGTCAGGTAACCGGCGTCAGCCGTACGCAGAGCCGTATCGGCCAGACCTTTACGGGCACCGTGCGTGGAGATGAAATACTCTTGCGCTGTCAGCCCTTCGCGGAAGTTCGAGCGAATCGGCATGGGGATAATGCGACCGGCCGGGTCTGCCATCAGACCGCGCATACCCGCCAACTGGGAAATCGGGCCAAAACCACCTTTCGTCGCGCCCGAGTTCGCCATGGTGGAGAGATTGCCATCGGGATCCATGGCGGCACGCACGGCCTTGGCGACCTGATTGGTCGTCTGCTGCCAGATTTGGATGATGCGTTCATTCTGCTCTTGTTCCGTCAGCAGGCCACGGCGGAAGTCGCGCTGGACCAGTTCCACTTCCTTCAAGGCATTGTTGATGATTTCCTGCTTTTCTTTCGGAATGGTGATGTCCGAAACAGCGATGGTGATCCCCGAGCGCATCGCATATTCGAAGCCAATGCGCTTAATCTCATCGGCGGTTTCAGTGGTGACCTCTTGCCCATAGAGTTCGTAAACTTCGGCAATCAGGTCTTTCACACCGCCCTTTTCCAGTTGACGGTTATTAAACTGGACCTTTTCAGGCAGAATGCGGTTGAACAGCACCCGTCCTACCGTTGTATCAATGAGGCGAGTTTCAGGTTGTGGTAAGCGGTTGTGGTTGTCATCATACCAGGTAGTCACGCGGACTTTGATCCTGGTGTGAATATCTACCTGACCTAACTGATAGGCCAGTTCCACTTCATCCATATCCGCGAAGGCACGCCCATCGCCTTTGTGAGGGCGGCTGTGCGTCATGGTCAGGTAAAAGACACCCAACACCATGTCTTTGGAGGGGCCAATGATAGGCTCGCCATCGGCAGGTTTGAGCAGATTCTTGGAAGCCAGCATCAAGCGGCGGGCTTCCTGGACAGCCTTGTCTGAAAGCGGGACATGGACAGCCATCTGGTCGCCGTCGAAGTCCGCGTTGAAGGCGGTACAAACGAGCGGGTGCAGTTGAATGGCCGAACCCTCGATCAACACCGGTTCAAAAGCCTGGATACCGAGGCGGTGGAGCGTCGGCGCGCGGTTGAGCAGCACAAGGCGCTCCTTGATGGCCTCTTCGAGCACTTCCCAGACCTCTGGCCGGCCACGCTCAATGAAGCGACGTGCCCCTTTCACATTGGCCGCGTAGTTATGGCTGACCAGTTTGGCAATGACGAAGGGACGATACAGTTCCAGCGCCATTGTCTTCGGCAAGCCGCACTGGTAAAGTTTCAATTGCGGGCCAACCACGATCACCGAACGGCCAGAATAGTCAACACGCTTACCGAGCAAGTTGCGGCGGAAGCGACCCTTTTTCCCCTTGAGCATGTCGCTCAGGGAGCGCAGTTCACGGCGACCCCGCCGAGAGAGTGCCTTGCCGCGCTGGCTGTTATCAATGAGCGAATCGACCGCCTCCTGAAGCATGCGCTTCTCATTGCGGATGATCACATCCGGCGCACCCAGTTCGAGCAGGCGCTTGAGTCGATTGTTGCGGTTAATCACGCGGCGATAGAGGTCGTTCAGGTCCGAGGTGGCAAAGCGACCGCCATCCAGTTGCACCATCGGGCGCAAATCCGGCGGAATGACCGGCAGGACAGTGAGAATCATCCACTCCGGGCGATTGCCAGAGCGGCGGAATGCCTCCACCACTTTCAGGCGGGTCGTGGCCTTCTTCCGCTTTTGCTTGGATTTGGTGGTTTTCACCTCATGCCAGAGTTCCTCGGCCAGTTTGTCCAAATCGAGGCGGCGCAGAATATCATAGAAGGCCTCGGCCCCCATATCAGCGCGGAAGACCTGGCCCCAGCGTTGTTTGAGTTCGCGGTAACGAGTCTCGCCCAGGAACGTAAAGGGCCGCAGTTCCAGCAATTCATCCCGCTGGCGAGCATTGGCATCCTGATTGGTAGAGGTCTGGTCTTCCAGTTGCCGGCGCAGAGCATCCATTTTTTCATCGGCTTCCGCCTTAATGCGCGCTGCCTCCATTTTGAGTTCTTCCAGGGCGCGCTCTTTCTCTGCGTTCAACTCACTCTCGATGGCGCTCAACCGCTCCTGCACCACTTTTTGCACTTTCGCAATGTGGGCAGCCGATGCTTTCGTGCCGGCTTCGGCAATGACGATGTCGGTATTCCCGAACATCAGGGGATCTTTCAGCACCTGCCCTTTTTGCTCTTGTAAGAAGCGTTCCAGGCGCTGTCCTTCCTGAATGATCGGTTCCAAACGAGCAGCCACTTTTTCGTCCGACTGGCGCTCGATTTCTATTCTTCGCTGATTAAACTCGGCCAGTTTCTTATCGCGGGCTGTTTTGATTTCAGCAATCTGCGCATTAATGGCAGCCGCCTGCTCGCGTTCAGAGACTGAAATTTCATCCTGAAGACGCTTGAGAGCCTTTTGGCGTGCTTCCTCATCTACGTAGGTCACAATGTACTGGGCGAAGTAGAGCACGCGGTCGAGATTGCGGCGCGAGATATCGAGCAGCATGCCGAGATACGAGGGGATACGGCGCGTGTACCAGATATGCGCCACCGGCGTCGCCAGGGTGATGTGCCCCATCCGTTCGCGGCGGACGGCAGAACGGGTTACCTCCACGCCGCATTTTTCGCAGATAATGCCCTTGTAACGCGGATTCTTGTATTTTCCGCAATAGCATTGCCAATCGCGCGTAGGGCCAAAAATTGCCTCACAAAACAGGCCATCTTTTTCTGGCCGCAGACGACGATAGTTGATAGTTTCCGGTTTCAACACCTCGCCATACGACCAGGATAAAATGGTTTCGGGCGAAGCGAGGCTAATGCGTAGAGCAACAAGTCCTTTAGTTTCCACTGGCGACTCCTGTCCTTTACAAAGTAAAAAGGCGATGATTCCTGCCTGTCTCTTCTTAGACGCACAAAAGCAAGCGCTTCAGACTTTCGTCCAAGCGCTCGCCCGGTATGTCACACCTTTCTCTTAGTCAACAAGTGCTGATTATATCCGCCACTGCCATCCTGGTCAAGATTGTACCTTATGGTTTTCTCAAAGTCCCTTGATGCCCTGTGCGAAACACGGCAATTGAGAATTTTGACCGCTGAGACGCAGAGTTCGCCGAGATTTTTTGTGGTTTTCTCTGCGTTCTCAGCGGCTCTGCGGTGAAAGATTTGACTTTGAGAAAACCACGAGGCAAAGAAGTATGGTTTTCTCAAAGTTCCTTGATGCCCTGTGTGAAACACGGCAATTGAGAATTTTGACCGCTGAGACGCAGAGTTCGCAGAGATTTTTTGTGGTTTTCTCTGCGTTCTCAGCGGCTCTGCGGTAAAAG
>DAOTZT010000082.1:0-5142 GCA_034434255.1 Anaerolineales bacterium | reverse complement strand
AGTGTATCAATGTCATCATCAATGATGAGAATCTTTTCAGCCATGCACTCACCTCTTGAGTTCACAGAGCACTTATGATAGTTTGAGTACAGTCTAGCACAAAGCCTGAAGAGAAGCAAGTTTTATCAATGAGTCCACTGCAAAAAGTCCTTTAACCACAAAGGACACAAAGTACACGACGGTTGAAAATGAAGAGATTTTCCTTTGTGTTCCTTCGTGACCTTTGTGTTTGACGAGTTTTTGCAGGAGAGTCATCAATGGTATAATCCGCGCTTGTTTGACAGGCTCTTTTCTGGAACATACGTGCTAACACGGAGAAAATTTCGTTATGTCCCCCAACGTCATTCGCGTGGTTGGCGCCCGCGAACACAATCTGAAGAACATTACCGTTGAAATTCCTCGCGACAAACTGGTCGTCATTACCGGCCTGTCCGGGTCCGGCAAATCATCTCTGGCCTTCGACACCATCTTTGCCGAAGGGCAACGCCGTTACGTCGAATCCCTCTCGGCCTATGCCCGTCAGTTCCTCGGTCAAATGGACAAACCCGATGTGGATTACATTGAGGGCCTTTCGCCGGCTGTCTCCATTGACCAGAAAGGCACCAGCCACAACCCGCGCTCAACGGTCGGGACCGTGACCGAAATTTACGATTACCTGCGTCTCCTGTTTGCACGGGTAGGTATTCCGCATTGTCCGATCTGTGGGCGAGAAGTGGTCAAACAGTCGGCCCAGGAAATTGTGGACGCCATCGAGGCCTTACCAGCCGGGACCCGCATCCTGCTCCTCGCGCCGGTGGTGCGCGGCCGCAAAGGGACATATCAGGCTGTCTTCGAGGAAATCCGCAAAGCGGGGTTTGTCCGGGCACGGGTAGATGGGGTCATCTATTCTCTCGACGAGGAAATCAACCTCGACCGCTACAAGGCCCATACCATCGAGGCCGTCGTGGACCGGTTGGTGGTGACCGGTTCGGAGTCCGCCGAAGACCGGACGCGGTTGACCGATTCGGTCGAGACCGCTCTCAAGTTCGGAGAGGGGTACCTGACCGTCTCGATCGTCGGAAATTCCCCGGAGGCCGCGTCAGACATTCACTTCTCTGAACACCTTGCCTGCCCCGAACACGGCGTCAACATCCCGGAAATCGAACCCCGCACCTTCTCGTTCAACACCCCCCACGGCGCCTGCCCCGACTGTCAGGGATTGGGCAACAAACTCGAAATTGATCCCGACCGGGTGGTTGATTACGAAAAATCGCTCTGCGATGGCGCTTTAATCGCCATGGAATGGAGCAACCTTCGCGAAGAAAGCGGCTATTACTGGCAATTGCTGGAGGCAACCTGTCAACACTACCACATTGACATGGAAAAGCCGTTTGGCGAACTGCCAGTGGAGAAACAAAACATCATCCTGTATGGCACAAAAGGGGAGCGGATACGGGTCAATTATCACAATCGCGACGGGCGCAGTGCCTCGTTCGAAACCGCGTTCGAGGGCGTCATCGGCAACCTGGAGCGCCGTTACCGCGAAACGAACTCAGAATACATCCGCGAGCGAATCGCTGAGTATATGAGCGACCGTCCCTGCCCCACCTGTCAGGGAAAACGCCTCCGCCCCGAAGCCCTGGCCGTGACCGTAGATGGGCATAACATCATCGAAGTCACCTCCTGGCCGGTCAACCACGTGCTGGAGTGGATCAGCCGGCTGAGTGGCGAGGCCTCGCCGCTGAATGCGCGCCAAAAGCAAATTGCCGAACGCATCCTCAAAGAAATTTACGAGCGGCTGAATTTTCTGGTCTCGGTGGGGCTGGATTACCTGACCCTGAGCCGATCGGCTGGCTCCCTTTCGGGCGGCGAAGCGCAGCGCATTCGCCTGGCGACCCAGGTCGGATCGCGGCTGGTGGGGGTTTTATACGTGCTGGATGAACCGTCCATCGGCCTGCACCCGCGCGATAACACCCGTCTGCTCAACACCCTGAAAGGCCTGCGCGACCTCGGCAATACGGTGCTGGTCGTCGAACATGACGACGAAACGATCCTGACCGCCGATTGGGTCATTGACCTGGGGCCGGGCGCCGGCGAACACGGCGGCCAACTGATTGCAGAGGGCACCCCGCAAGACATCCTCGCCCATCCCCAGTCACTGACCGGCGCCTATCTCTCCGGCCGCAAGAAAGTGCCCGTCCCCAAAACCCGCCGCCCCGGCAACGGCAAATATCTGACTATCATTGGCGCCCGGGCAAACAACCTGAAAAATATCAACGTCCAGATTCCGCTCAACAAACTGGTCTGCATCACCGGCGTCAGCGGCAGCGGCAAATCAACCTTGATGACCGAAATTCTGTACAATGCCCTGGCCGCCCGCCTGCATGGCGCACGTACCCAGCCGGGAGAACACGACCGGATTGAGGGGATCGAGCATCTCGACAAAATCATCAACATTGACCAATCGCCAATTGGCCGCACCCCGCGCTCGAACCCGGCGACCTACACCGGCCTGTTTGACGAGATTCGTAAACTGTTCGCCGGCCTGCCAGAAAGCAAAGTGCGCGGCTACAAACCCGGGCGATTTTCCTTCAATGTCCACGGCGGGCGCTGCGAGGCCTGTCAGGGACAGGGCGAATTGCGCATCGAAATGCAATTCCTGCCCGATATTTACGTGCCGTGCGATGTCTGTCATGGTTCTCGCTTCAACCGCGAGACACTCCAGGTACATTTCAAAGGCTACAACATCGCCGACGTCTTAAACATGACGGTCGAACAAGCCATGGAAGTCTTCGCGGCCATCCCGGCCATGCGCAACAAACTGAAACTACTCCAGGAAGTGGGACTGGGATACATCAAAATCGGGCAGCCTGCCACCACGCTTTCCGGCGGAGAGGCCCAGCGGGTCAAACTCTCTCGTGAACTCTCCCGCCGCGCCACCGGACGCACCCTCTACGTGCTCGACGAACCATCAGTCGGCTTACATGCCGCCGACGTGCACAAACTCATCGAAGTCTTGCAACGTCTCGTCGACAGCGGAAATACCGTCCTGATCATTGAACACAACATGGAAATCATCAAAACCGCCGACTGGATCATTGACCTCGGCCCGGAGGGGGGCGACAAGGGAGGCGAAATTGTCGCCGAGGGAACGCCCGAAGAGGTAGCGATGGTCGCGAGGTCCTACACCGGCCAGCTCCTCAAGCCGTACCTGACCAAATAATGACGAGCGACCTGGCCGAACCAATCGAGGCACAAAGTCACCCTGCGCAACGACATGGCTTCCTCGAAAGGCCGCTGAAACCACACAGCAAAACGCCCGCCGCGTACTCAGCCGCAAAACACCATGTTCTGCCCAGGGAGTGAAAGCACGATTCCCCCACCTTTGAAGGGCAGAACCACAGGAACACTCGCAAAATCACAAAAATTCAGGTAGAATGATAGAAATACGGTGGAGGTCATCCAATTCCACCCCACCGGGAAAGAGACCTATGACAATCAAAGAGACCATTGAATCTTACCGCAAACGCCGAAAACAAATGATGCCCATGATCGCAGGAGCAGCGGCTGTGCTGCTAGTGGTTATCGGCATCGTAATTGTGGTCATCTCCCTGAGTGGCGGTAGCAAGATCAGTTTATTCGCCACCAAAACACCGACGCCTACCATCACTCCCTCGCCAACCAACACACCATCCCCCACGGCTACGCCGACCATCACCGACACGCCGACCATCACTCCCACCGCGACCGCCTCGGCTCCCTACCCCTATGTCGTTCAGCAAGGCGACACACTCTTTTCCATTGTCCAGGCCCAGGGCCTGGGTGATAACGGCCTGGTGCTGATTTACCTGCTCAACCCATCCATTGACCCGCTGACCGGCAACATCTTCGTCGGGCAAACCATCATCCTGCCCCCGCCTGGGTTCCCCTTCCCCACCCCCACACCGTTGCCCACCAACCTGCCCAACGGGTCACGCATCTCCTACTTCGTCATGCCAGGCGACAGTTTGCTCCTGATTGCCAGCAAATTCAACAGCACGGTAGAGGCGATCATCACAGCCAACCCGACTCTGTTGAAAGACGGCGAAGCCTCGGTCATCTACCCCGGCTGGACGTTGCTGGTTCCCATCAATATCGCCACGCCGGTGCCAACCCCCGTGCCAACCGTCACTCCTACCGCTACCCCAACGCCATAACCTCCCTGTAAAACCCTGATCCCGGCATTGCAAAATGTCGGGATTTTTTTATTTGATGACTCTGCTGCAAAAAGGTCTCGCCACACAGGACACGAATGAAAATCTTGAATTTCGGCGCACAGTTGTTTGAACTCGACTTTAGACAAAAGTAACCGACCCGAGATTAGGTCGGGTTGAAAACCAGCACTTCACCAATCGAAGATCAAGCCGTTTTAGCCGCAACAGGCGTCTTTTTGACCATGCCATAGCGTTGTTTAGGTGATCTGAGTTTGCCCCGCGGCCAACCTGGAGCTTTTTCGCGCTTTTTCGAAGGCTGAGCGGAACTGCCAATCGGCGCAAAAATCGGCTGGAGGCTCTGCTGCACCCGCTGTGGGGTCAAATGCTGCTGCACCGGCTGGAGGACCTTCTGTTGCAGCCAGTCTCCTGCCCGCTGCCACCAGGGTTTCTGCGGCTGCGGCTCGGCCCACTCGCCCTGGCGATACGCCTGATAGGCTGCGGCGGCTTGCTGACGCTGCTGTTCGGCGCGCTGGACAGCCAGGGTTTGAGAACGGCTTTTCCACGCTTCCCAAGCCGCCTCTTCTTTCTGTCCTCGCGCTCGATTTTGACGTCCAGGGCGGCCGTGCGCGCTTGTGACTGCTTTTTGGCCGCCTCCCGCGCCCACTGCGCTTCCAGCTCAGCCTGCTTCCTGGCGCGGATTTTCATCCGATAGTCACTGAGACCTTGCGCAATTTGCTTGCGTTTCGTTGCCGCATACGCCGCTGCCCCGCCTGCCAGAAGCAGCCACCAGGGAAAGCCCGAACCTGACTTGCCCGCCCTGCTGACAGGTCTCGGCGTAGGTGTAGGCGTAGATGTGCCAAAAATCATCACTCGCGCCGTTTCCACCAGGTTCGGCGTGGCAGAGACAAAGCCAGGGATGGAACCAACGGTTGGTGTGGATGCAGGTAGAAAAAATACTGTCTGTGTGAGC
>DAOTZT010000081.1:0-10160 GCA_034434255.1 Anaerolineales bacterium | reverse complement strand
GAGGGCGTTCTCTGCCCGAAGCAATCTCGTCTTGAACAGGAAAAACCATGCTTTGGGAGACTGCTTCACTCGCAAAAAGCGCTCGTTCGCAGTGACACCCCTGTTTCGAGTGGATGGCTGAATAGTTACATACTTTCCACAATTTTCTTGTGTACTTCGGCAGCGTCCATATCGAGGACCGACACCAACTTATCGCGCCCGGTTGCGCCCGCCACAATCTCCAGGCGAGAGACTGGCACATCCAAAATCTCGGCCAGGAACTTGAGCAATGCCTGATTGGCTTTGTCTTCCACCGGCGGAGCCGTAATATGCACCTTCACCGTCCCATCGCTCAGGACTTCGACAATTTCATTTTTACTTGCCCGAGGCGTCACGCGCACAGCCAGCGCCGCGCCATGCTTGCCATCATGCAAATGGAAAGAGCGTTTACTCATTGTTTACCTCCACATCAAAATCGGACAAGGAACATTCGCAACAAATAAGCCGCCACCTGAATCAAGATAATCAGCACAACCGGCGTGAAATCTAAGACGCCGACCGGCGGAATCCAGCGCCGAAGCGGGGCCAACATCGGCTGGACAATTCGATCCAATGAACTGCGCACCGGATGATAGGGACTGAGCAAATAGGACACAATAACATCCACAATGACAATCAAAATAAGAAGATCCGCAATCATATCAATTATTGAAGCCAAAAGTGCACTGATCATACTCTTCTCCTCTAACGTGGCGGGCGAGGCCCCAAAATGGCCTGTCCTACCCGCACAAATGTTGCTCCTTCCTCCACGGCGACCACAAAATCAGCGCTGGTGCCCATCGAAAGTTCCTTCCACTCGAACTGTGGCAACCGTACCATCAGGTATTCCTGCAAGCGGCGCAAACGGCGGAAGTACGGTCGCGAGCGCTCGGCATCTTCGAAGTAAGGCGGCATGGTCATCAAACCGCGTACTTTCAGGTGATGGAACTGCTCCAACCCGGCCAGAACAGACGCCAGGTCGGGCCAATGCGCTTCCTCCCAGCCAGCGAAACCAAATTTACTCTCTTCCCCGCTCACATTCACTTCCACCAACACCGGCAAAATCCGGCCCGATTCAGCACAAAAGCGTTCCAGGCGGGCCGCCAGTTTCAGGCTATCCAGCGAATGAAGCAGGTCAAAATGAGCGGTCACCAGGTCTGCCTTACGGCTCTGGACATGACCGATCATGTGCCATTCTACCCCAAACGAGCGGAGGGCGGCAATCTTTTCAACTGCTTCTTCCGGATAATTTTCCCCCAGGCGAGAAACACCGGCCTCGATGGCCGCGCGCACGACCTCCAGCGGTTGCGCCTTGCTCACCACCACCAGTTGGGCCGCTTCGCGAGCCGACCGGCGGCCTGCTTCAGCAATCTGATCGAGTGCCCGCTGATAGCGATCCCGGATAGAACGAATCAAGTCAGCGTACATCATTCACTCTAACGCAATCAATGCTCCAAAACGGCCCGTGCGTCCTTTTTCGGCCCGGTGCGAGAACCAGTCTTCCAGGTGGCAGGCGGTGCACAGCGCGGTCACCTCAATATATTTTACTCCTGCTTCTTCCAGCAGGAGGCGATTGGCTGCCCATAAGTCAAAAAAAGTGCTACCCTGCCGCTCAATCAGCAACCTCGTTGCCGCCGCGCCAAACGAAGCAGACACCGCCTCGATCACATCGGGGCCGACCTCGTAGTGGTCCGGGCCGATCGAAGGGCCGATGGCCGCCAGCACGTTGGCCGGATCCGAACCAAAGGCTGCCTGCATGGTCGAGATTGCCTCTCGCACAACGCCACGCACTGTCCCCTGCCAGCCGGCATGTACAATCCCCACCACCTTACGAACAGGGTCGTGCAACAGAATCGGCACACAGTCGGCGAAACGCATGAGTAACGTGAGACCGGGCCGGTCGGTCAGAATCGCATCGGCCTGCACGTGAGGCGTTCCGGCCTGGCGCGGCGAATCGGCCACCACCACATGGGCACTATGCACCTGCCAGACGTCATAGACCGACTGTCCCTCCCGGCCAAGCGCCGCAAGCGCCCTGCGCCGATTTTCGTGCACCCGTTGGAGGTCATCCCCCACAGTGCTCCCCAGATTGAGCGATTGCCAGGGACTGGGGCTGACTCCTCCGACGCGGGAGAAAACCGCATGGGGCAAATTGCGGTCAAACAAGTCAAACTGAAGATAGCGCAAGCCGCCGCTCTCGCGAAATGGCATAAACATCAGCCTTTCAAAACAGCAAATTTCTTGGCCAGGATGCGGCGAGACTCGGCCATTGTCTCTTCGATAAGCGGGAACATAAACCAGGCAGTTGTCCAACCAAACAGGAAGCCCGTCAGAGTGCGCAACATGGGCGTGCTCTCGCGGTATGGCAGAATCGAATGCAACAAACCTTGATAAGACTGGCTCAACAGTTGCGAAAAGCCGTCCACGCCAATTGGCACCAACCCAACCAGCACCCACACCATCCAGTGAAGTTTAGGAATGCGTCGTCCGGAAATGGCATAGAGCAGGCCAAAAAGCAACATGGAGCCCCAAATGGCCTCATCCCGCTGGCACAAGGCCATTTTGTAGCCCATCCACGGATTGCCTTCAAAAAAACGGGCTTGCAGGTGGAGGGGATCATTTTCGTCCGTGATGTTGGTTGCTTCTTCGAAGGTGATCATGCCCTCGATGCCGGCTGCTGCGCGGGGATAAAAAGGTTGTTGGCCAAAAAGGAACCAGGAGCGAAACGCCAACTGATGGCAAAGTGGCCGATACATCAGATAGATCACCCTGGCAGGGACATCCCACCCCACTTTCTTGAAAACCGGTCCCAGAACAGGCAAGCCAACATACAGCAAGAGGAAGAGATTAATCAAGAACAGGTAATGTTTTGAAATCCAGAAAGAGACCTGCTCAGAGCGGGTAATTTTTTGGGCACGGGCCAGGCTAGCGCGATAGGCCGTGTCGTTGATACGCTCCAGTTGCGCCAGCCGATCGGTGGCTGCTCCCAATGTTGCCTGCAACTCTGCCCGTCCAAACGGCGCTTTCAAACGAAACGGGCCGGCCTCAACCACCGGTATTTCCAGAGCAAACATCTGCTTGATGCTCTCATCAGACTCGATGTCAATAATCGTCAATTTGTGAGGAAATTGCTCCTGTAATGCTTCCAGGTCGGCTTTAGCCTGCTCGCACAAATGGCAGCCAGAGCGCACATATAAAACGACGTTGAGCATTCCCACCTCTAGCCATCAAAGGCCGAAATCAATCACAGGCAAAAAGTTGGCCAGCGTATTAAACACGCCAAAAATCAGCATGAGTCCGACAATGACCAGCAGGATGCCCATCACAATCTCGGTGATGCGCATCACCTTGTTGTATTTACGCAAGAGGACGGTGACCCAGCCAATGCCCAGGGCTGCCAGCAAGAACGGAACGGCCAAACCCGCCGAATAGGACAGGCCGAGCAAAGTCCCCTGCCACAAATTGCCGCTATTGATCGAAAACGTCAGAATCGTTCCCAGAACCGGCCCCACACACGGCGACCAGCCCGCTGAAAAGAAAATTCCCATAAGAAACGAGGGGAAATAGCCTGCTCCTTCTACCTGTTGATGAACACGGATATCGTATTCGAGGAAAGGAATGCGAAACACGCCGATCATGTGCAGGCCGAAGATCACCACAATGAGGCCGCCAATCCGCGCCAGCCACACGCGCAGGTCGTAGAGAACGACCCCCAACGCAGACGCGATGATATTGAAAACGATAAAGACAAAACTGAAGCCAAGCACAAACATCAGGCCGTGCAAAAACGTCAGCCAGCGGTTCGGGCTGACGGCTTCCCCTCCGGCAGCACGTCCCCCCAGATAACCGATGTACGCCGGCACCAGAGAAAGAACGCACGGCGAGAGAAAAGAGGCCAATCCAGCCAAAAAAGCCAACCCGACAGTGACATTAAGTTCCATGCTCACCTCAAAAAAAGCCTTTGTGTTTACAAATAATCGGATTTCCAGCCATTCCCTTGCAGTGGATTAAAAAAGCGTGTCCACCACAAAGACATGGGTGCTGCCCTTGACCCAATCACTCCACTGCACATCACCCGGTTCAAGTGGCACTTGGGGAAGGCACCAGCGGAAAATCCACTTGGCATCTTCCGGGCGGCAATTGACGCAGCCATGCGAACGAGGAAAGCCGAAATCGTTGTGAGAGGTCGTCCCGTGAATAGCCACCCCTGTCCCCGAGAAGAGCGTCGTCCAGGAGATGCCCGGCAAATCATAACTGGTATTCTCTGACGTGTTGGCCATGCGCACTGAGATCAGTTTGCGCCAAACAGCATGTTCGCCGAGCGGTGTACTACCATCTCCAGCGCCCGTAGAGACGCGGCAAAAATAGACCTCACGCTCCTCTTCGAAGCAAGAGAGGGTCTGATACGTCAGATTGACCACAATTTTCTTCGTCGCGGGATCCACATCCGGATGGATGGGAGCGAGATCATCCTCGGTGAGCGGGCGGAAAGCAGCGCCGTCGGCCCAGAACAGGTCACCGGGGTTGCCGTAGCGCTCGTTGACGCGGTACTGCACCGAGCCATCGTCGAGCACCCGAATCTGGTCAATCCACATCACCTGCTGGTAATAAAGGCGGGGTTGCAAATTGTAATAGACATGGTCGCGCACCCAACCTGAAACAGGGGCAGGGTTATCCACGATTAAATCCACGTACGGGACAGTCACCTCGGCCCAAAAGCCGCTTTTGCCTTCCGGCATGGCCGTCAGCGGGACATTCGGCAGGTTGCGGCAAGGCTGAAGATAACGCGCCCGCACGTACCCCTCCGGCGTCTCTACCCACCGCTGACTGGGGACATCGTAGGAGACCGAATCGGCAACGACTTCGCGAATCCAGGGAAAGACCTCGTCGCGATAAACATCGCGCACCACTGCAGCGTTTACATCGGGGCGCACACGCAACTCGATTTTGCCCCCGCCCAAATTTGTATCCGCGGCGCAGTTACGGCCCAGCAATTCGGCTTGCGGGAATTCCGGCAAAGCAAGGGGACGAGGCTCAGCGGCCCATCCCCATTTTTGAGGGGAAAAGGCCAGCGCGCCCAGCCCAAGAGCAGAAAGTTTGAGAAAGTCGCGACGCGAAAGAGACGAGTAAGCATGAGACATAAGGCAAGGATACCCGCAAAAAGATAAGGCGTCAACCGGCGGATTAGGCAGATATTAAACCGCCGCCCTCTCATGGGCGGCGGGGAAACAAGAAAAACCAAAGGCCTACTCGAATTCACCGACGACAGTTACCTCGATCTGGGAATTGGTCAAGTCAAGCGTGGGATCGAGAAACAGATTAATCTCAAAGGCATCGGTTGCGCCAGGAGCATAGTAATCCGTTGCAGGATAGACATACGCATAACCGACTCCAACCAGATTCTCCCCCTCATAGACGGTAACAACAACGACGACATCCACAAGATTCTTGTCACTGCTGTTGGTGAACGTGCCACTGACCGTCCAGGATGCGCCGTCTTTTTCAACGGTAACATCTGGAGAGGTGAGCATCACTTCATTGTAAATCGGCGCATAGGTTGACCAGTAATCTAACTGAACGGTAAAGGTATCTATCAAATTAGCCTGTTCTTCGTTGTAATTAACATTACTGAAGTAGGAAATATCAAAGGGAACTGATTGGCCCGGCTGGACCGAATAAGGCAAGGAAGTAAAACTTGCATCCAGACAGGTGCCATCCTCAGCATAGAAACCACCGACCACTGCGGTGTGAACCGTTTCGCTGCCGGTATTGGTCACATAGCCGACCATGTGAATCGCGCCATAATCATCAAAGTACATAAAATTAACAACCGGATCCAGGGAAGTGTACGGATCAGTCCCATCATAAACTTGTACACTGCCCCAAACGCCCCATTGAGTCACGTCGCCAGGAGGATAAGGGAAGGAGATAGCAAAAGGAGTGCGATCCAGGCCCTCGGAGTCACCAGCAGGAGCCAGGAGACTGGCATAATCAAGAACCTCATCCGCAGACAAGACTTTGTCGGAGTCATCCAGTGCGCCTCCAGCAAGATCCTCAATATAGATCCACTGGGAGGTCTTATTGACCAACTCGCCGCTCAAGTACAAGTAGCCATCGCCGCCGTCAATCATTTGAACGTTCTCAACGCCCCACTCTGCCGCCTGGATGTCGGTCGTCTCATAAGAACTCACCTGAACATCATAAGTAGAAGGCACGCCATAGGTTTGAGTATCAAAATAGTAAGCAAAGGGGCTGGATCCTCCTGGCTGCAAGACAGACAGTATGGGATAGATTGTATCAAACTCAATCGGATTTCCATCCATGTCCTTGAGCACAGAATTCCCATTGGCATCTTGCGCCTGAACTTGCAATTCAATGTAGTTTAATGCTACTTCGGAGTTATTCACAATCTCGCCAACGATATAGAAGTAGCCATATTGATCTGTAAAAGACGTAGTAGAAACAATTTGGATAGCATCCGAGGGTGGCTGTGTTACTGGCGGTTGGGTAGGCGGGTTCACCACAGGCGTTCGGGTCGGCCGGGGACTAACAGTGCAGGCGAGTACAGACAGGATCAGTGCACTCGCTGCCAGGATCAGGGAAATTTTCGATTTCATTTTGCACCTCCTCTTGCACAGAAATTTCTCTGTCACCCAATGGGTGACAAAGTTAGAAATGGTCATGGTCAAAAACCCACCGGAGAGCGTTAAGAGCGCAAAGTTCTGCCCGATATATCCTCTGCCTGCTCTGCACCTCCGCAGTGGAATGACCCTTTTACATTGGACTCAAATTAATTATTGCCCCCTTGAAAAAAAAGAAACAATCCCCCTTAAGCACTCTTTGCTCACTTTGTGACCGCCATCAGTTTCACAATACTCCACCTGGACGCCGGATTCCTGGAGTAAGCCAGCAGCAAGACGCGCTTTTTCAACCGGCACCAAGTCATCCGCGCGCCCATGGGAGATAAAAATGCGCTTGCCTTTCAGGACTGGGAGCCGGGTCTCACAGCCCCTCGGCAAGAACCCGGCCAGAGCAGCCACCCGCTCGACCCGCTGCGGGAACAGCACGGCCAACCCATAAGCAAGCGCCGCGCCCTGGCTGAATCCGACCACATCAAAGAGACGTGTGTCCACGCCTGAAACAGTTTGCCAATCTGCCAGAAACCCCATCAGCATTTCAGCGGCTGGTTGAAGGTCTTCGAGAGTGGGAAATCCCCAAGTGCCAGGAACCACCTTACGCCAGGAATAGCCACCCTCTGGCACAGGGTGAGGGGCACGGGGCAAGATGACACAATACCTGTCCGGCAGATTGTGGGCAAAAAACCACATCGAATTTTCATCGCCGGTCCAGCCATGCAACATTAACACCACACGCGAGGTGGGCGTTTGGGCAGGACGAAGGCGATAGGTCCAACCGTTCAGCGTTTGGGGCGGGTCAGTCGGGATTTGCACGTTTCAACACCCAATCGAGAAACAGGAAAACAAGAAAAATGACTCCCAAAGGCAAGAGGCCGCTGAAAATGCACAGCAAACCCAGCATGGCGGCCTCGCGCCCATAGATCAGGTAAATCAACCCATCCCCAACCAGCAGGAGCAGCACCACGGCGCCAATGGCCAGGCGTATTTCGGTTTGACGGGAATACTTACGCAGATCGCGACTCATAACGCTGCATTCCTTTGCGAGACGGATGGCGCAGGGAACGACGGAGACGCCCTTGCCAGGAGGCTGCCCGGCGTAATTGCGGCAGGACTGCCTCGGTCGCGCTTTCTCCACGCCGGATCACATCGCTGACATTGACCTGATCGAGTAAGCCAATGTAGCCTACATCTGGATGAATGATGACATCGGGATCATCAAGTTGGAGACGGAGTTCGGTCAACATCCGGGCGCCAATATCCACCGATAAGGCGAAGATTTTAAAGGCCTGGGCCAGGCGCATCTGGCTCAAGCGTTGCCGAACCGGAGCCGGCAGGGGAACAGGCAAAGGCAATCCAGCCAGGCTCACAGCCGGCTGTGTGTCGGGGGTCAACGACACGGCGATGACCGGCAGGCCAGGTGCCAGAGCACGGGCCACAGAGACAGGTACCGGGTCGAGGACGCCGCCATCCACAAGTTGGTGCCCCTCAATCTCTTTTGGCGGGAAGACGCCCGGCACTGCAATCGTCGCCAGGACGGCGTCGGCCACTGTTCCTTGATTCAGGATAACTTCCCGTCCACTCTGCACATCCACAGCAGTGAGAGCGCAGGGAATTTTGAGGTCAGCAAAAGTGCGGTCTCCCAGAAAATCTTTCAAAACATTGCGAGCGCCCGCCAGTCCCAACAAACCAGGGCCATCTTCCCCACTGCGGGTATAGAGCCGGTTAGGGTCGAGTTGCAGGAAACGTCTCTCCATTTCGTCTGGAGAATAGCCAGCCGCATAGAGAGCCGCAATGATTCCCCCCGCACTGGTACCAGCGACCGCGCGAATCCGGAATCCCTCTCGTTCGAGACAACGCAAGACGCCCACATGGACATATCCCCGCGACCCGCCTCCACCAAGTGCAAGAGTAATTTCCATAAAAGTCACCTCAGAAATACATTGAATCCAGTGCAGAAAAACTTTTTAGCACAAAGGAGCACAAAGTTTTTTCAAACAATTGTGCGACGAAATTCAAGACTTTCAATTGAGCCTTGCAGAAATCCTTTGTGTACTTCGTGTCCTTTGTGGTTCAAGATCTCTTTGTAGTAGAGCCATCAATTGCCAAAAACCGCGAATAAAAGAGAATTCCGTGGAACTTCCTATTGCTTTCCACAGCGGGAACGGTTTTCAGGTTGCAGAAAAGCCAAATGTCAAAGAGCAAAACGCCCATCCGAGCGAAGTTCTACGAACAAACGCTGCAAGCCTTTCACCAATTGCCGGACATCGGCGCGAGTATTATAACCTTGAATACTGACGCGAATGAGTTTTTGCCTCTTCCAGACAATCAGCGGCACCTCTACCCGAAATTCGTCATACAGCCTCTTCTTTAGCAAAGACACGTCCATATCCTCCGGCAAGAGCGATGCCGCCATCTGGACATAATGGCTCTCATCCGTCAGCGACGGCAGGCCTGTGAGGGCGTTGATCTGCGCGACAGCCTCTTGCAATAACGCATGGCAGGCCAGGCGGACGTTCGCCCAGTCATGTTCTTGCTGAAAACGGATTGCCTCTGGTACAGACAGAAAAGCGGCAATATCGCGCGTGCCCCACCATTCATGATGGTCAATGGAACGACTTGGCCCCGGCACGTCTGCTTCCCACCCCCACGAAACGACCAGGGGTTCCAGCAAGTGTTGGACTTCTGGACGAGCATAGAGAAAACCGGCACCTTTGGGGGCACACAGCCACTTGTGAAGATTCCCGCCGTAAAAATCGGCGCCGAGGGCATCCAACCGCAGCGGTATCTGACCTGGCGCGTGGGCGCCGTCAATCACGGTCAGAATCCCCGCCTGCCGCGCCCGTCGAATCACCTCCTCGACAGGGAACAGGAGTGCAGTGGGACTGGTGATGTGGCTGAGGAAGATGACCCGCGTCCGGGGCGTGACTCCCTTCCAGAGGGCGTCCACAAAGGCAGCGTCGCTGGTCAGGGGGACAGGAATTGGCTGGTTGATGTAGGTAAAACCGCGCTTCTTTGCGAGAAAACGCCAGGTGCGGTCGAGGGCGCCATACTCGTGGTCAGTAGCGAGGACTTCGTCTCCCGGCCCCAGGTCGAGGGAACGGGCGACAATGTTGAGGGAGACGGTCACGTTGGTCGTATAGACCAGGTTGTCGGCCTGTGTCCCGAGGTAGTCTGCCAATTCGCGTCGCGCGGCAGACATCAGGTCCGCGAAACGCCGGCCGAGAAACCAACCGGCTGACGCTCCAGTTCGCGTTGCCAGCGCTGGTAGGCACGAAACACCGGACGCGGCGTTGCGCCAAAAGAACCGTGATTCAAAAACGTGACGGTAGGGTCGAGTAAAAAATAGCGGCGTAATCGAAACATGAGGCGATTATAATTTGACAATGTCATCTTTTCGTATAGTTGTCATTGCGAGGAGCGTTTTTTGCGACGAAGCAATCTCCTTGCAAGCCAGGAGACTGCTTCGCTTTGCTCGCAGTGACAAAATGCGTAGAGTTTATAGAA
>DAOTZT010000080.1:0-3831 GCA_034434255.1 Anaerolineales bacterium | reverse complement strand
AAACTGTTGGGTATGTCATTGCGAGGAGCGTTCTTTGCGACGAAGCAATCCCCAAGCGGTCAATCTGGCCTGATAAGTGGGAGATTGCTTCGCCAGAAAACGGCTCGCAATGACATGGCTGAACAGTTACGCAAGACCGATACTGCTATGCTTGAAATCGAAAACATCCACAAATCCTACGATCACCAGCCCCTCCTGAGCGGCATCTCCTTTACCGTCGCGGCAGGCGAGACCGTTTGCCTGCTTGGCCCGTCGGGGAGCGGCAAATCCACCCTCCTGCGCATCATCGCCGGGCTGGAGGCCCCCGAACGTGGCCGCGTCCTGTGGGACGGTGCTGACCTGGCGCCTCTCCCGTCTCATCGGCGCAACTTTGGCCTGTTCTTCCAGGATTATGCCCTCTTTCCCCACCTGAACGTGGAAGAGAACGTCGCCTTTGGCCTGCGGATGCAATCGCTGCCGGAAGAGCAAATTTATCTGCGTGTAACCGAAGTGTTGAAGAAAGTGGGCCTGGAGGAATTCAGAAAACGCCGCATTCCTGAACTCTCTGGCGGAGAACAGCAGCGGGTGGCGCTGGCGCGTATGCTGGCCCCTCGTCCGCGCTTGTTGATGTTCGATGAGCCTCTCGGCGCCCTCGACCGCGTCCTCAAGGACGACCTGCTCGACGAATTGCGCCGCCTCTTGCAGGAAAGTGGCGCCCCGGCCATCTACGTGACCCACGACCAGGACGAAGCCTTTGCGATTGCCGACCGCGTCCTCCTCCTGCACGAGGGGCGCGTGGTTCAGGACGGCACCCCGGCGGAGGTGTCGGCCAACCCGGCCTCAGCCTGGGCCGCGCATTTTCTCGGCCTGGGTAATCTCCTCGAAGGAGAAGTGCGCAGCGTCACGCCGCGCGGCTGGCTGGTGAAGACGGCCGCGGGGGAGTTCGTCGTCGAGTGCGCTCACAGGCATCGGGCTGGCGAAACGGTCCATTTGCTGGTGCGCCGCGAACGGGTCCGCCCTGCTCCGGAGGGGGAGGTGCGCGGCCGGGTCACCGATGTTCTTTTTCAGAAGGGCGGCTTCAAGGTCCGGCTGGAGAACGGCCTGATCTTCTTTCTCGAAAATGCCCCGGCCCCCGGCGAAGAGATTCGCCTCGCCTTGCTCCCCTCTGCGGTACAATGTCTGCCATGACTCCTATCACCGTCATCAAACGCAATCTGCAAGGCCAGGAAGTCTGGCGCTATACCGGTATGCTTACACACCGTGACGCGTCTGCCATTCATCTCGAAGCGCCCTTCAATGGCAGGGAATTCGAATTTATGGGCGTCACCGTCCGGCGCGGCGACCCGTTTGTGGAAGTCTATTACACGGACCGCTGGTACAACATCTTCGAGATTCACGGCCCGGACGGAACGCTCAAAGGCTGGTACTGCAATATCGGCAAACCGGCGGTCGAGGAGGGGGAGGGGGTCATCTCATACGTTGACCTGGCCCTCGACCTGTGGGTCTCTGCCGACGGCGTCCAGACCGTGCTGGACGAAGACGAGTTCGCTGCCCTGGACATGGATGCTGACACCCGCGCCCGGGCGACGGCGGCGCTGGCAGAGTTGCAGGAGATGTTCCGCAAAAAATTCGACCCCGGCAGGTGAGCGCCGGGGTCGTTTTCTTTTAAAACAGGGCCGAGAGCGGCAGGAGCAGGTAGAGGCCGAGTTCGTACAAAAGCGGGTCACCGAAGGCGATCAACAGTCCGAGCGCTCCAAAACAGCAGCAGCACAGGACGACAATCACGATCAGCACAATGGCCCACGTGGGGAATTTCGATGGCTGGGGGGCGGGGGGAGCAGTGACAGGTTCGTCCATAGGCGCCGGCTTAGTAAGAATAGTAATTCGGGTCCAGCCAGGGGATCAGGGTAATGCCCAGCAGGGGCAGGATGAACGCAATGCAGACCATGAGGAGCGCCAGGACAATGCTGAGCAGCGTCATCACACCGTTCAGCACGAAATAGGTCTTCAAACTGCCCATCGAGCGCAGGAAGCCAAATTTATCGCCCAACTGAGCAGCCGATTCGATGTTCGATCCGGCCTGGTACAACAGCACGCCCATCCAGATCGGCAGCCATGCAATGATGATGCCTACCAGCGACAGTGCCTGGCCAATGCCGGCAATGATCATCAGTACGCCCAAAAACTTGAGCCAGCCTTTGGCCTGGTAGATGGGAACGCTCAGTTCCTTGACTACCTGGCTTTCATCGGAAGGTAAGGGTTGGTATGACATAGGACACTCCTTTTTACTGAATGGTCTGGCGCTTGCGCAGGGAACGCTGTTTCAGCCACCAGAAGATGAAAATGGCAGACAGAATAACAAAAACGGCGACCAGGATGGGCAGGACGATAGAGAGCAGGGAAACAACCGTTGCAATGACATCTTCGATGGTGCTGACGATGATATTCGCCGTGCCTCCGGTGGTAGCCGTGACTGCCGGACGGATGGCTCCTGCCTTGACGGCGTGTACACTGCCGGCCACAAGCAGGCCACAGATGATGGCGATGACGGGGTGCAAATCGGTAATCACGTGGGCGCTGGCGGCAAATACAATCGCGCCTGCTGCCGGGCGGATGACCGTCTGAATGAGATCGTTGAGGTGGTTGACGGCCGGGAATTTATCGGCCAGCATTTCGATAATCAGCAGCAGGCTGATGACAATCAGGACCCACGGGTTGGCCAGCACGTCATAAGGCGGCTGAAGGGTGATCCAGTCGGTGTAATGAGCAATGACCCCCACCACCAACAAGGGAATGTAAGCATTTAGCCCCGCGCTGGCAGAGAGGCCAAAGGCCGTCATAATTCCCAGTAATGCTTCCATAACAAGATTTCTCTCCTTTCTGCTCTAATGGAGCGGCATGGCGCCCCAGGTGCCGGTCATCCAGAAGCGCACCAGGTCAATCAACAGGATTTGCAGCAAGGCAATGGTCAGACCGGCCAGGAGCGCCAGCCATAACTGACGCAGGTGAGTAAAAAGATTGTTTTGGCCCATCAGCATCAGCCAGACGATGGTGTAAATCATCGTCAGCAGGACCAGCACGCCTCCTGCGCTGATGAAAGCAGCCGGGTAGAGCACAAGCGGGCTTTCGGTCAGCACGAGCAGATTGACAATGACGGTGATGCCGGTCATCGTCAGGAAACCTTTCCAGTTCAGGGCAGGTCGGTCTTCGGCGTCGGCCCAGACGCTCTGGTTGAAGGCAGGGTAGAGCATGGCAGCCAGCCCCAGCCCCATGCCGGAGCCGGTGAAGAGCCGCAAAGTGTTATTAGGAATATAAATGTTTGGAATCTGCGGCAAGGCTCCGGGATAGATGGTTTTGATGAGATAGAGATACGAGTTGGCCCCATCGATTCCAAAAACTACGGCAAACAGGATGAGCACCGCTGCAATGCTCCATGGTGGGAATTGCTGCCGCTTACGGCTGACAATTGCCTGGTAAATCAGCCCGACCATGGCGCCCAGGTACATTCCTGAACAGCGGGCACAGAGTGGCAATTGCCGATCGCCAATGTGAAAGGAGCGCTCATCAATGCGATGGCAAACAGCATAGCCGATTCCATCGGCTTTGCCGAGCAGGCCGGGCGGGGTGTTAAGGAGCCAGGCAGTGATAATCAGCAGGGCAGCCGGAATAACCAGGTATTGTGCGTAGGAGGTCAGGCGTTTCCAGTTCGGCATTGGGTAATTATTTTGACAATGTCATCTTTTCGTATAGTTGTCATTGCGAGGAGCGTTTTTTGCGACGAAGCAATCCCCTCGCAAACCAGGAGACTGCTTCGCTTTGCTCGCAGTGACAAAATGCGTAGAGTTTATAGAA
>DAOTZT010000079.1:0-3113 GCA_034434255.1 Anaerolineales bacterium | reverse complement strand
CAGGGCATCCAGCGGCACCAGGACGGCGGCCGGCCGTCCGCGCTGGGTGATGATGTAGCGGGCGCGGCGTTCTTTGACGGCACGCACCACTTCCGAAGCACGCGCTTTGAGTTCGCGGATGCCGATTTCTTCCATTGGAGACTCCTTTCGTGGTCACTTCTGCGCTCTATTGTAGTCACTTTGGGGTGGGGAGTCAATCACCTGGCGAGCACTCTGGTGGGGGGCTGCGTTCTCGGCCATGGATTTATTGAGAAGCCCACAAAGCAAAAATCGTCCCGGAGGCTTTGACCCTTCACTTTGTTCAGGGCATGCCTTCGGGACGTTCTCTTTTTACGCCACCACTTCCCCTTCCACTACGTCATCACCACAAGACCTTCAAACTGCCAAATCGAAGGGAAGGTCGCTAATATCGCGCAGTCGCCGGCCTTCAATGAGTGTCTTCAACATATCCAGTTGATCTTCGTTTTGGATATTCGCGATGGCTGTTTGCAATTCCGGTAAGGCAAAATGATAAACGCAATCTATATCGCCAGTGCCTAAGGCAAGGGACGCGATACGGCTAGGAAGCGGTTCAGCGACAACAACCACAATATGCGGCGTGCTCCCTTTTCGCTGGCGAATGAGGTTAAGGGCTTCCGAACGAGCATTTTGGCTTCTGTCGCTCCGTAATGTCCATTTGCAGGAGACACTGGCATGAAGCAGGTAACGTTGCTGATTGACAGATCGAAGCGGTGTATATCGGGCCAAAGAAGTACCCTGGATGAGATTTTCGAACCGATTGATTTCTCTATCGTCAAGTGGTGCACGGGCAATAACAATATCGGGCACTATGATGTACTCACTCCCCAATACGCTCGACAGGTCGCTGCTGGTTTCGATCAATTTTTGGAGACGCGCCAGATGCTCGTACTGCTCAAATTCCGAAATGGGAATACTTGTCGTGTAAATCCATTTACCGGGACGAAGGTGTTGCAATTGCTCGAAGGCTTTTTCCAGATAATCTCGTGTGATTTCTTCGAAGCGTCCACCAGCTGTTTGGCCTGCTAGTTCCTCTGTTTCTTTTTCCTCGTAGCCAATTTGCGATAAGATATTCCATGCAATTTCCCGGCTGGCCTTGTTGGTTTTGTCAGCAAAATTTGGATAAGGAGAGTGGCCAGCCTGAATGCGGACAATTTCCTGACAAATACGTTGATGGTATTGTTTGCGCAGGTCGGCCAATAACATGGTTTATTTCTCCTTGGGCGGTTTGTAAAACCCAATCACGTACTCTTGATGCATCCGTTGTTGAATCTGTGAATGATGGTCGCGTAATTTCCCGGCAGGCAACATCCGACGGTTGCGATCTAAATTTCGGATTCCGATTGCTGGAATGTCAAAACCAATTTGCCTGCCAATCTCTGCCAGGCAGTTGCCAATTTGAATATCAATACCGCGAATGACCGAGGTGCCAACAACCAGAATGGCCGCTTTCCCCGGTCGTAGAACGCGGTGCATTTCCTGAAGAACGTTTTTCATTTCGCTGTAATACCGTTGTACTGCCTGCATCTTGTTTTTGTCTTTGCGCGCCAGAGAGTCAAGAACTTGCTGAACCATTAACGGCAACGCACCATGCTCTGACGTTGCTCTTCCGTCATCACCAATGTACTCATGGCGATAGCGGCTTAATTCTGCCAGTGGATAGCCAAACCAGACCAGAGAAAATTTATGGGCACGCATGTAGTCAATTGCATTGGAAGCATAGGGAGGCGAAGTTACAATCAAATCAACCGATTCGTTTCTCAAAGGCAGGGCTCGGGCATCTCCACTGATGATTTGTGGAAGAGGTATATGTTTTGCTCTACCAGTGTCTCCTCGCAAATTGGCGCGCACACGTTTTTCGAATTCGAGCAGCACAGGGCGTAAAGTCTTGGTCAGCAGCCGCAGTCGGTTGGGCGAAATTTTTTCTATTTCTTCGCTTAAAATCTGGTTGCCGTTTTCATCATAGACGATTTTGGCGCGATGAGGACGGGTATGTGCTAGATCAAGCGCCAGAGATACCCCGCCATTCTTTGTAATAATCAGGGAAGAGAAGACAACTTCAAAAAACAAGCGGAGCGGGATTTCTGGGATGGCATCAATTTCACGTTTCAGGTAGAACAGCGTTTTATATACCTGGGGGGAAAACCAATACGTAATGAATTGACGCGTCTCTTCGTCAAACGCTGAATGGAATGCAGTTGTAAATAGTGTATTTTCTTCTCCCAATGCCTGCTCAACTTTGTTGCATATCGTGTGCATGGTGTGAAGAACCCGCTCTGTATCAAGCGAGTGCACCTTGACTGCTGCAATGCGCAAGGCAAGAGGATCTATGTCCAGTCCGATAGCCTGCCGACCAGCCAAATAGGCTTCCAGAATGGTTGTGCCAGATCCAGCCATGGGATCAAGAACAAGATCGGTGGGCGAAGTCAGATTTTCGATAAATAGACGGGGCAGTTGAGGGGGGAATTTCGCAGGGAAAGAATGGATGCCGTGAGTGGCATAAGTGCTATTCTGATCATGAAAATCCAAATTGCCAGTCAACAAGGCCTTCAGGCGTTCTGGATACGCTGTGTTTTCCGCCCAATTTGTCACTGTAGGGGAAAGGGGCAACGCTAATTGTTCTCTGATTTTATGGGTTTCGTCTCTGCTGGACATAACTTGGATAATTTTATCATGCTAAAAGCCCTCGATGCAGTATTCATCGAGGGCTTTTGTTTGATGTGAAAAGAGTTTTACGCCACCACTTCCCCTTCCACTACAGGGACATCGGCGGTGAAGGTGAGACCCTCTTTGCCTCTATCCACCTTGATGGTATCGCCTTCCTTGAACTCGCCGGCCAGAATCTTCAGCGCCAGCGGGTCTTGCAGTTCGCGCTGGATGGCGCGCTTGAGCGGACGGGCGCCGAATTGCGGGTCGTAGCCGACTTCGGCGAGATACTCGCGGGCGGCTTCGGTCACTTCCAGGCGGTAGCCCTTCTCGGCCAGCAGGCGGCTGACGCGGCGCAACTGGATGTCCACGATGCCGGCCAGATGTTCCTTGCCCAACGGGTGGAAGACCACGATCTCGTCAATGCGGTTGAGGAACTCCGGGCGGAA
>DAOTZT010000078.1:0-1934 GCA_034434255.1 Anaerolineales bacterium | reverse complement strand
GGGGGCGGTCGGCTGTGCACAGGCCGAGAGCAGGAGGAAGAGGAGGATGGTGAGCAGGCGCAGAAGGGTGGACATGGGTGCTCCTTTTGCGGGGAAATTATACCCCTCCGTATCCGTTCATCTCGACAGGTTGGAAAGCCTGCCCTGCGGCTGTCTGCGGTCTGCGGTCTGCCGTCGAGCGGATCGCTTACCCTTCGGGTACGTTTCGCGGTCGCTACGCTCGCAATGACAACTGGCGGCGCGACAGGCTGGAAAGCCCGCCCTGCGGCTGTCTGCGGTCTGCTGTCAAGCGGATTGCTTACCCTTCGGGTACGCTTCGCGGTTGTCGCTGCGCTGCTCGCAATGACATCATCACAGCGGGGCGTTTTGGAAAGTTTTTTACTCTTTCTCAATCGCCTGCTCGGTCTCCGCGTCGAACAGGCAGAGCGGGGCGGCGGCAACCTCAACCGTGAGCGTTGCGCCGGGCTGGAAGAGGGCTTCATCCACGTTAACAAAGAGCGCATTGACGAGCAGGCCCCCAGCCAGTTTCAGTGTGACGATGAGTTCACTGACCAGCGGTTCGACAAAGTCAATTTCGCCGCGAATCTGGCTAAATGGGCCCTGCAACTCATCTACCGGCATACCGGGAGGAAGGAAGGCAGCCGGAGGAATTCCCAGGATAACTTGCCTTTTGTTGTATTTCTGGAGCACGGCATTCCACTCCTGAGAAAGACGTACCGAAACGCCCGGCGATACCTCCACCCGAAAAGTGCCCTGGTCAAAGGAGAGCGTGCCGCGCAGCAGATTCATGGCTGGGGTACCGATGAACCCAGCGACAAAGATGTTGGCTGGGCGCTGAATCAGATCCTCGGCCGCGCCTACCTGCTGCAAGCGGCCATGGGCAACAATTCCAATCCGGTCGCCAAGCGCCAGCGCTTCTGCCTGATCGTGCGTCACGTAGATAGACGGCTTGCCCTTGGTGCGATGCACCATGAGAATATCGCGCCGTGCCTGGGCGCGGAGTTTCGGGTCGAGGTTGGAAAGCGGTTCATCGAAAAGAAACAGGTCGGCGTTTTTCGCCAGAGCACGCGCTAACGCCACACGCTGCTGCTCGCCACCCGAAAGGTCTACCACCACACGCTGGAGCATGGGAGTCAGCCCCAGTTTGTCGGCGGCTTCTCTCACGCGCCGGTTGACCTCGTCTTTGGGCATGCCGCGCGCCTCCAGCCCATAGGCAATGTTTTCAAAGACGTTCATGTGCGGATACAGCCCATAATCCTGAAAGACCATCCCCAGGTTGCGTTCACGCGGCGGCAGAGAGGTGATGTCACGTCCGTTGAGCAGGATGCGGCCTGTGTCGGGGGTTTCGATACCGCAGATCAGTTTCAGAATCGTGCTTTTGCCACCGCCAGATGGTCCAAGCAGCACAAAGAACTCGCCTTCGCCAACCGAGAGATTCAGGTTTTCGAGGACGACGTTCTTACCAAAGCGTTTGGTGAGACCTTGAATTTCCAGGGAACCCATAGTTCTATCCTTTCGATGATGGACTGCCCAAAACAAAAGTCATGAAGGGGTAACTGTTCAGTCTTGCATCAAAACTGTTGTGTTTGTCATTGCGAGGAGCGTTCTTTGCGACGACCGCGAAGCGTACCCAAAGGGTAAGCAATCCCCAAGCAGTCAATCTGGCCTGATAAATGGGAGATTGCTTCGCCAGAAAACGGCTCGCAATGACATGGCTGAATAGTTACATGAAGGGAAGCAAAGGAAACTCCTTTTATCGTGTACTCCTTAAGACTTTGACTTTTAGTCTTTTGAGGAGGTGCGCCAGTGATAAAGTTGTATCTGAAAGACTGCAATCAACGCCGGAACGATCAGCATGAACCCGGCAATTGAAACGATTCCCAATGCCAGCGCCAGCAAACAAGCCAGCCCCATCAACAGCGTTGGGCCGGGAC
>DAOTZT010000077.1:0-12250 GCA_034434255.1 Anaerolineales bacterium | reverse complement strand
AACTGTTGTGTTTGTCATTGCGAGGAGCGTTCTTTGCGACGAAGCAATCCCCAAGCGGTCAAGCTGGCCTGATAAACGGGAGATTGCTTCGCCAAAAAACGGCTCGCAATGACATGGCTGAATAGTTACAGCAGGTCAATAGTCTATGCCAAAAACATTTTCAGGGCAGCATAGTATCACCTTCGGGCATAGATTTTACTCATGCCACCTTGTGATAATTGTCGCTATCATTGGTGACATTTAAGCCTGTGTCTGCAGTCAAAGATTGAGTATTATGTATCAAAATAGTCAGGGTTCAACTGGCTGTTTTGGAGGTATTCTATGCAAAGCATCCCGAGTGAATATCTTGAAATTGACCGGAAGGCCCGCGTTTACACTCCCTACAAAGACCTGTCCCTCCGTTCGCCAACTGAGCACGTCTGCGACTTTGGAGATGTGGTCATTCCAATGGACTCTGACCGCGCCATGCAGGAGGCGGCCCGCTGCATCCATTGTCCCGACCCGGCGCCTTGCATGCTTGCCTGTCCCTGCCATAACGATATTCCATCGGCTATGTGGCTGATCGAACAGGGACGCTACGTCGAGGCTGCTCAACTCTATCGAGAGACGAGTTCCCTGCCCGAAATCTGCTCGCGGGTTTGCCCCCATGATCAACTGTGCCAGGGGTCGTGTGTTCTCAACAAAACTTATGAGCCAGTTTTGTGCGGTCCTCTGGAAAGTTTTGTCACCTGCTACGAACGCAAAACAGTCGGGGTATCCATTCCAGTCGGTAAGCCAACCGGCAAGAAAGTAGCCCTGGTCGGCGCGGGACCGGCCAGCCTGGGATGCGCTGAGCAACTGCTCCAGATGGGGCACGACGTCACCTTCTTTGACTCCAAACCAGCGCCCGGAGGCTTGTTGGTTTACGGTATTCCCAGTTTCAAACTCTCCAGGGAAGTTTTCTTCTGTCGTTGGGGCGACTTTGAAAAGGCAGGAGCAAAATTTGTTGGCAACACCTACATCGGCAAAGACAAAACGATTGATGACCTGTTCAAAGAAGGATTCGATGCCGTCTTCATCGGCGTTGGCGTAGGCATTGATGCCAAAATGGACATCCCTGGCGAAGACCTGCCAGGCGTTTATGAAGCGACAGACTTTCTGATGCGCGCCAATACCGACCCGAATCTCCTCCCACCAGACAAACGCGAACGCCCGACCATCGGCAAACGGGTCGTGGTCATCGGCGGTGGTGACACGGCTTCGGACTGTCTACGCACCGCGCTGCGGCTGGGCGCCGAAGAAGTCACCTGTCTCTATCGCCGTACCGAAAAAGAAATGCCCGGTGGCAAAAAAGATCGCCAACTGGCCAAAGAGGAAGGCGCCAAATTCCGCTTCCTGACCCAGCCCGTGCGCTTCATTGCCGGGGAAGATGGCCGTCTGGCAGCAATTGAATGTATCGAAATGAAACTTGGGGAACCCGATGCCAAAGGCCGCCGCAAGCCAGTGCCGGTAGAAGGCTCGAATTTCAGCATCGCCGCCGACACAGCAGTCAAAGCGCTGGGATACTGGCCCGACCCCATCATCGGCGAAACGACCCCCGGCCTGGAGACCCACGACTGGGGCCTGATCACCGTCATTGACCGTGAGACGGGTCGGACCACCCGTGAGGGCGTCTTCGCTGGCGGGGATGTGGTGACCGGTCCCGACCTGGTTGTGACCGCGATGGTCAGTGGGCGCAAGGCCGCAGCGGCCATCAATGAATATCTGAAGAGCAAGTAAATTCAGTCCATCTAATCGACCAAAACAGCCGCCCGAACAGGGGTGGCTGTTTTATTTGGCAGGTGCGTTGCTGCGTTAGTAGTAAAGAAACGAAAGATCAATTTTGCCGGTGAACAACAATAAGGCCACGCCAAGCAGACAAACCGTCATAAACAACATGCAAGCCAGGATAAACCGCTGAAAGGGCGTTGTGCCAGTCATCTGGTCAATGGTGCGGCGACGACGAGAAACCGGTCGCGCCGGACGCTGCTTCTTGCCTGTGCCTACTTGCACATCGTCAGCGGGTTCTTCGTCTTCAATAAAGCCGGCTTCCTGACGCAAGTTATCGAACATGGTTCACCTCTGCACAAAAAGTATATCACACAAGCGAGCGGAGATGAACTTCGCCCACCTGAATCTTCACGATTTCCCCCGACGATGAGAGCAAGCGAAGACTACCGTCTATGTCCAACCCTTGCACTACACCGACTTGCAAGGTCCTCTCGCCATTGAAAATTTCAATTTCTTCCCCTATAAAAGCCAGCCGTTTTTCCCAGGCCTGCAAAAAAGAGGGGTCATCCAGATGCTCACGCCAATACAAGAATGAACGCAAAATTTCCCTGAGCAATCGCGGTCGGTCTACTTTACGCCCTGTTTCGTTCTCCACACAAGTGGCCGGAAACGCCACCTGTTCAGGAGGAGGAACAGAACGGGCTTTTACATTGAGACCAATGCCGATCACCACCGATTCCAACGTTTCTCCCAACCAGATTGCCTCGGTCAAAATACCTCCTGCTTTTCGACGATTGAGCAGGACATCATTTGGCCATTTGATTTGAGGCGACAATCCCAGGGATTCCAGCGCTTCACAAACGGCCACTGCGCCCAAACCGGTAAAGTGCGAGAGAGACTCAGACAACGTCTCAGGAGAGCGCAGGATAATGCTGAAGGCCAGAGCAGAGGCAGGCGGCGTCAGCCAGCGATGCGTTCCCCGCCCGCGGCCTGCTGTTTGCATCTCAGCATAGACCAGGCTCAGGTCTGGCGCGCCCTCCATGGCCCAGGCGAGGGCCACATCATTGGTAGAGCCAACCTGGTCAAAAAATTGCACTTCCCCAAGAGGCAGCCCGGCAATTGCTCTGCGCATCCGATTTTGATGCATGGACAAACTCACACAACCTTCAGAAAATACTCTCCCGCCAACTGGCGGGAGGGAAATGTTTAAGGCGGAGGCAGAACATACCAGGGGTTGATAAACCCGCCATTCAATCGCACTTCGAAGTGGAGGTGCGCACCGAACGAGTTACCCGTGTTTCCGGCCAGACCAATCAATTGACCAGCGGCCACTCCCTGGCAGGGAACCACATTGATTTGACTCAAGTGGGCGTAGAGGGTCACGTAACCATTGCCGTGATCAATCATAACGACATTGCCGTAACCGTAATTCCAGCCGCCCTGCGCCATCGTCACCGTTCCAGCATCTGCTGCCCAAACAGGCGATCCCTCGCTCGCCGCGATGTCAATCGCCAGGTGACCTGTCCAATAATCGTTGCCCGACACCCAATGCTGGGCAGTTGGCCAGATGAACGCGGTGCTGCCCACCGGTCCACCACCGCATGCCGCTCCCCCAACCGAGGCCGTGCCAGACCTGCCAGTGGCCACGGTGGGGATAATCCACTGGACGAATTCACGTTGTCCGCCAGGAATCATGACATACGTTCCCGGCTCGATGACAGGATTGGTCAGGTCAATGTCATTGCCAGGCCAGTTGAGAATGTCTTCAACCGTCACATCAAATTTATCGGCAATTGCTTCGAGGGTATCGCCTTCTTGCCACTGGTAATAGACGCCATCCACCGGCGGGATATTCAACACCTGCCCGGCCCGAATGCTATCAGGACTGTCCTGAAGGATGTCATAATTGGCCCACAAAACCGTTTCTGGTTTGAGATTGAAGGCTTTGGCAATGCCAAAAACCGAATCACCCCGCTGGACCTTGTATTTTTTGACCTCGTAGGTGATGCTGGGGTCAAAAGAGGTCTTCAACTCCACTTTGCGCACAATCGCCACGGCTCCATCCGACGGTTGCAGAGGATCCACCACAACAGGAGTGGCCACCGTTTCTTCTGTTGGGACAGGCTCAGGCGCAGCAACAGCCCGGGCAGGCCAGATGCGCCAAACAGCAAAGCCCAGAAGACCTGCAACAATAACCCCCGTCATGCCCCAACTGATCAGGTTGAACAGACGGGATGATTCAGACAATTTACCAATAAATTTCATAGGCTATCCGTGAGAGTGTCCAAAAACTCCTGATTGTTTTTGGTTTTTGCCAGACGCTGCAAAATAGCCTCCGTGGCAACAGAGGGATCCATGCCGGCTCCCTGTGGAGGCGGGGATACCATCTGGATGTACATGCGGCGCATGGTCCAAACGCGTTGGAGAACATCTGGCGGCAAAAGTAAGTCCTCGCGGCGGGTGGAGGAACGTTCGATATCCACTGCAGGGAAAATCCGGCGCTCCTGAAGTTTGCGCGAGAGATGAAGTTCCATGTTGCCGGTGCCTTTGAATTCCTCGTACACCACATCATCCAGGCGCGAACCGGTATCCACCAGACAGGTAGCGATGATGGTGAGAGAGCCGCCTTCTTCCAGATTACGCGCCGCCCCAAAGAAATGCTTGGGCGGGTATAACGCTGAGGGGTCCATGCCGCCCGAAAGGGTGCGGCCGGATGGGTTGACCACCAGGTTATAGGCACGCGCCAGGCGCGTGATCGAATCCATCAGGATCACCACATGACGGCCAATTTCTACCAGCCTCTTGGCGCGGTCGAGGGCAATTTCCGCCGTGCGGACGTGCGAAGTGACCGGTTCATCAAAGGTAGAGGCGATGACCTCGGCATCCACAGAGCGATCCATATCGGTCACTTCTTCAGGACGTTCGCCGATCAGAGCAACCATGAGATGCACGTCGGGATATTGCTTCGAAATGCCGTTGGCGATTTGCTTGAGAATGGTCGTCTTGCCGGCTTTGGGCGGGGAGACAATCAGGCCACGCTGCCCGCGTCCAATCGGAACAATCAGGTTGATGAGGCGAGTCGCCAGGATCTCGCGATCCGTCTCCAGGTCAAATCGTTTGTCGGGGAAAATAGGGGTCAGGTCCTCGAAACGAGGGCGATGGCGCGCCTCCTCCGGGTCCAGACCATTGACGCTTTCGACCTTGATCAGGCCCCAATGCTTTTCGGACTCACGCGGCGGACGAACATGACCAAGCACCAGGTCACCAGACCGCAACTCGTAGCGTCGCAACTGGGCCTGAGAAACATACACGTCATCTTCGCTAACGGTATAACGCGCGGAGCGTAAAAAGCCGATTCCTTCGCTCATGATTTCGAGGATGCCCCCGCGCATCTCGATTCCTTGCTGGGCTGCTTCAGCCTGACAAATGGCCAAAACCAAGGCCTCTTTTTTTAGACGATGCGCATTGGGAATGTTAAATTCCTTTGCGATGGCGCGCAATTCGACAAGAGGTTTATTTTCGAGTTCAAGAATGTTCATGATTTTTTCTGTTTGAGAGAGTAGTGTAGGTTGAAATGTAAAACTGAACAAGTGCCCCCGGGCAATCTTGTGTAAAACGATGATTTGTCAACAAGTTGGGTATCGTCTGGTTCAATCAACTTGACATCCAATCACAGAGGATGCAAGCAATTAGAAAGGCAGTAAGATTATAGCATGAAATCAACGTGATGGCAGCAAAATTCTCCACAAATTTTTATCCAGGATTCCCTGTTGCAAGGCGTACATCCGTTGGTATAAGCCACCTGCTTGAAGCAAATCAGCATGGCGGCCACGTTCCACCACCCGGCCGTTCTCCAGCACCAGAATTTCATCCATTTGCTCTAACCCAATCAGGCGATGGGTGATAAGCAGAAGGGCATGAGCGTTGGCAAGCGAGAAGATATTGTCCAGAATCAGGCGCTCATGGATCGGATCGAGGTTAGCGGTCGCTTCATCGAGCAGGAGAATGGGCGCCTGGCGCAAAAGCGCGCGCGCAATAGCCAGGCGTTGGCGCTCGCCTCCCGAAAAGCGCATGCCGCGTTCTCCGATCAGCGTCTCATACCCTTGTGGCAACCGCTCGATCAATTCCTGCAACCCCACCTGCCGGACGACCTCTTCAATTTGCTTCTGATCGGCAGCAGGATTAGCCAGAAGCAGGTTTTCGCGCAGCGATGCGTTGAAGAGGTAAGTACGCTGGGAAATGACGCCGAACATGGCCCGCGCCGTCTCTTCCGGAACCTGGAGCAGGTCGCGGCCATTGAGCCAGATACTCCCCGCTGGCGCATCCCAGAACCGCAGCAGCAAATTGACCAGGGTCGATTTTCCGGCCCCGCTCGGCCCAACGATTGCGATCTTTTTGCCAGGCGGTAAGACAAAACTCACCCCCCGCAGAGCCAGCTCTGGCGCGCCCGGGTAGGCAAACGTCAGGTCGCGGACCTCGAGCAGACCGTCTCTCCGCTCTCCGCTCTCTGCTCTCTCCTCTCTGCTCGCCACTCTCCACTCTCTGCTCTCTGCTTTCTCCTCTCTACTCTCTACTTTTCTCCTCTCCACCAAACCAAACAAGCGCTGGGCCGAAGCCAGGCACGAAGTCAGCATTTGAGTTGCCAGGGGCAAAGGCTGAACCGCCTCAAAACTGGCCTGCGCCAGCAGAGCCAGAGTCGCCAGCATCACCCCCTCCATCTGCCCGGAGAGAACGTGCGGAATGGACAACGCCAGGACCGACCACATCCCCAGGCCGGTAAACAGCACCCCAGCCGCACTGCTGACCCCGGTCACTTGCGCCATGCGCTGCTGAGCGCGCCCGTAGGCCTTCCCTTGCGCATCGAGGGCTGCGACAAAATCGGGCACGCGGCCAAAAGCCAGCAAGTCTGGAAGCCCTTGCAGATAGTCCACGGTTTGGACTCGCAGCCCAGACCGGAGGTCCGTCAACGCCATGCCAGGGCGGCGCCCCAGCAATTCGGTCAGGAGGGGCAAAATCACCCCCAGCAATAGCGCAAAGCCGAGATACGTCCAGGCGAGTTCGGTAGCATACCCGCCCAGAAAAACCGCTGTGCCGAGGGCCACGACCAGCGCCACAACCGGAGGCGCTACGGCGCGAACATAGAAGTTTTCGAGCATATCCACATCGGCCACAATGCGGTTGAGCAGGTCACCCACCCGGTAGGTCATCAGCCGGGCGGGAGCCAGGGGTTCAAGTTTTTCATAGAACCAGGTACGTAAGCGCGCCAGCAAGTGAAACGTAACGCCATGCGAAACCAGGCGTTCCAGGTAGCGCGCCACTCCCCGGACGATGCCGAAAAATCGCACCCCCACAATGGCAACCTGCAATTCCGCAATGGAGGGATGCAGAGCAGCCATCGAAATCAGCCAGGAAGAGGTGCCCATCAGCGCCACCGAGGCAAAAATGGTCACCGCGCCGAGGAATACCGAAAGCGCCACGGCTCCCCACGACCCTTGCAGAAATGCGAGAAGACGATAGAGCAGCGCGACCGGGCTGAGAACAGTTGGAGGAATGACCGGTTTCGCAGGAATCATCTCTTCTTCGAGCGACGTCTCGATCGGCCCAGGCAGAAATGGCGCCGAAGCAGAGAAAGTGGTCTCTCCTTCTGAGCGAGAAGCCTGCACCAGTCGGGCATACGCGCCATTCCGGGCCAGCAACTGGTCGGGGGCGCCCGATTCGACAATCTGCCCGTCTTGCAAAACCACCACCCGATCCGCCGCAGCGACTGTATTGATGCGATGGGCAATGGTAATGACCGTCCGCCCTTTCATCAGACGGCGGGTTGAGTCCTGGATTGCGGTCTCCGTCTGGGGATCGAGGCTGGAGGTGGGTTCATCCAGAATCAACACAGGGGCATTTTTCAAGAAAGCCCGCGCCAGGGCCAGGCGCTGGGCCTGACCACCGCTCAGGCGTGCCCCTTCTTCGCCGATGACTGTTTCATACCCTTGTGGCAGAGAGCGGATGAATTCGTCTAAATGGGCAGCCCGGGCAGCCGCTTCGAGTTCCTCCTGGGAGGCATTGGGGCAAGCAACCCGCAGGTTATTTGCAATGGTATCGTGAAAGAGGTAAGGGAACTGCGGCACCCACGCAATTTTGCTCAAGGGCGGGCCAGGGATTATCTCTGATCCATAGCGAGTAAAAATTTCACCCCGCTCAGGGCGGAGAAATCCCAGCAAAAGCCAGACCAGCGTAGATTTGCCTGCCCCGCTTGGCCCCACCAACGCCACATGTTCCCCCGCATGAATGGTCAGGTTGATGTTCCGTAAAACCGGCTCCGTGTCACCAGGGTAGGTGTAGGACACGGAAGAAAGAACCAGGTCTCCTCTCCACGCTTCTTCCTCCCTTTCTCCTCTCTTCTCTCTCCTCTCTTCTCTCCTCTCCGCCCTTTCCCCACTGTTCTCTCCTCTCTCCTCTCTTCTCTCTTCTCTCTCCTCTCTCCTCTCTTCTCTCTCCTCTCTACTTTCTTTCCTCTCCGCCCTTTCCCCACTGTTCTCTCCTCTCTCCTCTCTCTCTTCTCGCTTCTCTCTCCTCTCTTCTATCTCCTCTCTACTTTCTTCCCTCTCCGGCTTTTCCCCACTGTTCTCTCCTCTCTCCTCTCTATTCTCTCCTCTATCCAGAATCTCAAAAATACGCTGCGCCGCCGTCGTCCCTGCCATGCCCGCATGGAAACGCAACCCGAGCATGCGCAGGGGAATGTAAAACTCAGGAGCGAGAATGAGGAGGAAAAGCGCTTTATCAAACGCCAGGTGACCGTAAAGGAGGCGCAAGCCCACCTCGACCGCGACAATCGCCGTGCTGATGGTAGCGATCAGTTCGAGCGCCAGGGCCGAGAGGAAGGTGACGCGCAGCACGCTCAGGGTCACGTCGCGAAAGCGGTCGCTGGCCCTGGCAATCGAGCGGGCATGTTCCTTCGAGCGGCCAAAAATTTTGAGCGTGGTCAAGCCCTGGAGACTATCGAGAAAATGGGCAGACAGGCGGCTCAATGTCTCGTACTGGCGTTTGGTCACTGCTTCTGCCCCTTTGCCGATCAGAATCATGAAAAAGGGAATGAGCGGGGCAGTCACCAGCAGGACGATCCCTGAGAGCGGGTCGAGTGGAAAGACAAACAGCAGCACGCTCAACGGGACAAGAGCAGTCAGAACCAATTGGGGAAGATACTGACTGAAGTAAGCATCGAGTGCTTCTACGCCTTCGATGGCGGCAAGAGTCAGTTCCCCGCTCCGTTCCCCGCGCACAAAGGCGGGGCCAAGAGCCTGGATTTTGTCAAAAAGGCGGCGACGGAGGTCTTCTTTGACTTTCACAGCCACCGCGGCAGCGCTGACTTCCATCAGCCAGGCCAGAAAAGACCGTCCGACAATCAACGCCAGGACGATCAGCAGCAAAGTGCGCACTTCAGCCCAGGACTTTCCCCCCAGAAAAACGCCGTCCACGATCAGGCTCAAGCCGCGCGCCTGGCCAATCGTCATCCAAGCGGCCAACAGTCCACACAGGATGGTGAGAAAGAGAGCGACCCGCGGCTCGCGTGCGAGGGAGAGAAGGCGGCGATTCATACCCGGCAAGTCTATCGCAAGAAAATTAAAATTTTATTTGTGACTCTCCTGCAAAAAGGTCTGAACCACAAAGGACACGACGTACACAAAGGATTTCTGAAAGGCTCAATTGAAAATCTTGAATTTCAGCGCACAATTGTTTGAAAAAACTTCGTGCTCCTTTGTGCCCTTTGTGGTAAAACAGCTTTTTGCAGTGGACTCATTTGTATAATTCAGGTAAAGAATGGTGTAAAACAGCGCTTTGCACCCGTCGCGCCAATCTGGCGGCGATACTTTCGACAATTACATCGGGCACCCCATCGACCACCTGCGACTGCAAGCGCAAATCCACTGGATCATTGACATAATCCACAACGACAAAGCGACCATCTACCGTGAGGGCGATTTCGGTCGAAAAGAGATGCAAGCGACATACCTGCGCAATGCGGCGAGGCACCTCACGCAGACCCCGCAACTGAAAATGAGCCATTTCTTCGGCTGTCACCCCCCTGTAAACATGCGTGATCTGATCCCACCAGCAGGGATAGACTGCCCCATCACAAACCAGGACACGGAACCAGGCCGGGCGCCCGTCCAAAAGGCGGGGGGTGACTTGCGCCTGCAAAAGATATTTTTCTTCAGGAAACTGCCAGCGGGCCGCGGCAATTTCTTCGAGAGAACCAGCCGACAGGATGACCCCCGCCCCGCCCCCGGTAGCAGCCGGTTTAATGACAAACCGTTCCCCGAGAGGAGAGAGGTCGAGAGGCGGCAAGTCAGGCGCGTGAGAGGCTGGAGGGAGCAAAATGGTGTAGGGGAGTTCGATTCCCGCTGCAAGGAATTCCAAATGCATCGTGGCCTTGTCCCATGCCCAGTGCGCCTGCTCCTGCGGATTGATGCGCAGGATTCCAGACTGGCGCGCCCAATCAGCCAGAGGCTGGAAAGATGGGTCGGTGTCGGAGGCCCGGTCAAGAAAGGCCTGAAAACAGACGTCGCCATTCGTCAGGGCAGTCACCACCCCCGCCACGTTGGCCGGCGTTACCTGGAGCAGGGTTAGATTCTGCCGGGCGCAAGTGTTCTCCAGCAGGCTCACAAAACCCGCGTCACACTCCCAATTCCAGGCCAGACAAAAATCGTAGAAAGTCATTGGAGCAAATCTCCAGAAGGATGCCCATTGCCTCTCACCAGATCATTCTTCGGGGTTGTACAGGTACAGCACTGCGCCGATGTTCTCATCCCACCAACCGGCATGGGCGCGGTCAGCCATTTCAGCGACGGCTGCCAGGGCAGCCAGGGTGGTATTGCCACTGGGGTAGCCCCACGTGCTGACCTTTGCCCAATCTAGCGGTTCTGTATTGGCCGGATTATCGGGGAAATCGGCCCCAGCCTGAGGAAAGAACTGCTGAAAATATGCCCGATCGGGGTTGAGCCGCACCCAACGTAACTGGGTTCCCGCAGGCTGCGCCTCAAAGCGAAATCCCTGAAACAACTGATGAATGTGCGGTTTATCGGCTGCCACCTGCGCATGGTCACTACGACCAAAGACTAACATCACTTTGAAATTTGCATTTTTCAATTTCGCAATTTGCATGAATTGACCATTGATCTGGCGAAACGACCAGGCTTCGGCCGCCTCCTGCGGAGTAGCCAGGTCAGCCGGCCAGGTTTCGAGCGTTAACGCGCCATTGTCGAGCAGGGCTTGGGTGAGTGCAACGGAGTAATACCGCTTACCAAACATTTGCGGCACCTGCCAGCCAAACACATGGTCACCGGTACTCACCAGGCCATCGCCATTCAAGTCCAGGTAGGGACGGCCTACAAACCCACTCCGTTCATCGGTGTAACCAATGTCCCAACGCAGGGCGCTGTAATCCACCATAATGGCATGCGGGCTGTAACTGATCGGGTAGGCATACAAAGGATTGGCCACCGGGAATCCATTTTCGTCATAATGACCGACTTCGAGACAAGAAAGTGTATCTACGGTGGGATTTTCATGGCCGATGTAGTAGTGCAAAGCAGGCAAATCATCGCCATAGAGGGCGATGACGTTCAGGGCGGCAATCCCAGCATGGGAAAAGGCATACAAACCGAGTTCATCCGTAAGCGGACGAACGGGCACCAGGCCGCCCAGGCTACGCCCATTGACATCTGTCTGACGCCCCGAAGCAAAGCGCAGGACGTCGCCCAACGCCTGGATCGAAGCGGGGCCACCATAGTCATATTCGCCCTCGCTACGGACCCCGGACCGGGCATCTGTTTTCCCGGGCCACAGGTAACTGACCTGAATCAACCCAATCGAGGTCAGGTCTGGTTCAGTGATAAAACTATTGACCTCGGTAAAGAACGGCGAGACGAGGACGACCACTCCTGCCCCTTCAGCATAACGTCCCACCGATGGATAGGCCACCTGGACGGCAATTTTGCCAATTCCCTCAGACTTGACGTAAGTGATCAATGTCTTCCCGCTGACCGGCGTGAACGGACAATCCTGCGGGCAGTTGACCGAGTTTTCGGATGCACTGCACACCCCATCGCCGCAGAACAATGTCGAAGGTTCCGTAACAGCCGTTGCAGCCGGAGATGCACAGGCAGTGAGCAGATTCAACGTGAGAAACAAGCCCAAGAGGCGTAAAAGACGCATTTTATTCTCCAAAAATACTGACAGGTATCCTATTGCAGGTGTAAATAAAATACGATAAGATTATAGCGCCATGCCACGAATCCTGTTGCTATTCGTTCTGGCCCTTTCATTGTCAGCAAAAGCCTGATGGGTTTATTATACCTGTCAGGCTTTTCTGTCTATAACCCAACTTTTGTGCAACCAGAAGCGATTCGTTGAAAAACGGCATTGAATCACAAGATTTTGGCTTTGGTTCAGGGGCTTGCGCCTGGTCGCAAGGCTAACACCCGACCTGAAAAGGCACTGCACGCAC
>DAOTZT010000076.1:0-9998 GCA_034434255.1 Anaerolineales bacterium | reverse complement strand
CGGGGCAGGGAAATATCGCAGTACAAGTTGTTATCTGGCTGTCAGGCGCCGTTGTCCATGTCTTTGGCGCTGTAGCCGGGGCCAGATTTGAAGAATTCAGCGTTGAGAGGAATGTCTTCGCGCAGGTTTACTTGTTCGCCGGGGGCGAGTTGTTTGGTCGTTTCAAGCACGACTTTGACACCATGATGGTTGATTCCTTCGTAATGACCGGTCAGTCCCAGGCGATTGATGTATTCGCCGCCTTTGGCAATGTAGGCTTCGGGAACCTCGTCTTCGGGGAAAATGGCTGCAAACGGGCATTCGGGCACGCACGCGCCACAGTCAATGCAGGTATCGGGGTCGATGTAAACCATCGGCCATTCATTGACTGGTTGGCCGGGTACAATGCACTCGACTGGGCAGACCTCAATACAACCACGATCGCGAAGACAAAGACTGGTAATGATATGGGGCATATTTTCCTCCTTTAGTAACGCCACTCGTTTGTGGCAATAGAAAAATAAAAAACCGGATATATTATATCCGGCATGGGGCAGTTGTAAAGCAAATAGTTATGCCTCGGCGTAGCGACGGGCAACTTCTGCCCAGTTGACCACGTTCCACCAGTTCGAGACGTATTCGGCGCGGCGATTCTGGTACTTCAGGTAGTAGGCATGTTCCCAGACATCCAGACCCAGAAGGGGAGTCATCCCGTCGGTCAGCGGATTATCTTGATTGGGGGTGGAGACGATGGCCAGGTTGTTGGCCTTTTTCACCAGCCAGGCCCAGCCAGAGCCAAAACGGCCGTTGGCGGCTTTTTCAAATTCGGTTTTGAAAGTTTCAAATGAGCCAAAAGCAGCGTTAATGGCCTCGGCCAGTTCGCCGGTGGGCAGGCCGCCCGCGTTGGGAGCCATGATTTCCCAAAATAAATTATGGTTCCAGGTCCCGCCGCCGTGGTTGCGCACGACGGTGCGAATATCTTCGGGAACAGCGTTTAGATTGCTTAGCAGTTGTTCCAGGCTCCAGGAAGACAGTTCAGGGTGTTTTTCAAGAGCAGCATTGAGATTGTTGACGTAAGTAGCATGATGTTTATCGTGATGAATCTGCATCGTCATTGTGTCAATAAACGGTTCAAGAGCGTCATAGGCATAGGGAAGGGGGGGCAATTGGAAGGACATGTGTTTCTCCTTGTGAAAGGAATTATTATGATAAATATAACCAAAATTATACTATTTATATTCTCTTCGTCAAGGTATATCAAGCCTATTTAACAAATCGTTTATACTTGACCCCATGAATTCTCGCTCTGTTCCATCCCGTACCGGTTTGACCCTGGGCCTGTTGACCGGCATCTTTGCTGTTTCCACGGCTGCAATTTTTATCCGTTATGCACAGGCAGAGGGGGTGCCGTCTGTAACCATTGCCGCGGCCCGACTGACGCTTTCCGCGCTTGCCCTGGCGCCTGTGGTATTGATTCGGCACCGCGCTGCCCTTAAAAAACTGACCTCGAGCGAATGGTTGTTAGCGTTGCTGGCGGGCTTTTTTCTGGCAGTCCATTTTGCTTCGTGGATCACCTCGCTCGAGTACACCTCAGTGGCCAGTTCGGTCATGCTGGTCACAACTACGCCGCTCTGGGTGGCACTGGTTGCCCCGCTGGTGGTGCATGAACGCCTCAACCGGACGGCTACCGTTGGTATGTTGATTGCGCTGGCTGGCGGCATGTTAATTGCTTTGAGCGACGCTTGTGGGTTCGAAGAGAAGCAACTGACCTGTCTGTCTGCCGAGTCATTTTTGAGTGGGCGGGCGATGTTTGGCAATTTCCTGGCTATCCTGGGCGCGTGGATGGCGGCCGGTTATCTGTTGGTGGGGCGCAAATTACGCGCCAAATTGTCGCTGCTCCCCTATGTTTTCGTCGTCTATAGCATGGCCGCGGTCGTTTTGCTGGCGATGATGACGGCAGCAGGCGAAAGATTAGTGGGCTATTCTCCCAAAATTTATTTGTGGTTTTTGCTCCTGGCGCTTGTCCCCCAATTGCTTGGGCATACTCTCTTCAACTGGGCCTTGAAGTATGCTCCGGCTTCGTTTGTTTCGGTCACCTTGCTGGGTGAGCCGATTGGGTCAACTATCCTGGCTGTGTTGCTGTTTGGCGAAATTCCCGGCGCAATCAAAATCGTTGGCGCGGCTTTTCTCCTGGCGGGTATCTGGCTCGTCAGCCGCCAGGGAGTGGGGGAGAGTCAGGCATAGCAGGCGGTGTCAGTTTTAGAAAAGCAAGCGCCGGTCAGTGGGGGGCTTGTTGGTGACCGGCCTTTCCTGCCTGGACTAATCCAACCGCAAGCAGGATGAGCGCACAACCTGCCATTTGCACGGGGAGAAGAGTCTCGTGAAGGAAAATCCAGCCAAATAGCGCCGCGAACACGGCCTCTGTGCTGAGGATGAGGGCCGCGTCGCTGGCAGGGGTATGTTTTTGGGCGATGACCTGGAGTGTGAAGCCGATTGCGATGGAAAAGATGGCGGTGTAAATAATCGCCGGAAGTACATACATCAGGTCGGTGCCAGAGGGGTGCTCGAACAGGATACCGGCGCCCAGGCTCAACGTCCCACAGACGAGGTATTGAAAAGCCGCAAATGGCAGGGCATTAATGTGACCCTGTGCCCGGTCCACCACGACGACGTGCATGGCCCAAAAGAACGAGCCGATGAAGATGAGAAAATCACCAGAGGCAATGTGATAGGCCCCGGCTGTACTGAGCAAAAAGCCACCCACGACGGCCAGGCCAACGGCCAGCCCGACGCGCAGGGAGGGGCGCTGACGCCAGCCGATCCACAAAATGAGCGGAACGATGACCACGTACAGGATGGTGATGAAGCCGCCATTGCCGGCGGTAGTGGTGGCCAGTCCTGCTTGCTGAAAAGCAACCGCTGCGAACAGGGCAAACCCGGCCAGAAAGACATAGAGGAAATTGTCGCGCCGGATGCTCTGAGGTGGCTTTGCAAAAGGCAGGAGCAACAAGCCGCCAAGCAGAAAACGGCTGCCGTTGAGCAGGAAAATCGTGTTGTGCCCGGCGGCGACGCGCATCACGGCAAAGGCGCTTCCCCACAGGAGGGCGACAAGAAGGAGCATTAAGTCGGCTTTGAGACGCATGGAGGAAGAAATGGACATGTCAGCGAAGAGAATTCAAGGGCTTGCCGTTGCAATCGTTGCGGCAAGCCCTGTCAGGATTTTTCTTTTGGCTGAGGGCTGGTTTATTCGTTTTCGGAACGATCCCAGGCGCTCAATGTATCGAGAGTCTCTTTTTCTGCCGGGGTCAGGCGAATATCGGCTGCACCCAGGTTGTCATTTAACTGGTCGATCGAGTTGGCCCCGATGATGGGACTGGTGATCAAGGGGTTACTCAAGAGCCAGGCAAGGGCAATTTGTGCCACATCGGCATTTTTGTCTTTGGCGATTTTGTCCATTTCATCGAGCAAGGCCCAATTACGCTCGGTGAAGTAACGCCGCACCCCGTTGACCCGTACCGAAACCGGCAACAGGTTGCGCCGATATTTTCCGGTCAGGAAGCCGCCTGCCAGCGGGCTGTAGGGGATGACGCCGATGTGATAGGTCTTGCACACGGCTGCCAGTTCGCGCTCGAATTCGGCGCGATGAACCAGGTTGTAATGAGGCTGGAGTGAATCGAAGCGCACCAGGCCGCCGCGATCGGAGGCCCACAGGGCCTGCATTAATTGCCAGGCGGCATAGTTCGAGGCGCCAATGTAGCGGACTTTGCCTTGCTTGACGAGGTCGTCGAATGCCTGCAAAGTCTCTTCGATGGGGGTGTTTTCGTCGGGCCAGTGGGCCTGGTAGAGGTCAATGTAATCAGTTTGCAAGCGACGGAGGGAGTTTTCGACCGACTTCATGATATGTGCGCGCGAAAGTCCTTCGTCGTCTGGCCCGCCGCCCATGTTGCCGCGCACTTTCGTGGCCAGCACAATTTTGTCGCGTGGAATGCCGGCCTCTTTCCACCAGGCGCCAAGGATTCGTTCTGCGACGCCGCCGGGGTTGCCCTCTGCCCAACGCGAATAAATGTCGGCAGTGTCAAAGAAGTTGATTCCGGCCTCATACGCGGCGGACAGGATGCGTTTGGACGTCGCCTCGTCTGCTGTCCAACCGAATTGCATTGTGCCGAGGCAAAGGCAGGAGACTTTCAGGTCAGTCAAACCGAGCGTGCGATATTCCATTTTTGGCCTCCAACGGTGAATGATGTCCTATTGTAATGCGTTAGCGTGCTGGTGGGGAGTGGCAAAATGACTTTACCTGTCCGGTCATCGGGCATCTGCGCAAATCGTCTGATGGACCAGCCAGCACGTTTTGCCAAAGAGGACGGAGTGTTGTCTGGCGGACGTGTGGTTGATAGAACGCGGATGATGCGGATAGAACGGATAGAGACGGATTTTTATATTTTATCCGTGGAAATCTGTCTAATCTGTGTACTCCGTGTTCTATTTGCTTTTTCCGCGCTCAATTTGCGAGGTGTTTTTATAGTCCCATCTCATTCCTTCCCATGTCTGTTACTGGCGTCTGATATAATTCTTATTCATGATGCTGACATTGCATCGTCGCCCAATTCAACAGCATTTTTGACCGGAATAACCTGCAGTCCAGCGGTAGGAATAAGCAATCTGGTCGGCCTCTTTCGGTCATGGATTTTAGAACATCTTTAGAAAGGAGCAGCCATGCAAGACATTGAACGACGTGTTAACCGTGCACGCTCTGCTTTGAGCGGCAATGAAGCCCTCTTGGAAGGCCTGGATGACGATACTGCTTCTATCTTGCTCGCCTGGGGCCATGAACTTGTCGGCCAGATTTATGCCGATACTGCTGAATTGGATGACGCTTCTGCAGAGGAAGTGGTCGCGCCGAAGATGCGCGCCCTGCGGTCTCTCTTGAGACGGATCAGGATGGCTGCTGTTGCCCGTTTCTCGGCAGACCCGACACCTGCTGCCACGTTCCTCCAACAGGCTGCTGGTCAGGCGGGGATTCTCTATGGCCCATCCTTCACCCTGCCTGATGACGTGGCGTTGGCAGAGTTCGTGGGTCGCTCTTTTTCAACTTCCACAGAGTTTGTCTCCGCGGTTCGTTCCTGGTTTGAATCTATGCTTCAAGAAAGGTGAAATATGCCCTATAGATCTAGAAGAAGTAGTAGCCGGACTACCATTGCGTTTATTGTCCTGGTTGTGATTGCGGTGCTCTATGCACTGTCCTATTTTGTTGAATATACTTCCACGACGCCGACGTCTGTCCCCTCTTTTACCAATGAAATTGTAACGACACAAGCGCCTCTTTCCTCGGCTCCAGGAGATTGGTGGGAAGTTTATTTCACTGACCCGCTGAATATCAATGACCCTAACAATTATGCCAACTCCATCGAGCAGAAACTGATTGACAAAATCAATGCTGCTCAGCGCAGCATTCACATTGCCTCGTTCGAGTTTGACCTGACGCCCGTGGCCGAAGCGTTGATCGCTGCCCACCAGCGCGGGGTGGATGTGCGGTGGGTGACAGATGACGAGCATGGGCTGGAGGCAGATGCCGAATACGGGGGCGGGCAGTTTGCCATGCTAACGGAAGCAGGTATCGAGGTCCGCGATGACGGGCGCACGGCACTGATGCACAATAAATTCTGGATTTTTGATGGAGAAACGGTCTGGACCGGTTCGACCAATGTCACCGTCAACGGTATCTTCAAGCAAAATAACAATGTGATTGTGTTTCATTCGCCTGAAATTGCTGCTATCTACGAGCGCGAATTTCAGGAAATGTGGGATGGACAATTTGGCCCTCGCTCGCCCTCTACGGTTGAAGATCAGACGGTTGTCGTTCAGGGAACACCGGTGCAGGTTCTGTTCTCGTCAGAAGATGATGTGATTGCGCATCTTATCCCATACGTGGAACAGGCGCAGAAGAGCATCCGCTTCCTGGCATTTTCTTTTACGGACTATCCCTTTGCGAATGCAATGATCGAGCGGGCCAGGGTGGGGGTGGATATACAAGGAGTCCATGAAAAGGTAGGGAGTGATGGGCAGGGGGCGGAAATGGTCACTTTCCTGTGCGCCAAAGTCCCCGTCCGGCAGGATGGCAACGGGAGTTTTATGCATCACAAGGTGATTATCGTAGATAACCGCATTGTCATTACCGGTTCGCTGAACTTCTCTTCCAGCGCGGATGAGTCGAATGATGAAAATGTGGTGATTGTGGACAATCCCCAGATCGCTTCTCTTTACCTGCAAGAGTTCGAACGGGTCTGGGCTGTGGGGTCTGATCCCGACCCGGCGAAGTTTACCTGCCCGTGAGTTTTTCTGCCATGCACCCGAGCGAAATCCTGATCCAGGAAGCCATCTCACGCGGCGAATTTGACCATTTGCCTGGCGCGGGCAAGCCGCTCGATCTTTCGGCCTATTTTGATACGCCCGAAGAAGTGCGGCTGGCCTATTCGATTTTGAAGAATGCCGACGTTTTGCCGCGCGAGGTGGAATTGCTCAGGGAAATTGCTCTTCTCAAAGAAGAATTACAGCAAAGTAGCGACGAAAATGTCCGCCGCGAGCTTTCTCGTGCCATAGAGCAGCGTTTGCTCAAGTATCGCTTGATGGTGGAAAGAAGGAGATGAGCCTCTTTTGAGTACTTTCCTCGTCAGTTTCGGCATTGCTGAAACCGGCGAGAAACAGAGGTAGACAATTCAAGCCCTTTTTCGCTCAAGGCCTGGGCGAAAAAGGGCTTTTGGTTGTTTGCTTCTGCTCCCTTTTTAGCGATGGGGGCAAGCATACTTTGGCTGTAGGGATGAAAATCAACTGGCGGCCAGATTCTGTTTCATGGTGAATTTGAGCACTGCCCGATAGATGGCCTCCAGTTTGGGGATCATTTGCGCATTTTCGCTGTTCCCTTGCTCTTCTTCCATCCGGCTGATGATGCTGGAGATCAGCGTGCTGAATTCGGGGGTAATCTCACTGGCATGGGCAGCGATGCGTCGCTCTAATTCGGCAGCGTCAGGAGCGTCAAGGAGTTCCTGGAGTAATTCAATTTCTGGGGGCGGAGCGCTGGCCTGTTGCAAAACAGCGACCACCTGTTGCAGTTTGCTCATCCGTTCGGCGTCATTTTTGCGTTGCGCCTCTTGGGTAGCCTGGTTGAGGACCTCGACGAAGCGATCGTTGATCTCAGGCAGATGTTCTGCGGTAGCCTGCTGAATGTTTTCGGCTTTCAAGATGGTGTCGAGCAACTGGGCCGCCTTTTTGTATTCTTCTTCCATGCGCTTATCAATGCGGCGGGTGATTTCAAGCAGTTTTTCGCGCAGCGCCTCTAACCGGGAGCGTTCTTCGCGGGATGCTTTTTCAATGCGCTCGGTGAGGGTCTGGAAGAACAGGTAGTCAAGCGCTGGACGGGTGAAACTGACCAGGGCAGTCAGCCGATCGTCATTCGGGGCCTCAAAGAAAATTTGAAGTAACTTTTCGCGAGTGAGTCCTTCTCCGGCAGCCTGCAGGGTTTTGATCGCCTCTTGCACTTCGTTATTTTGCGAAACTAATTTTTTTCCGTATTCTGTTTCGGCAAGCAATTGCTTTTCAATCTCTTCAATTTGTCTGGCGGCATCTTCTTGCCCGGAGGCAATAGCGCTCTCAACGAGACGGCTGAAAAGGGCGAAAAATTCGGCGTCGAAGAGGCTGGCTTCTTGCTTGATGATCTCGGAGCGGACCTCAGGACTGCTTGCCGAAAGCAAGCGTTCGAGCAGGTTGACGCGTTTTTGCTGCGCTTGCAGCATTTCGGGCGTAATCCCGTCTGCGGCGAGGATGCGCTCGATGAGACTCTGGTAGGTGAGGAAGTTCTGTGGCCGGAGCAGGTAAGCCTTGCGCTTTTCAGGCGGCAATTTGTCTGTCACTTGCTTGATGAGTGGGCCAATGAGTTTTTCTTGCTCATTGACGGAGAGTTTCAGTTCTGGGGGGAAGTAGGTGAGCAGGAGTTCTTTTTCGTTGTCGTGATAGACAATCGGCGTAGCCAGGGGGCCGTTGAAGCCGCAGGCCTGACAAACTGCGTAGTTCGACACCCGGCCCAAGAGGCGTTGTTTGGCGCCAGGGTCAGAGGTGACGTCGAAAAGTTGTTCCACAACAGCAATAACAGGCTGATGACAGCGAGGGCAGGCAATTTGGGTCTTTTGAGGGGGCATGATTCAGTTTCCGATTTTTAGATTTTGGATGGGGAGGGTGATTCGCAACCGGCTTATTGTACTGCAAAAAACAGGTTGTTTTGGGAAAGATGAGCGCCTTTTATTCGTGCTTTCGCGGCAGGGAGAAACAGATACGGGCGCCGGCACCCGGCTGCGGGTCCACCCAGATGCGGCCGCCGTGAGCCTCGACAATGGCTTTGGAGAGATACAGGCCCAGGCCGGCACCTTTGGTCTTTCGGGCGGCTTTTTCCGAGCGATAGAACCGGTCAAAGACATGGGGAATGTCTGCCGGGTCAATGCCGGCTCCTTCATCACTGACGGTGATAATGACCTGTTCGGGACGCACTTCGCCGTGAATGGTAATTTTGCCCTGCGGGGCGTATTTGATCGCGTTCGAGATGAGATTGGAGAGAAGTTGTGCAATGCGATTCTCGTCGGCCAGGATGATGGGAAAGTCATCGGGAAAATCTACTTCGATGGTGTGCTTTTGGGTTTGCGTCTGGAAGCGTTCGGCCAGGCGTCTGGCCAGGGCCGGGAGGTTGACGTCAGCCAGGTTGGGGGTCAGGCCGCCGGCTTGCAGGCGTGAGGCATCAAGCAGGTCTTCAATCATTGAAGCCAGGCGATCGGCTTCTTCCTCGATGATGGCCAGGCTGTCCTGGACGATGGAACGGTCCCAGACGGCGTCTTCTCGCCGCAGGGTGCTGACATAGCCCTTGATGAGCGCCACAGGGGTTTTCAGTTCGTGGCTGATGATGGAAACAAAGGTGTTTTTGATTTCTTCGGCGGTGCGGAATCTGGTAATGTCGCGTACGGTGACGATAATGTTGCGCAATTTGTTGTCGGTGGTCAGCAGAGGGGCGTAGGTGATGCCGACCGGTAGATCGGGCGGTTCCGGACGGGCCAGGTCGCCCTCGACGTAGAGATGAGCATGAGGGGTCAGCGGCCAGCCGCCCGCTACAGCTTCTTCCAGGGTGAGGCCATCGGGACGACGTGCCCAGCGGATGATTTGGCTGTGGGAGGCGCCCTGAATTTCGTTACGAGGCTTACCTAGCAGGCGCTCAAAGGCAATGTTGCAGCGTTCGATGGTGTGGTCGGCATTGAGGATGAGGATGCCGTCTGCAGCCGAATCCAGCAGAGCGTCAAGGCGTTGTTTTTCGTAAATGACCTGGCTGTACAGTTGGGCGTTATAGACGGCGATGGCGGCCTGATCGGCAAATGCCTGGAGCAAGAGTTTGTCGTCGCTTGAGAAAATATCGGGATAGTTTCGGAAGATGAAAATGACGCCGATGGTTTGATGGTGAGCGATGAGCGGCAAACCAACGCCGTTGAGCAGGCCCATGCTGGCGGTGTATGTCAGTTCTTTCAACATCCGATTTAACTCGTTGATGTTGAGTTCGCTCATGTTTTCGTTGGAGAGGAGCGGCTCAAGGTAGCGCAGAAAGGCAGGGGGAATGCCCTGGGCTGCGGCAACCCGCCAGCCGCCGTCTTTTAGTGCAATCAAACCGGCTTGACCAGCCAGCATTTCGATCGAAATGCGGAGAATGCGTGCCAGCAGTTTCTCCAGGTCAAGTTCCTGGGTGAGGGCACGCGAAATTTCGAGCAGGTAGTCCCGTTGACGGACACGAAAGTCGGGGAGCATAAGTTTGATGGGGCGCCTCTTGGAAACATTGAGAATTTACACGAAAAAGCAAATGTATTTGTAACTATTTTGACAATGTCAAGTTAAACTCTTGTTCTATAAACTCTACGCATTTTGTCACTGCGAGCAAAGCGAAGCAGTCTCCTGGTTTGCGAGGGGATTGCTTCGTCGCAAAAAACGCTCCTCGCAAT
>DAOTZT010000075.1:0-3645 GCA_034434255.1 Anaerolineales bacterium | reverse complement strand
TGTCATTGCGAGGAGCGTTTTTTGCGACGAAGCAATCCCCTCGCAAACCAGGAGACTGCTTCGCTTTGCTCGCAGTGACAAAATGCGTAGAGTTTATAGAACAAGAGTTTAACTTGACATTGTCAAACTATTCAGGCTGTCATTGCGAGGGCGTTTTTTGCCCGAAGCAATCCCCTGGTAATTGGGAGATTGCTTACCTTAGACTCGCAAGGAGATTGCTTCGGCGGCTATTGCCGCCTCGCAATGACATCGCCATTTGGTCAAGCATTCATGAGAAAACCGCCGCTATGTCATGCAAGCCGTTTTTTGGCGAAACTATCTGCCATTTATCAGGCGAAATTGACCGCGCAGTTACTTTCTCTGGGAGGAAAATCAGGGAGTGATTTTGACCAGTTTTTGCCCTTCAGGCGTATCCTGAACCTGCCAGCCCAGGGCGGCGATTTGTTCTCGCAGAATATCGGAGGTGGCAAAATCGCGTCGGGCGCGGGCAGCGCGGCGCTCCTCCAGCAAGGCCATTACTTTGGCGGAGGGAGATGCTTCGTCTTCTGCGGGTTGAATCGCCTGAAGCACCATTTGCCAGACTTCTGGCGGGATACCACGTCCCAGGGGTTGAGGTCGCCGGTATTGCTCAACCTGACCGGCTGATTGAGCAGTGGTTGCAAAGAACTGATCTTCCTACTGACCAATATGTCCAGTCCTTATCAGTCCTGCCGCTTTTATCAACGCCGCTTGCAAAGCGAAACCTTCTTCTCTGAGCAGAAAAGCCGCGGCTTCCACATTCACAAAAGCCACCTTTCTAACCCTGCTCGCCTTGCCCACACGCTGGTGACTGCTTGTCTGGCCTACATCTGGACGATTTGCCAGGCCTCTGGGTGATCGCTTCCAGCAATACAGGCCTGATTGACCGACCGATCGAACGGACAAAAACGTTTTTCGCCTGGGCTTGAACTGGCGTGTCATTCGTGGCAAAGGTTGAGACTGCCAAATCATCTCTTGACAAAGCACGCCATGTAATTCATGTCTTCTCGACCGTGAGCCACTTTGAATCTTCTGGTGAGCGGATTGTATTGCAAACTGGCGATTTGCTCGAACCGTAAACCGGCTTGCTGTGACCAGGCCTTGAGTTCGCCCGGGCGAATCAGTTTGCGGTACTGGTGGGTGCCGCGTGGCAACAAATGCAGGACATACTCGCCAACCAGAATGACAGCCAGCAGCGAGGTCAAGGTGCGGTTGACGGTGGAGAAGAAGACCCGTCCGCCTGGCTGAACGGCCCTGGCACAGGCGGCCACCACCTTTTGGGGGTCGGGGACGTGTTCGAGCATCTCCATACAGGTCACAGCATCGAACGATTCGGGCTGTTCTTCGGCCAGTGCTTCGGCAGCGATGAGACGGTACTCAATCTCCAGTCCCCCGGCCTGGGCATGCTGACGGGCTGCTTCGAGGGCGAGCGGCGACAGGTCAATGCCGGTCACCCGCGCCCCGGCTTGGGCCAGCGCCTCGGCGAGAATCCCGCCCCGCAGCCAACGTCCAAAATGCGCGGGGCGGGCGTGTCAATCTGCTCCAGGATGAAGCGGGTGCGCAGCGGGTTGATGGCGTGCAGCGTGCCCATCTCCCCATGCGGGTCCCACCAGACCCGGGCCAGGTGATCGAACTTGTTGATTTCGCGTTGGTCGGCATTGGGGGAGGAAGACATGGAAACATCCTCAGATAAGTTTTTTCAGGGCAGGCAGTTATCCCGTTTTAGCCATCCGCCTGCCAGGAAAAGACCCGGCAGGCGGAGAGCAGAAGAGACACATTCCAGGATACTCAATACACCAGCGTCTTCTTTTCGGTCGTCACCCGTTTGCGGAAGACCCAATAAGTATAGCCCTGATAAGCCAACACGATGGGGACAAAAATCAGCGCCACGACGGTCATCACGCGGAGTGTATAGGGCGAAGAGGCCGCGTTCCAAATGTCGAGGCTGAAGGCCGGGTCAATGCTCGAAATCATGACGCGCGGGAAGAGGATGATGAAGAAACTGATTTGCGTCAGGACAAGATGCAACCCGGTCATGGCAAAGGCCCAGCCGCTCTGCTTGCGGTTGACGAACCAGCCCGCCAGCAGGATGGTGACCACTGCCCCCAGCGGGAAGACGCCCGGATCAATGCCGCGCCGCGCCACCAGATCCGTGTAGAAGAACGTCGCCACAGCCAGCAGGACGACGATGACAGTCGCCGGCAGCCAGAGTTTCTTTGCCCATGCTTCGGCGCGGGCTTTGATTTCGCCATCGGCTTTGAGGGCCAGGAAGATGGCCCCATGCAGCAGGAAGACCGAGACGGAGGTCAGGCCGCCGAGCAGGCCGTAGGGGTTGAGCAGGGTGAGCAGGTTGCCGGTGAACATCATGTTCCCGTCAATCGGCAGCCCCTTTGCCAGGTTGGCGAAAGCCACCCCCACCAGTAGAGCAGGGACGAGCGAACCGCCGAAAATGGCCCAGTCCCAAAAAGTGCGCCACTTCGGGTTGTAGTCCTTCGAGCGAAACTCGAAGGCCACGCCGCGCACGATGAGGCCAAGCAGGAGCAGGAAGAAGGCCAGGTAGAAGCCGCTGAACAACGTGGCGTACCACTGCGGGAAGGCGGCGAAGGTCGCCCCGCCCGCGGTCAACAGCCATACCTCATTCCCGTCCCAGTGTGGGCCGATGGTGTTGATAACGGCGCGGCGCTCCTCGTCTTTCTTGCCGATAAAGGGAAGGAGCATGCCCACGCCAAAGTCAAAGCCTTCAAGGAAGAAAAAGCCAATCCACAGAACGGCAATCAGGATGAACCAGAGGGTATTGAGGTCAAACATTTCAGCCTCCTACTTTTCCACCAGAACCGGCTCGCCGATGACGCCCCGATCGGTTGCATCCGGCCCGGCTTTGGCAAAGCGCGTCAAGAGATAGATATCGGCCACCATCAGAGCCGCATAGATGGCAATAAAACCAATCAAGGTGAACAAAACCATGCCCGAGGTCAGGTTGGGCGACATAGCGTCCTGCGTTTTTAGCAGGCCCTGCACAATCCAGGGTTGACGTCCCATCTCGGTCACAATCCAGCCGCCGGTATTGGCCAGATACGGCAGGACGATCGCCAGGGGGAACCACTTGAGCAGTTTCATCTGCTCAACCCGGTTGCGCATCACCGCCAGCACGCCCAGACCCGCCAGGCCCAACATCAGCAGCGCTGAATAGAACATGAAGCGGAAGCCCCAGTAGGTGAATACCATCAGCGGAATGTAATCGCCGGGACCGTACAACTTCTCATACTCGGCTTGCACCTGATAGACGCCCGGCACCTCGCAATCGAGGTTGTTGCACGAAATCAGGCTGAGCAGGCGCGGGATTTCCAGCGCCCAAACTTTTTGCTTGCCGGTCAGGTCGCCGATGGTAAGAATGGAAAACGGCGAGCCGGGATCGTTGGGGTCGTTTTCCCAAATCGCTTCGATGGAGGCCATCTTCATCGGCTGGGTTTCCATGACCTCGATGCCCTGCGAGTGGCCAATGAGACCGGTCAGTGTGACCGAGATCAGGCCCAGGACGACAGCAATCTGGAAGGATTTTTTGAAGATTTCCACGTATTGTTTGCGCACCAAATGCCAGGCGCTGATGCCCGCCATGAAGAAGGCAGC
>DAOTZT010000074.1:0-3187 GCA_034434255.1 Anaerolineales bacterium | reverse complement strand
TGCTGGACGGTGCCCGTGATAACGGTGATCGTGCCGGTAGCGCCTGGCCCGAACACTGCATTCCGGTCACCGGTGATTACGGTGCTGTTTTCTATAGTCTGCGCCGCGACGCCCCGCTCGCCGGCGGAAATCTGCGCCACCTGCTCCACGTTCTTCTTGCGGCGCAGTTTGTCCCACAGGGCTTTGGCCTGCTCGAAGCCTTGTTCACCGGCCTTTTCGCCGAGTTTTCTGGTCGCCTCCTGCCCGGCGAGTTTGACGCCTTTGAGCAGGTAAGGCAGGAAGGGGGCGAGGAATTGCACGAGTTGGGCGGGGAGTTGAGGGTCCATCAGAGGCTCCTTTCGGAGAATGCGAGGCGGGAAGGGGCATCTACTGAAGACTTTGGGAGGCTGTTCGTGGCTTGTTGAACGACAACGGTTACGGTTGGCAGCGGTTTGCCCGTTCAATATTTCTTCTCGACATATTTCACGCCATCGAGGTCTTTGAAGTGTTCATCCTGTGTCCAGAGGATGGCGTTATGGGCGCGGGCCGTGGCAAGAATCAGACTATCCGCCATGGGCAGTTTGAGTTCAGCCGAGAGTCTGGCGGCGCTCAATGCCAGTGATTCGTCCATCTCGATGACCTTCCCGTGTTTCATATCGCCGACGTGAATCTGCGCCTGATTCTCCCCCTTTTGCTGGAGCACCTTTTTGAAGACTTCGTAAATACAGATGACAGGTACAAGCAAATTGGCGGTGTCTTCGATGGCGGGGGCGAAAAAATCGGCATTGCTGCCTTCTGCGAAGTATTCCAGCCAGCCCGAAGAGTCGACGATGTTCATACGCGGTCCTCTTCGTCGCACTCGATGCGCGTGTCAATGCCTTTCAATGATCCGCGTGCCTGTTCAATGGGGCGGACGGGAATGAATACCACCATATTGTCGTAAGCAATGACGTGCATTTTTTGTCCAGGCTTGAGGCGCATTCGCTCGCGCACTTTCAAGGGGATGACCACTTGATATTTGGGGGAAACGGTGACTGCATCCATACGATACTCCTATCGAACTAAAAAGCGTATGGCGATTATATCACTGCACAGGGGAGGTGATCCATGGGAGGCTCCTTTCAGGGAACCCAGGCAGGAAGGGTCATCCGCCGAAGACTTTGGGCGGGTATATGCCAATGCCCAAACGATTTGAAGCCGTTGGGCTGAAAATCCCGACTTCTCTGCCCATTTCGGGCGGGAGCGTTCGATCCACTGGTCAAACCTGTCCTCTTCGGGATACTCATCAAAAAGCACACCGCCTGCATCGCGGGCAGACGCAGGCGGTGAAAGGGCTATGCTATAATTCCCTCAACCGCTACGCGCCGCAACCGCGTAGCACAGCAAGCCTCGCCGGGTTCAGCGGCGGGGTTTTTGTTTATTTTAGCGTAAAAACGGCTGAGTGTATAAAAGGTGTATTCCAGCGTCAGGTTGTGCGGCGAGACAGGCTTCTTCGCTACGATGAACTCGAAACAGGGGCGAATGGCTCAGTCTCCACCAACGCGCAACGGCAGATTCGACCAGCCTGGCCTTGATGGCTCATCCCCTGTCGCGGCGCTGCCAGTTCAGTTTGCGGGGAAGGGCGCGGCCAGCGGAGGCCACGTCCAGCAAGACGAGTTCCATCACCGCGGCGCGAAGGCGGGGGTTGCCAGGCTGCAGGTTGGCCTCCAGGACGTGGCGCCGGTCGGGGGTGGAGATGCGGGGGGCGGCGTAACTCTTGAATGGCTCGCGGCGTCCTAACTCGAACAGCAGATAGGCCAGGGCAATGCGGGTAGCGGAGTTGTAGGCGCGGTCATAGACATCCTGAAAAGCGCCACTCTCGACCGAGGACTTGAGAGCGATGCTCGTCATAACGTCCGAATTGGCGACGAGAAAACTCAGCGCCAGGGCGGCCAGCGTTGCGCCGTCTTCCTGTCCCTGCTGCACCAGAACAGGCAGCATGGAGACAACGCTCATCACGCCGCCGCTCCCTGCCGCCTGGATGAGATGGGCATATTCCATCACCAGCGCCAGGCCGATGGCTTTGAGCTGATAATCCAGCTGGTCTTCGCGGATGCCGGACAGGGCCTGCATGAATTGCTGCTCGACCAACCCGTGGAGACCATCCAGGATGACTGCTGGCGCAAGCAGAATCAATCGTCCTGCCTGCTCTGAGAACCGAAAGCCAGCCAGCCGCTTGATGAGGCGGATGTTGCCCGCCGGGTCGCTCGGATTGGCTTCGTCGAAGTAGCGGTGGAGCAGTTCAACGGTTTGTTCGATTTCGCGTTCGTTCATGGGGGACTCCTTTTTTGGTAGATTGACGGGCTGAAAGCACGTCCTCCGTCAGCAATTCCAAAGCCAGAGCGGCGGGACGGGTGAGCAGGTCGGGGTCATCGTTAGGAGATTTGCCGAGTGCCTCGCTCAAACTGCGCGCCAGGCCCACAGCCCCAGCCCAGTCGGGAGGAAGGTGGGGGTGAGTGCTTTCGACCAGGCGGGCCTCGACGATGCGGTTGATTTCGGAGGCGGCTTTGTCCCAGGCGCGGCGCAGGGAGGCGCGCTGTTCCGGCGAGAGGACAGAGGCACGGCTCCATTCGGCGCTCACCGCAACCGCCGTGCCCAGCAGCAGGAAGACATCGCCCGGTAGCAACAGAGGATACTCAACGGTTTCTTGCAGGCGGCGGACATCAGCCGTGCGTTGACGATAGTGGCTGAGCCAGGGAGTGTTGAGCAGGTCAAGAACGGTTCGCCAGGCGCGTTCATCCAGCGGACGCTGACGCCCCAGCACGAGCAGGCTCAGGGAACGGGTGAGCATGTCCGGCGCGGCATAGCCCACCTGCCAGAGTACCTCCCGTTGCGCCGGGGTCAGATTGGTCACGTTGCTCAACGCCAGCAGCGCCAGTTGCTTCGCGACCGTTTGCTCATACGGATTGTGCAGAGGGAGAAAGCCCGGTTCGAACCATTCCAGCAAGCGTTCTACCGCTTCCGGGCTGACTGTTCGAGCGGCAAAGGGGGACATGGTGCGGCTTAGAGCGCCCGGACTCAGTTCGAGGGTGAAGCCCCCTTCGGGCAGGGTGTCACTGGTGAGCAGCAGGTCATGCAACAAGAGGACGGTTTCGGGCAGCAGCGGCTGAAGGGCAAAGAGGGTATCGCGCAGGGCGGCGGCGAGGTCGTTCGACTCGCGGTAGAACTC
>DAOTZT010000073.1:0-2387 GCA_034434255.1 Anaerolineales bacterium | reverse complement strand
GCCTTCCTCCACCTGATGGGCGATGTGCTTTCCACAGTGGGAGCAGTCACGGCGGGCGTGCTCATCCACTTCACCGGCTGGAACTGGCTCGACCCGTTCGTCAGCGTGCTGATCGGCGTGCTCATCTTGTGGAATGCTTTTGGCATCCTGCGCGAATCCCTGCAAATCTTGATGGAGTCTACCCCTGCTGATGTGGACATGGAGGCCTTGCAGCGGGATATTCTCGCTGTAGATGGGGTGCGCGGCGTCCACGACCTGCATGTTTGGAGCATCACCAATGAAATGCGCTACCTTTCGGCGCACCTTGTCACGGCGGATGTTGCTGTCAGCGACGGGGCGAAAATCCAGTCGGCGGTGAGCCGCGTCCTTGCTGAGCGCTATGCCATTCAGCATGCCACCCTGCAACTGGAATGCGCCGAATGTGGCAACAACGGCCTCTACTGTGGTCCTTTCTCCTCTTAATTCTCGACCTGTTCTCCATCCCTTCTTCCTTCTCACTCCTCTCTGCTCTTGCCTCTTTACCCTATGCGCATCCTGACCGTCCTCACCTACTACCGACCTCACACCTCCGGCCTGACCATCTACGCTGAGCGCCTGGCGCGCGCCTTTGCCCGCCGCGGCCACCAGGTCACAGTCATGACCACCCAATATGACAAATCCCTGCCGCGCGAAGAAATGATGGATGGCGTGCGCGTCGTCCGTGTACCGGTGGCGGTGCGCATCAGCAAAGGTGTCCTTGCCCCGACCTTTGGCCTGGTGGCGACCAGACTCGTCTGGCAACACGACGTGGTGCAATTGCACCTGCCCCAGTTCGACGCTCCTGGCGTGGCCTTTCGCGCTCGTCTCTTTGGCAAGCCTGCTGTTTTGACTTATCACTGCGACCTCGACTTACCGCCTGGTCTGTTCAACCGTATTGTCAATGCGGTTGTCCATTTTCAGAACCACATGGCCGGGATTCTTGCCCATCACATTGTCACGTACACCCAGGATTACGCTGACCATTCCCCCTACCTCTCGCGCTACCGCCACAAACTGACTGCCTTCCTGCCGCCGGTGGAATTGCCGCCTGCTCTCCCTGGCGCGGCGGAGGCCTTTGCCGCCGCCCATCAGACTCGCCAGCGGCGCCCGGTCATCGGTATGGCGGCCCGCTTTGCGGCTGAAAAAGGCGTCGAAGTGCTGCTCGATGCCCTCCCCCGTGTTCTCGAAAAATACCCCGATGCCCAGGTGCTGTTTGCCGGTCAGTACGAGAATGTCCTGGGGGAGCAGTCCTACGCCGAACGGTTGATGCCGCGCATTCGCGAATACCAGGCGCGCGGTCAGTGGACGTTCCTGGGGGTCCTCTCCCCGCAGGAGATGACCGCTTTTTATCCAAATCTCGACGTCCTGGTCGTCCCTTCGCTCAACTCGACCGAGGCGTTTGGACTGGTGCAAATCGAGGCCATGATGCACAACGTCCCGTGCGTGGCCTCGGCCCTGCCGGGCGTGCGCCGACCGGTGCAAATGCACAACATGGGCAAAGTTGTTCCAATTGGCGATTCTGCAGCCCTGGCCCAGGCCCTGCTCGAAATTTTTGCTGAAAAGGAAAAATACCGTTGCGATACGACTGCCCTGGCTACCACCTATGACCCCGATACGGTAGCGCAGGAATATGAAAAATTGTTCGAGAAACTGCTGAAGCGGCAAAAAGGCTCTTAACCACAACCCATGACATACACAAAGGCGAAAGATTTTCCTTCGTGTTCCGCGGAAGTGTCAATAAAGATTGTTACCATGTTCCGTAAATCTCCGCTAGATATTTATCGTGATTTCTGGCAACGTCAGTTTTCCCTTCAATGTCACGGAACTCTTCCGGATGTTTTTTAACGTAATCCAGAAACTCCAGCATCCTTTGCCGCTTCTTCTCCCGCTCGGCCTGCTTGTCCGTGGCCACCACGTACTGCGCCACCGACTCGCGCACCAGCCTGGCAACAGACGTTTTCCTCGCCTTTGCCAGCGCCTTCAGCGCCTCGATTTGTTCCTCGGTCAGTTGAACCATGATGCGTTTCATCGCTATACTCCGCACGTGCTCTCGAAAGGGGAGACGATCTCCCGTGAAAACGTGGTTTTCTCAAAGACAAATCTTTCACCGCAGAGCCGCTGAGAACGCAGAGAAAACCACAAAAAATCTCTGCGAACTCTGCGTCTCAGCGGTCAAAATTCTCAATTGCTGTGTTTCGCACAGGGCATCCAGGGACTTTGAGAAAGCCATCTCTCTTTGCTCTCGGTTCGCTCATTTTCAAGGCGGATTTGAAGAATTGGATGCCAGCGCAGAATAGATGCTCGATGAGAGGTTGAGCAAGCCCAAAATCTTGCTTTGGAGCTCAGAAAGCGGGGTGATATGGCAATAT
>DAOTZT010000072.1:0-42386 GCA_034434255.1 Anaerolineales bacterium | reverse complement strand
CGAGCCGTTTTCTGGCGAAGCAATCTCCCACTTATCAGGCCAGATTGACCGCTTGGGGATTGCTTCGTCGCAAAGAACGCTCCTCGCAATGACATACCCAACAGTTTTGATGCAAGACTGAACAGTTACCTCTTTTTTTGAAACAAAAAACTCTCGCCCGAGTTCGGGGCGAGAGCGCTTAATGCGGTCACGCGGTTCCACCCGATTTGTCCTGTTGGTCAGGACATCTCTTGGGGCCGTTAACGGAGCCTGCCGTTCTGCTTACTGACCGGTTAGGCCGGTGTTCTGCATCATGCTCGCGGGGGGTTTTCGGTGGGGCTTCACGTAGCAGGCTCTCAATCTGTGACCTGCTTTCCCTGTCGATCTGCGCTCCACTTACTCGTCCCGGTCAACGCATTTTGGGGAGTGGGCGGAATAGGGCTCGAACCTACGACCTCTGCTATGTCAAAGCAGTGCTCTAACCAACTGAGCTATCCGCCCGAACAGGCGCATATTATAACGATGCTGGCGAAAATTGGCAAGCCAAAATGCAGTTTGGTAAGTGCAGGTTTTTCGGTTAAGGAAAAGCGATAGCCGCTTCACAATCGGTTATCGCTTTTGGAGAGAACACAAACGTTATCAAAAACAAAAGTGGTCAATAGTGGAGATCGAAAACGAGAGAATTGTTTACTTACAGGTCCTCTTCGTCTTCATCCAGCCATTCTTCTTCGTCCTCGTCCAGTTCTTCATCTTCCCATTCTTCCAGTTCGTCTTCCCAGTCTTCTTCTTGAATGGCTTCTTCGTTTGGCGCGTAGGTGGCACAGCCAGTGTCGGGATCGATTTCAACGGCTGCTGCGCTGCAATATCCATCGTCAAGGAAGACGCAATTGGTGTAGTGGCAGCGAATACGGGGCATGATGTTCCTCCTAAAAGGTTTTGATCAGGCGAATGATCGAAACAATAAATATGACAGTGATGATAATGGCTGATGTGACACAAAAGGGGCAGTAGGCATGCAAGATAAAGGCTTCTACGTAGGTCAAATAGGCCGAGAAAAGAACACCAACCAGCGACATGCCAAAGTTGGCCAGGCGGCCGTATTCTTGAAGCAAGCGGAGGCGGGATTCAAGCGCCAGGACGGCCACGATGGCGGCATACCCGATGACACCAAGCAACGAAACCGGGATGCCATAAATTTCGGAGTAGGGGCTGTAATTGACTGTGGCGCAGTCACCGCTTCCGAGGCAGAGTTTGTCGTTGCTGCTGAATTTGTAGATGAGGAGGTAAATTGAATCTAAAACTCCCAGCATGGCTAAAATCAGGCTGGCCCAACGCAGTTTTTTGTCGGTTTTATCTACAGATTGAGTTAGTCGAGAAACCATGCGTTTATCTCCGAATCAGCAGGCACGCATTTTACCCCAGAGGGGATAATCAGTAAAGCATTTGCCCGTACAAGAGAGAAAATGTTTCCGGAACCCTGATGACCAGCGAGGCGGGCCATCAGAGTGCCGTTTTCTTCACGGACGATGGCGCGCAGGTAAGATTCCCGTCCGTCTGACTCGACTGCTTCGGCCAGGCGCACTTTCCGGATCAGCCGGGAAGGCGGCGAGCCTCCACTGAGGCGCTCGATTGCCGGGCGAACGAACAGTTCAAAGCCGACGAAGGCTGAGACCGGATTCCCTGGCAGGCCGAAGAAGGGAATGCCCCGGTAGTTTCCAAAGGCAAGCGGTTTCCCCGGACGCATGTTGACGCGCCAGAATTCCAGCCGTCCCTCGCTTTCAATCACCGACTTGACGTAGTCAAAAGCGCCGACGCTCACCCCGGCCGAGGAAACGATGACATCTGCCCCTGCCTCCACTGCCTGGTCGAGGCAGGCGCGGATTTCTGCCTGGTCATCTCGGGCGATGCCGAGAGGGATGACGATTGCCCCAGCCTTCGTAGCCAATGCTGTCAGCATGTAGGAATTCGATTCGTGGATTTTGCCGGGGACAAGCGGTTGCTCGGGGGACAGCAGTTCGTCGCCCGATGAGAGCATAGCCAGGCGCGGCCGACGATAGACGTTTACACGGCTTTTGCCCAGCATGGCAAGCAGACCAACTTCTTGCGCTCTGAGCGTTTGCCCTTTCGGAATGACGAGCTCGCCTTGTTTGAGATCGCTGCCCCGGCGACGAATGTTCTCGCCTTGGGTGACTGTTTTGTGCAGGGTGACTGTGGTAGGGGCCGGGGTCTCGGGGCCGCGCCCGTTAAAATCCGTGTCTTCGACCATGATCACGGCATATTCGCCAGGGGGGAGGGCGGCTCCGGTCATGATCCGCACAGCCTCTCCCGGAGCGGGGGGCCTGTCGAGGGTGGCTCCGGCTCGCAGGTCGGCGACCACGCGCAAGGTCCTGCCCGCAACGCCATCTTCTGGGCGCAGGGCAAATCCGTCCACTGAAGAATTGTCAAAGGCGGGGAGGTCTATTGCCGCGAGAATGTCCTCGGCGAGGACTCGACCCGCGGCGTGTTCCAGTGGAACGATTTCCTGTTCCACCGGACGAAAACGACTTAAGATTTGGTCAATGGCTTCTTGAACAGAGAGCATACCTGCCGCCAAAACGAAAGCGGCGCCATTATACCATCTTCTCCGAATCGCCCATCTGTTTTTGGGAAAAAATAAACTGAACTGCGTGGTGACCTTCCAAACCTGGAAGAAGATGCAATCGTTATCCACCCTTGAGACGTACGGCTTCAAGCACGTTGGGCAGGTTTTCTATTCTGGCGAGGATGCGACTCAATTGTGCAATATCTTTGACTTCAATCACAAGACGCATATCTGCCATATTTTTCGAGACACGCACATCTGCTTTGACGATATTGACGTTTTCGTTGTTGAGAAGAGTGGTGATGTCGCTCATCAGGCCCTGTCGGTCGAAGGCTTTGACGCGAATGGGAACGGGGTAGGTGCGCACGTTCTCTCCCCAGGTCACCCTGACCAGGCGCTCGCGCTCGCGGACGCGCAAGATGTTGGGGCAGTCCTGGCGATGAATGGTGGCGCCGCGTCCGCGTGTGATGTAGCCGATGATCGGGTCACCGGGAGTGGGGTTGCAGCAATGGGCGGTGGTGGTGAGCAAGCCTTTGAGACCGAGGACTGTAAATGAGTCGGAGGCCTCTTGCTCGGCTGTAGAAGGAGGAACGGTGGCAAATGTATCGTCCGGCGGTTTGGTCTCAAGCAATTTGCTCAGGACGCGTCCAATGTTCAGGTCGCCGCATCCGAGAGCAATGAAAAATTCGTCAGGGGTGCGGTTGAATTTTTGGGCGAGTTCGTTCAGGCTGGCAGGTTCCAGAGGAGGAATGTTGAGACGTTCCAACTCCCGTTCGAGCATGGCTTTGCCCTGCGCCAGGTTTTGTTCGCGATCCTGACGCTTGAACCAGGCGCGGATTTTACTGCGAGCGCTGGCTGTGTGCACCAGTCCCAGACTCTGATTTAACCAGTCCCGACTGGGGCCGCCCTGTTTGGCCGTCAAAATCTCTACCTGTTCGCCGGTCTTCAACTGGTAGTCGAGGGGAACCAGTTTGCCGTTCACTTTTGCGCCGCGACAGCGGTCGCCAATGGAGGTGTGGACGTGGTAGGCAAAGTCAATTGGTGTGGAGCCGGCAGGCAGGTCAATGACGTCGCCGCGAGGGGTGAAGACATAGACGCGGTCTTTGAAAACGTCGGTCTTCATGCTTTCCACAAATTCCTGGGCGTCACTGACGTCTTGCCGCCATTCCATCATTTTTCTCAACCAGTTGATGCGTTCGGCGTATTTATCCTGCTGGCTGCCTTCTTTGTATCGCCAGTGAGCAGCGATGCCCAGTTCTGCGTTTTGGTGCATTTCCGGGGTGCGAATTTGTACCTCTACCGGTTTGCCGTCATCATAGATGATGGCGGTGTGCAGAGATTGGTAGAAATTATCTTTTGGTGCAGCAATATAGTCATCAAACTCGCCGGGAATGGGGCGCCAGTGGGTATGGACCAGGCCTAATGCGGCATAGCAGGCGGCGACATCTGGCACGATCAAACGGACAGCGCGGATGTCTCGCACCATCTCAAAGGGTTTGTTCTTCTCGACCATCTTTCGATAAATTGAGTAAATATGCTTTGGACGCCCAGTGATTTCTGCTTTGATGCCCCCCTTGGCCATGACCTCGCCAATCCGCTTAATGATTTTTTGGATTTCTTCTTCACGTTCGGCGCGCTGTTCGTTGAGTAAGGATGCAATTTCTTTGTATTTTTCTGGATTGGTGTACCGGAAACTGAGGTCTTCCAGTTCCCATTTGATTTGCCAGATTCCCAACCGGTTGGCTAGCGGAGCAAAGATGTCGAGCGTTTCCTGGGCAATGCGACGGCGTTTGGCGGGCGGGAATGCCTCGAGGGTGCGCATGTTATGCAGACGGTCGGCCAGTTTAATCAACACCACGCGCACGTCGCTATCCATGGCGAGGAAAGTCTTTCGAAGGGTTTCGATGGCCAGCTGGCGTTTGCGGGTGCTGATGTCCGCTTCGCTTTCGACCGTTTGACTGTCCCCGTTGGACGAGGCGTGTGCCTCCTCCGGTTTTTCGCCGCGTGAAACTCGCGGCAGTTGCGTTAACTTGGTCACCCCCTCCACCAGGTTGGTGACGGTTTCTCCAAATTCCTGACGGAGAAAATCTGCTGTCAGGTCGGTATCCTCGAGCGTATCGTGCAAAAGAGCAGCGGCGACTACTTCAGCCGGCATGTTGTATTGTGCGAGAATGCCGGCGACTGCCAGGCAGTGTGTAATGTAGGGTTCGCCGGAGACGCGTTTTTGGCCAGAATGGGCCTTTTCTGCTTCGCGATAGGCGCGTTGGACAAGTTCTCGTTCTGCCAGGGTGTAGGACTCTGGCAACATTTGGAGCAATTCGTCGAGGGTAATCGGCGTCTCTGTTTTCATTGGCAATCCACTCCTTTGGCAAAAATTGACGCCATGTTGTTATCCCTTTATTATATCTTTTCTGCATATCATTTACATGATTGACCGAAAATTTGAGCCACACCCCTCTCATGCAAAAAGGTCTGAACCACAAAGGACACGAAGTACACAAAGGATTTCTGAAAGGCTCAATTGAAAATCTTGAATTTCAGCGCACAATTGTTTGAACAAACTTCGTGCTCCTTTGTTGCCTTTGTGGTAAAACAGGTCTTTGCAGTGGACTCATGAGTATTAAAATCCTGAGATTGCCTTCCTTTCTGGGATGCACCGTAACCGTCACTCAAGGTGGCTTGCAATGACAGCCTTGCAACAGCATAGGGAGATCGCTGCCAACCCCTTCGCTTGCCGGGGGCAGGCAGTTACCGGAAAAATTATTTTGCCTCCTGGCTGCAAAGGAGATTTCGATGGCAATTACGAACAATGTCACTCGTTTGCTCGATGCGCATAAAGTCGCCTATGAGGCCTTTGAACTTCCCCCCGAAAAACTTGGCGCCGCAGAGACGGCCCGCTTGCTTGGGGTAGATCCCATGCGGGTCTATAAGACAATTGTGGTCAAACGCGAGCGAGGGAAACCTGTCCTGGCTGTCATTCCGGGCCCCCACCGGGTGGATTTGAAACGTCTGGCTGCGGCGCTCAACGAGAAGAAAATGTTTTTACCTACCGAGCGGGAAGCAGAGCAGATGACCGGCTTGCAGGCAGGGGGAATCTCGCCGCTGGCACTGTTGAATAAAGGCTTTCAGGTGGTTCTTTCGGCAGAAGCCGAGGCAATGTCAGAGATTCACATCAGCGGCGGCCAGCGAGGTCTCAACATCCGTTTGCCGGTCAAAGCCTTAATTGAACTGACCCGTGCTCGTTTGGCCGACATCAGCGTTCCCGAGGAAGAGTGAACAGCCTCAGTCGGGCCAGTTTGGATGTCACTCCAAATCTTCCATCAGGCTCATCGGCACCACTGCCGCACCGACGATGCCTGGCCCGGTATGGACGCCCAACACGGGCGAGATGCGGAGAATTTCCATTCTGGCGATCTTCAGGCGTTCGGCGAGCAGTTTTTTGAGTTCTTCTGCTCCTGGGGCAAAACGTCCGTGCATGATGCTCACCCACAGCAGAGTGTCTTTATACACTTTCTCCAGTTGCTCGGCGATCATTTCCAGCGCGGCGGGAATGGTGCGCGTTTTGCCGATGGGGCTGTACTTGCCATCGCTTTTTTCTACGTGGATGACGGGCTTTAGTTTTAGGACGGAACCCAACAAGGCCTGCACGCGCCCGATGCGTCCCCCGCGAGCCAGGTATTCGAGCGTTTCGAGCGTGTAGATGACCTCAGTATTTTCACGAATCTGATTCAGACGCTTGAGGATGGCGTCGGTGGACCAGCCTTTGCGGGCGGCTTTGGCGGCTGCCAGAACCTGGAAACGTTGCCCTCCCGAGAGGGTCATCGAATCCACGATGTGGATGACCTTCTCCTTGACTTGCTCTGCACCCATGCGGGCTGAATTCAGTGTGCCGCTCAGGCCAGATGAAATATGAATTGGGAGAATCTCGTCTGAATCCGTAATTTGCTGGTAGATGTGGGCGAACGTACCGCTCGATGGTTGAGCCGTGGAGGGAATGTTGGGGTACATTGCTTCCAGTCGGTCGTAGAACTCATCTGGCGTTATATCAGCAGAGTTGACTTCGCCTTCTGGGAATTGAATGTACAGGGGGGCTTCGATGATACCCAGTTCCTGGCGTTCACTGGCTGGCAGGTCGGCAGCACAATCGGTTACAATTTTCATAAACACTCCTTTCGTGATGGCTTATTATAAAATCTGATGGGACAGGTTTCCTGATAAATGGCTAACAGGCAACTACCAGTTCACAGGTAGTCTCTTCTTGTCTCCTGAGAAGCTGCTGTATCGGTGAGTGAGCCACTGGCGGCTTTGGTTCCAAAAAGCCAGGGAGGTGGTAGCGATTCTCCCTGTTCGCTAATTTGAAAGAGAAGCAGTAAAATAAGCCCCATGCCTATTCACGAACCCCTCATTGCTACTGATCGCGGCGTCCGCGCTACCTGGGCGGAGGTCAATCTCACGCGCTTGCGCCGCAACCTGGACGTGATTCGCTCCCTGGTGGCTCCGGCGCGGGTGATGCCCATTATCAAAGCCAATGCGTACGGGCATGGGATGGCCGAAGTTGCAAAATTCCTGGCGCCGTATGCCGATTACTTCGGCGTGGCTGTGTTGGAGGAGGGGATTCTACTCCGTCAACTTGGCATTCGCACCCCTATTCTGGTCCTGGGGGGAATTTGGGGCGAGCAGGTGCCGCGCTATCTGGAATATGACCTGACCTTCACCGCCTCCTCGGTCGAGAGACTGGAACAGATTGATGCCGCCGCAGCCGCCGCGGGGGGGAAAGCCCGGGTTCACTTGAAAATTGATACCGGCATGGAACGGATTGGAGTCCATTACTACAGCGCACACACCTTGCAAGAAGCGGCGTTGAAGTGCCGCCACGTGGAGGTAGAAGGAATTTATTCTCATTTCGCCAATGCAGACGCTGCCGACCTCACCCATGCCCGCTTGCAACTGGAACGCTTTCAGGAAGTTTTGCGCTTCTACGAAAAACACAGTCTCCCCATGCCCTTGCGCCACATGGCAAATTCTGCGGCCATTTTACGCTTGCCCGAAAGCCACTTCGATATGGTCCGACCGGGCATCTTGCTGTATGGCATTCACCCCTGCCCCGAACTTGGGCCAGAGGTAGAGGTCCGGGCTGTGCTGGCGTGGAAATCGCGGGTAGTATATTTCAAAGTCACCCAGCCAGGCCATCCGGTCAGTTACGGCTCCACGTGGCAGCCAGACCGTCCCACGCGTATCATCACGGTTCCTGTCGGTTATGGGGATGGATACTTTCGCGCCATGTCCAACAAAGCCCAGGTCATTGTGCGCGGCCGCAAATACCCCCAGGTCGGACGGATTTGCATGGACCAGATGATGGTCAACATTGGCGAAGACTCTGCCTTCAATGGCGATGAAGTCATCTTGCTGGGTGAATCAGATGGCCAGGCCATTACTGCCGAAGATTTGGCCCAATGGGCTGGTACAATTCCCTATGAAATTCTGACGAATATCAATACACGCGTGCCGCGTGTGTACTTTGAGGAGCAAACTTGACCGAACACCAACCGCACACCACCAGAACAGTCTGGTGCGATTATCTCTACCTGATGCTCGTGAGTGGCGCAATTATCGCCCTCGACCAGTGGACGAAACACCTTGTTCGCACGCATCTGCTTTTGGGGAGTGATTGGCTGCCCGAAAACATGGCCTGGCTTCTTCCTTACGCCCGCGTCCGTTACTGGTACAACACCGGCGCTGCTTTTGGCATCTTCCAAAACGGCAACCTGGTTTTTACGATTCTGGCCTTCGTCGTTGCTGTAGCAATTCTCTACTACTTCCCCCGCATCGAACGGGACTGGTGGCTGCGTCTTGCCCTTGCCATGCAACTGAGCGGCGCAGTCGGCAATCTGATTGACCGCTTGCAATTTCAGCATGTCATTGACTTCATTTCTGTCGGCACTTTCCCCATTTTCAACGTGGCCGACGCCAGCATCACCGTAGGAGCGGCCATCATGGTCTTGGGCGTCTTGATCAACGAGCGCCGCAAGAAACAATCCCAGGGAGTGGAGGAAAAATCAAACGGTGAGTGAACGGCTTGAAAACTTCGTCTTTGAAAAGGCCGACGGCGAGCGGTTGGATGTCTTTCTGACGACTCGTTTGCCGGAGTTTTCCCGTTCTCGCCTGCAAGCGCTGATCCGCAACGGAATGGTACGGGTCAACGGCCAGCCCGTCCTGAAGCCGGGGTTCGACCTCGAGCCTGGCGCGCGGGTCGAGGTGCGCATTCCCCCCGCCGCGCCCACCTACCTGGTCCCGGAGCCGATTCCTCTGGAAATTATCTTCGAAAACAGCGATTTGCTGATCGTCAACAAACCGGCGGGCATGGTTGTCCATCCGGCGCCGGGGCATGATCGCGGCACCCTCGTTCACGCGGCTCTGGCGCACATCCCCGATCTGGAGGGCATCGGCGGCGAAGAACGGCCGGGAATCGTCCATCGCCTCGACAAAGAGACGTCGGGCCTGCTCGTGGTCGCCAAAAACGAACGTGCCCATCGCTGGCTGCAAGATCAATTTCGCTCTCGTGCGGTTGAAAAGACCTATCTGGCGCTGGTGGACGGTCACCCGCCTACTCCCCTGGGGCGTGTCGAAGCCCCGATTGGCCGAAACACCTCTCACCGCAAACTGATGGCTGTGGTGTCCCCGGAAAAAGGGCGCGAGGCCGTCAGCGAATACCGAACACTCGAACAATTTCCTGAGCATACCCTGCTCGAAGTCCATCCGCTCACTGGACGTACCCATCAGATTCGCGTCCACATGGCGTTTTTGGGTTGCCCTGTTGCCGGCGATACCGTCTATGGTCGGCGCAAGCCCTCTCTGCCGCTGGAACGCCATTTCCTGCATGCCTTTCGCCTCAAAATCATTTTGCCTGGTGAGAAAACTCCCCAAATCTTTGAGGCTCCTCTGCCGCATGAGTTACAGACAGTCCTCGACACCCTGAGAAAAAACTCAAGAAAATAACCAATTTGGGAGAAAAGACAATGGTGTGGATTGATTTACGCTCTGACACAGTGACCAAACCGACCCCTGAAATGCTCGAAGCCATGGCGCAGGCCGAGGTCGGCGATGACGTGTACGGAGAAGACCCGACCGTCAACCGCTTGCAGGAACTGGCTGCCGAAAAAACCGGCAAAGAAGATGCGCTCTTTGTCGCTTCGGGAACGATGGGCAACCTGGTGGCCATCCTGACCCATTGCGGACGCGGCGATGAGGCGATTATGGGCAATCAGGCTCACACGTTTCTTCACGAGGCGGGCGGTATTTCGGCTCTGGGAGGTGTTCACTCGTTCCAACTGCCCAACCAGGCCGATGGTTCCCTTGCCCTGGCAGATGTGGAAGCCGCGATTCGCTCAGATGATCCGCATGAACCGGTGAGCCGCCTGGTTTGCCTGGAAAACACCCATAATCATTGCGGTGGCACGTTTCAGACGCCAGAATACACGCGTCGTTTGGCCGACCTGGCGCATCGGCACGGGCTGGCCGTGCACCTCGACGGGGCACGGATTTTCAACGCTGCAGTCGCCCAGGGCGTGGAAGTGAAGGCATTGACCGAACCAGTGGATTCGGTCACGTTTTGCTTGAGCAAGGGCTTGTGTGCGCCGGTTGGCTCGGTGTTATGTGGCTCGAAGGACTTCATTCAGCGGGCGCGCCGAATCCGTAAAATGCTGGGTGGGGGGATGCGGCAGGCCGGCGTCATTGCGGCTGCTGGCATCATTGCCATCGAGAAGATGTCGTTGCGCCTCGGCGAGGATCATGCCCGGGCCAGGACTCTGGCTGCTGGTCTGAGCCGGATTCCCGGTCTGCGGGTCAACGAACCGGCGACGAACATGGTCTTTTTCACCCTGGAAGAGACAGTCCCTCTACCCGAGCAAGAGTTGATCGCACGTCTCAAACAACGCGGTGTGCTCATCGGGCAGGCGGGTCCGCGCCGGTTTCGGCTGGTGTTGCATTACTGGATCCGTGATGACGACGTGGCGCAAACGGTGGCTGCCTTTGAAGCAGTTTTGAGAAATTGAATAGAGAAAATACCGCCCGGAAGGTCGGGGAATCACCTGGTTGTGAAATTCGTGTCATTCATGGCCTGGTGGATCGGTTTATTGCGGTTTATCTCCAGTTCTGGATTGGTATAATTCGGATACTCAACTACGATTTATGGAGAGAAAAATGCAAATCACGGTGGAAACAATTGACCGGGTTACCCAAGCGGTCCGTTCCAAAATTCAACATTCGCCGCGCATTGGCTTAATCCTGGGCACTGGCCTGGGAAACCTGGCCGAGAGCGTGGAACAAGCGGTTGCTTTGCCCTATTCTGAAATTCCAGAATGGCCGTTGTCAACGGTGGTGGGACATGCCGGTCGCCTCGTCAATGGCTTGCTTGAAAATCAGCCTGTTTTGGTGATGCAGGGCCGCATTCACTACTACGAAGGGTACTCCATGCAGCAGGTGACGTTGCCGGTGCGTGTGATGCAACGCCTGGGCATCGAGATTCTGATTGTGACAAATGCTGCTGGTGCGATTAACCCTGACTTTGTCCCTGGGGATGTGATGTTGATTACCGACAACCTGAACCTGGCGGCGATGGCAGGGCTGAATCCGTTGATCGGCCCCAACCTGGAGGAGTTCGGCCCACGTTTCCCGGACATGAGTCAGGCCTATGACCGCCGTTTATGTGACCTGGCGCGGCAGGTGGCGCGTCAGGCCGGGCTGACATTGCGCGAAGGGGTCTATGTTGGTCTGAGCGGGCCGTCTTTTGAGACCCCGGCAGACTTGCGTTTCCTGCGCATGGCTGGCGCCGATGCGGTGGGCATGTCCACGGTGCCGGAGGTCATTGTCGCGCGCCATGGCGGGACGCGTGTTCTCGGCTTCTCTGGCATTAGCAATAAAGCCAACCTGGATGGCAATACCATCACCTCCCACGAAGAAGTCCTTGAAGCGGGCCGGGTACTCGCTCCGAAACTGGAGATTCTCATCCGCGGCGTCCTGCGCGCCTTGTAGCAGGTCGGAATGCTCGAAATTCTGAAATTTTTGAATGACTACGCCGGCCTGATTTACCTCCTGCTTTTGCTTGGAGCCATTTTTGCTTTCCGACAACTGGCACAGGCGCGAAACGAGCAACGGCAAGCCCTTTTTGGCCTGGAGAAACAATTGGCCAATCAACGACTGGCCTGGGCGGTGACTTCTCTCTCTTTTTTGGGGATACTTGCCCTGGCCGAATTCGTTGTGATTGTGTTTCTCGTCCCCTCCTTGCCGTTTTTGCCCTTTGCGCCTACGCCCACTTTGCCACTTAATGTGATTCCAACCAGCACCATCCCGCCCGAAATTTTACAAATGCTCGAGACCGGTACTCCTGTTCCCACCTTGCCGAGCGAATCTTCTGGCTGTATTCCTGCTCAAATCACCATCACATCTCCCAAAGCGGGGGAAACGGTGGGTGGCGTTGTCACCCTCACAGGAAGTGCGGACATTCCTAACTTCGGCTTTTATAAGTACGAATTTTCCCCCGTTGGAACCGAATTGTGGACAACTGTCCAGGCCGGCAACCAGCCGGTTCAGGATGGTCGCCTGGGTTCCTGGGATACGTCTGAACTGACGCCCGGCGATTATCTGCTACGTCTTGTGGTCACCGATAACCAGGGACAGGCTTTGCCCCCCTGTGTTGTACCGGTGCGCGTTCTTGCTCCGTGAGGAAACCCATGCCTGAGGTCCAGATCCGCCCTACGCTAGCCACCGACTTGAAAGCCTTGATGGCGATTGACCATTCTGTCCAATCGGAATACGTCTGGCAAATGAATGTCGAGCAGGAGGAGAAGCAAATTTCTGCCCATTTCCGCGAGATTCGTTTGCCGCGAGCCGTTTCGGTGGCGTACCCGCGGCCGGTTTCGGCTTTACCCGAAACGTGGTCGCGACGGGTGGGCTTTCTCACCGCATTGATCCGGGACGAAATCGTCGGCTATGTTTGCATGAACGACCTGATCATTCCCCATACCGCCTGGATCACGGACCTGGTGGTTGCCCCCCGCTATCGGCGGCAGGGCGTGGCAACGGCGATGATCCTGGCCGTGCAACACTGGGCCGAAGGGCGCGCCGGGCAGCGTCTGCTGCTCGAAGTGACTACAAAAAATGTCCCTGCTATTCGCTTTGCACAAAAACTCGGTTTTGAGTTCTGCGGGTATAATGACTTGTACTACGAGACTCAAGATATTGCTTTGTTTTTTAGCCGCTTGTTTTTATGAGTCCACTGCAAAAACCTTTTTGAGCACAAAGGGCACAAAGGAGCACGAAGTTTTCTTCAAACAATTATGTGCGGGATTCAAGATTTTGAGTAACTGTTCAGTCTTGTATCAAAACTGTTGTGTTTGTCATTGCGAGGAGCGTTCTTTGCGACGAAGCAATCCCCAAGCATTCAAGCTGGCCTGAGAAACGGGAGATTGCTTCGCCAGAAAATGGCTCGCAATGACATGGCTGAATAGTTACGATTTTGAATTGATCCTTTCGGAAATTCTTTGTGTACTTCGTGTTCTTTGTGGTTCAAGACCTTTTTGCAGGAGAGTCTTTGAAATTTTGTGATGACCAGCCTTTTGAGAAGCGCAGGTTGTCACACTCCAAAGTAATGGTAGGTTTGCATGAGTGAGACTTGGGCACAACAGTTCCTGGTGGGAATTATTACCATCAATGATATTCTCACGGCTGGGATCGCTATTACGGCTTTTTCCCTCTTCCTGTATTCTCTTTCGTTTAATCTACGGGATCGTGTCGCGCGTTCCTTCGCCATTATCCTGCTTTGTGTGGTCATCGTTTTTACCGCAGAAGCGCTGGAAAATTCCTCACAGGATAAAGACGCTATTTCACTCTTGCTGCATCTGGTGTGGATTGGGATCGTCTTTCTTCCTCCTGCGTATTTGCACCTGTCAGATGCCTTGTTGATCACCAGCGGTATCCCTTCTCGTGGGCGACGCCGCTGGTTGGTGCGCGTGATGTATCTGGTTTCGGCTGGTTTCTTGCTGTTGCTTGCACTGGGGGATCTGGCGGGACCGGTGATTCTGGAGGGTCAGCCTGCGCCGCATTTGCAACGCACATTCTGGACAGAAATTTTCACAGCCTACTACATTGTGATCATCGGGGTAGCATGGGCGAATTTCTCGCGAGCCTATCAAAACATGCTGACCCGTTCTGGTCGTCGTCGGATGCTGTATTTAATGGCCGGCGCGACGGCCCCCGCGCTTGGCTCCTTCCCTTATCTGCTTTATGGCTCTACCCTCGCCGCGCAACATCCTTACCTGTTTTGGGGAATCTCCGTCCTTGCCAATCTCCTCGTTGGTGGATTGATTGTCATCATGGCCTATGCCGTTGCCTTTTTCGGCGTTTCCTGGCCCGACCGGGTGGTCAAAAGCCACTTGTTCAAGTGGCTGATGCGAGGTCCGGTAACCGCCTCAATTGCCCTCGGAGTGATGACGATTGTGCGGCGGGTAGGGGAATTTTTCGGCGTTACTTATTCGGGCCTTGTCCCTGCCTCGATGGTAGCCACCGTCTTGTTGCTTGAACACACCATCACCCTGGTGGCCCCCCTGTGGGAACGGCTCATTTTCTATGGTCGCGATCGGGAACTGGCGCTTTTGCAGAACCTTGAAAACCGCCTCATTACGCAAAATGACTTGCGTCAGTTCCTCGAATCTGTTTTAGCCGCCGTGCGCGATCATCTACGTTCCCCTTCGGCTTTCATTGCGGCCCTGGATGACGGTGAACTCTCGTTGATTGTGACCACCGGTTCTTCCTCACCGCTCAAAAATCTCAGTCTCGACGATGCCCTTCAGGTCATTGTTCAGAACGGCGATGACCAGCCCGAGTATCTCTGGGGCGATTACTGGATTTTTCCCCTCTATCAGGACCCGGAAACGCTGGAAGGACAGCCGATTTTGCTGGGCATTTTAGGCGTGGCGCGCACACCCGGACAACAGATCCTGCCAGACCAGCGTCAGGCCTTACATCTCTTGCTCCGCCGCGGCGTGATGGCTTTGCGTGACCGCCGCCTCCAGCAGCGTGTCTTCCGGTCACTTGAAGATTTAAGCCCGCAAGTTGACATGTTCCAGCGCTTGCGGGCGGCGGGACGCTACGATAGTAAGACGACTTTGCTCCAGGAAGTTTTACCCCCCGAATCCGATCTGGCCTCGTGGGTCAAAGATGCGCTTACCCACTACTGGGGCGGTCCCAAGTTGACTCAAAGTCCGCTTTTGCAACTCCAGATTGTCCAGCAAACCATCCAGCAACATAATGACAGCCCGGCCAATGCCTTGCGCACGGTGTTACGGCAGGCACTTGATTCGGTCCGCCCCGCTGGAGAGCGCCGCTTCACCGGGGAATGGATTCTGTTCAACATCCTGGAAATGAAGTTTATCGAAGGCCGCAAAGTTCGCGATGTCGCCAACCGCCTGGCCATGTCGGAGGCAGATTTGTATCGTAAACAGCGCGTTGCCATTGAACAGGTGGCGCGCGCCCTCCTGGAGATGGAACGCCAGGCGCAAACAAAAAACAACAAAGAGGAAGTGCAGTCCTGATGGGGACAAAACTTAATTCATACCAAGAATTTCCCCTTTCTGATGATGGCTGGTGGGCCTCAGTGCTGGCTGAAGAAGAGAGCAGCCTACCTCTGCAACAATCTGTTCCCAGGCAGGAACCGGCGCGTAAAGCCGTTGCTCCCAATTGGGAACGCGCACTTCAGATTTACCGTCAGGATGAAATTGTCGTCCTCCCTGTCATCGGTTACAACCGCGGCGGGTTGCTTGTGGGGGAAGGGGATCTGAGTGGCTTTGTCCCCTGTTCGCACCTTGTAGATTTTCTCCCCCAAACGGATGAAGCCCAACGGCAGGAATGCTTTGCCAAGTATGTGGGCCGCAAATTGCGCATCAAAATCATTGAATGTGTCGCCGAAAAGGAGCGCATTGTCTTTTCGGAGCGCGCCGCCCGTGCTGGCAGCGGCAAACGCTTGCAGATGCTCGATTCCCTCAAGCCCGGACAACGGGTTCAAGGAGAAGTCACCAATATCACCGATTTCGGCGTTTTTGTGGACCTGGGCGGTGTGGAAGGCCTGATCCACCTCTCTGAACTTTCCTGGGGACGCGTGATCCATCCGGGAGACGTGCTCACACTTGGTCAGCAGGTCGAAACGCTCGTATTGGATATTTCCCCCGAACGCTGCCGTATTGCGCTCAGCCTGAAACGCTTGCAAGAAAATCCCTGGAAAACAGTCGAGGCAAGATACCCGCTCAATAGCATCACCTCTGCCACCATTACTACCATTGTCCCCTTTGGCGTGTTTGCTCGCCTGGAAGAAGGGGTAGAGGGGTTGGTGCACAACTCCGAAATTCCCCTGCCTGCCGGCGCCACCCCGGCCGACTACCTCTCTCCCGGCCAAACCATCCAGGTACGCGTGATTCATGTAGATGCTTCTCGTCAGCGGCTAAGTCTCTCCATGAAACTGATTACTTAAAGATTATGGCATGAATTCTCGTCCTCTTTCCCCCGAAGACCCTCCTCACTCCGATTTTCTCGACCGCCTGCTCCACCTGCAAACCCACTTTGGCCGGTTTCTGTGGGATATTCTGGGCGTGTTGCTCTTCGCCCTCGCCTTGATTACCTTGATGGGATTATTGGGGCTGTCAAAAGGGACACTGATGCAGGCCTGGGTCACTCTTCTGCATATGGGCTTTGGGTGGGGGAGTATCTTCATCGTCTTCACGGCAGCCGCATTCGGAGTTTACGCCATCCGTCGCTCGCGGCAGACGGTGGTGCTTAACTGGGGGAGAGTCATTGCCCTCGAATTAGCGGCTTTCTTGACCCTGGCCATGCTCGCCGTAATCAGTGGCAATCACCTAGCTGCTGCCGAAGCGGGTCAATGGGGCGGGCGCATCGGGTGGGCACTTTCCTCTTTGCTGGCGAAGGCGATTGGCCCGGTCTGGAGTGGAGCGCTGATTTTTCTCCTGTGGCTTGCCTCGGTCTTAACCGCATTTGATTTGTGGAAATACGTTGAACGCTGGATCCTGGAACAAGCCGGCGAGCCGCTTCCGTCAGACCTGCAGCCTGCTCCCGCCAAACCGGTTTCCACCTCCCCGGTTGAAGAACCGGCTGTTTCCCCCTTGCCTGCCGTCCAAAAAACAAGCAGCAAAACGCCCCCTCCCTTACCTCCTGAATATCGCAAAAACTTCAAAGTTCCTCCCAAACAGGACAAAACCCCGCCCACCCCTCAGCCGCGCAACGATCGCCTGCCTCCCTTGAATTTGCTAATGGGCGAGCAATCAATGCGCCCGGATGAGCGAACCATCAACCAGACAGCCGGTCTCATCGAGAAGACACTGGCCGAGTTTGGCATTCCGGCCAAGGTAGTCGGCTTTCGGGTTGGGCCGACGGTCACGCAATATGCCGTTCAACCGGGATTTATTCGTAAAGGGACAGAAGAAGATGCCCAGCAATTGAAAGTGCGGGTGGCCCAAATTGCGGCCTTACAACGCGATCTAACCCTGGCGCTTTCGGCGGAGCGTTTGCGCATCGAAGCACCGGTGCCGGGGCGGGGGTACGTGGGAATCGAAGTGCCGAATGCTCGTTCGGCGCTGGTGCGCTTACGTCCGCTTCTGGAAACAGAGGCCTTTTATAAACTTGCTTCCCCGCTCGCCATTGCATTGGGGCGGGATGTTTCGGGCAATCCGGTGGTCGCTGACCTGGCGCGCATGCCCCACCTGCTCGTGGCTGGTACCACTGGTTCGGGCAAATCGGTTTGTCTCACCGCGCTAGCGGCCTGCCTCGTGATGAATAACGCTCCCGAAGATTTACGCCTGGTGATGATTGACTCAAAGATGGTGGAACTCATTCGCTTCAACGGCCTGCCCCACCTCTACGGCAAGGTAGAAACGGACATTCAGCGCATTTTAGGCGTGTTGCGCTGGGTGGTGGTAGAAATGGAGCATCGCTACCAGTTGCTTGAAGCCGCCAAAGCGCGTGATATTGATACCTACAACCGTCGCCTGCAGCGGCGCAAAGATGTTCAGCCCCTGCCGCGCATCGTGGTCATGATTGACGAAATGGCGGACCTGATGATGTCTGCCCCCGACCCGACCGAGCACAACCTGGTGCGCCTGGCGCAGATGGCCCGCGCCACAGGCATTCACCTGGTGGTGGCTACCCAACGTCCCAGCACCGACGTGGTGACCGGCCTCATCAAAGCCAATTTCCCGGCGCGGATTGCCTTTGCTGTGGCTTCGGGCGTGGATAGCCGCGTGATCCTCGACCAGCCCGGTGCAGAGACCCTGCTCGGGCGCGGCGACATGCTCTTTTTGAATCCCGAAATCGGAGCGCCGATTCGCGCCCAGGGCGTCATCGTCACGGACCAGGAAATCGAACGCATCATTGCCCACTGGCAGAAAACCGCTCCCGTGCGTGAGGCTGCGCCGCCATGGGAAACGATGGTGAATTCTCCGGATGACAAGACCGGGGACGATGTTCTCATCGAACGAGCGATTTTGTTACTCAAAAAAGAACAGCGTGCCAGCGCCTCCATGCTCCAGCGTCGTCTGAACATCGGCTACCCGCGGGCGGCTCGCTTACTCGATCAGTTGGAGGAGATGGGCGTGGTGGGCCCGTCTCAGGGCGGCGGACGCGATCGCGAGGTCCTGCTCGAACCAGATGATGAGAATGGCGACGAACAACAGGAATAGATAAGAGTTTTGGAAAATGCTCAGATTCTCTTCCTTGAAAGCGACTGAGCAGTTCTGCGTTTTCAAGCAGGTTGTAAACTGGCCTGTCTGCTCTTTATGGTATGATAGCCCCGTTTTTCATTCCCTTATTTGTGAGGTGAGTCAATTGAGCGAAACTTCTCCTGTTCCCAAAAAAACTTTTTCTGATCGGATGCGCGTCTGGTTTCGCTGGTATTACCAGCCGATCGCTATGTTCTTAAATCGCCTCGGAATTCGTCCGAACGCGGTCACTATTTTTGGCTTGATTGGCACACTGGGAGTTGCTGTGCTGATTGCGCTAGGGGAAATGACCTGGGCGGGCATTCTCCTGCTCATCATGGGACCAGTAGATGTCATGGATGGTGCCCTGGCCCGCTTGCGCAACGAGGCCAGTGATTGGGGGGCTTTTGTCGACTCGGTCACTGACCGCTATTCAGAATTGTTTATCTACGGCGGATTTTTGATTTATTATCTTCTCCAGAACGACCCCCGCGGAATCTTGCTCTCTTATCTCGCGGCTTCCGGGTCGGTGCTGGTTTCCTACATCAAAGCCCGCGCCGATGCCTCCAAACTGGAGGCCAACGGAGGGTTACTGACACGGGTGGAACGTTACCTAGTGTTGATTCCTGGCTTGATTTTTAACATTCCGCTCGTGGCATTGCTCATCATCGGCATTTTTGCCCACTTGACAGCAGTTCAACGCATCTGGCTGGCACGCGCCGATGCGCATCGTCGGATGAAATTATCCAAGGAGTGACCTATGTCGAATGGTTTTGATATTTCCATTCCCTTTCTAAACACCAGTTTTCACATCTACTTTTATGGCATTCTCATCACTATTGGCGTAGTCGTTGCAGCAGTGATGGCCGCGGCAGAAGCCAAACGTCGCAACATTGATCCCGATTATGTCTGGGATGTGCTTTTCTGGGTCGTGCTGGCTGGTATTGTGGGAGCGCGCTTGTGGCATGTCTTCACCCCGCCTCCCTCGATGGTAGAGCAGGGAATTACCACCAAATATTACCTTACCCATCCGCTGGATATGATCAATATCCGTCAGGGTGGTTTGGGAATCCCCGGCGCGGTTATCGGTGGGGCGATTGCGATGTGGATTTATTGCCGCAAAAAAGGAATTTCTTTCCTGGATTTGGCTGATACGGCTGCTCCGGGGGTAGCCCTGGCGCAAGCCATTGGCCGATGGGGCAACTTTTTTAACCAGGAAGTGTATGGTCGTCCCACTGATTTGCCCTGGAAGATTTACATTGATCCGCTTCACCGGGTTCCAGGTTACGAAAACTATGAATACTATCATCCGCTGTTTTTCTATGAGTTTCTCTGGAACTTGTTGAACATGGCGGTTTTGTTGTTTATTTCCCGCCGTTTCAAAAATTGGGTCAAACCGGGAGATATTTTTTACCTTTACTTCTCCATTTACGCTATCGGTCGCTTTGGCCTCGAATTCTTGCGTCTCGATTCAGCCCAGGTCGGCGGCATTAATTTCAATCAAACCTTTATGCTTGTCCTGGTGATTTTGGGAGGCGTGTTGCTCTACCTCAATCACCGTCCAAAGCCTGATGCCCGCTAACCGAAATAGCGCCTTGCTGCGACTGCTTTTCTGTTGACCATGATTCAGACGGAAGACCTGAGTAAACAGTTTGGCGATTTTGTTGCCGTGGATGGGGTCACGCTGGAAGTTCAGCCTGGGGAAGTCCTGGCTTTACTGGGCCAGAACGGCGCCGGCAAGACCACGACCGTGCGCATGCTGACCTCGGTGCTGAGGCCCACCCGCGGTTGGGCGCGCGTGGCAGGCCATGATGTGGTTGCCGAACCTGCCAAAATCCGCTCCCTGGTCGGCGTGCTGACCGAGCAACATGGTCTCTACCTGCGCATGAACGCCGAGGAGTACCTCGACTTCTACGGCAAAATTTACCGCCTGGGTTCTGACATCCGACGGAAACGAATCGCTGATTTGCTCGAATATTTTGGCATTGCTGAGTTTGCTCGCCGCCCGATTGGCCAGTATTCGAAAGGGATGCGCCAAAAACTGGCCATCGCGCGTACCCTTTTGCATGAGCCGCCCGTGCTCCTCCTGGACGAACCAACCTCGGCAATGGACCCCGAATCGGCCCGCCTGGTCCGAAAGGCGATTGCCGGCTTGCGCTCGGAGCAACGCGCCATCATTATCTGCACCCATAACCTGGTCGAAGCCGAACTTTTGGCTGATAAAATTGCCATCATCTACCGTGGCCGTATTCTCATTCAGGGCACAACTGCCGAATTGCGACGCTCTTTGCTGGGCCTGCCAGAATACGATTTGCACCTGCGGCCTGGCTGGCAGGGAAATTTCCCCGATTTGCCGCCGGGAGTGACTCTGGTTGCACAGAGTCCAACGGGCTTCCGTTTTCGCATCGAAGACCCGGTAAGTTCCAATCCTCCTCTGCTACGTGCTTTTCTGAATGCTGGCGCGGAGGTAGTGGCCTTACAGGAAGTCCCACATACGTTAGAAGAAATTTATCTTGCAGCGATGGCGAGGGTCGATCATGCTTAAGCGTCAACGGCAAGCGCTTGAAATGGTTTTGCTGGTGGGAGGGCGCGAGTTACGCGACCAACTGCGGGACTGGCGTATCGTCATCCCGATGATTATCCTGACCCTTGTTCTGCCGTTTTTGGCAAACGCTGGCGCGGCGGCGGCCATGAACTTCGCTTCTAAATACGGTGCCCCGCTGATTGCGGAACGTCTGGTTCCATTTCTCTTGCTGGTAGTTGGCTTCTTCCCAGTGACAGTTTCGCTTGTGATTGCGTTGGAAGCCTTTGTCGGCGAAAAAGAGCGAGGCACCATTGAGCCACTCCTGACCAGTCCGCTCGAAGATTGGCAAATTTACATGGGCAAGTTACTGGCCGGGACGGTGGCTCCGCTGGTTACTTCCTACCTGGGTATTGGCGTGTATTTGCTTGGCCTTGTCTGGCAGGGAATCCCAATTCCTGACCCTACGCGCATGGCTCAAACGCTCACGCTCACGACGGTGCAGGCCTTTTTGATGGTTAGCGCCTCGATTTTGATCTCTACCCAATCCACCTCCGTGCGTGCTGCTAACCTGATGTCTTCGTTTATCGTGATTCCGATGGCGCTGTTGATCCAGGGCGAGGCGGTAATGCTGTTTTGGGGCAATGACCAGGTACTCTGGTTGGCCGTAATTGGTGTGTGTGTCCTGACCGTTTTGCTGGCTCGGGTAGGAATCTCGCACTTTCAGCGGGAGGCGCTCCTCGGTCGAGAGATAGACATCCTTAACCTGCGTTGGGTCGGGCAGACGTTCTGGAGCGCCTTCAAGGGACAGGCCAGGTCTGTCGGAGAGTGGTACCGGATCGAGGTCCGCGCTGCGCTGCGCCGCCAGATGCCAATCATTGTCATTATGGCGCTTCTCGGCCTTTTGTCGATTGCGGGGGGCTACTGGCTGCTTCAGGCGAATTTGAAGGGCGTTGCTCCAGATGCCCTGCAAGAATTGAGCGGGGTGCTTCCTGTGGGGGTGAATGTTCCTTCGCTCGACAATTTCTCGTTTCTGTATATTTTCGGACACAACCTGCGAGCGGTGGTCGTTATTTTTCTCGCGGGACTGTTTTCATTTGGCACGTTAGGGACATTGCTCTATTTCCTGAATCTGGCTGTCGTGGGGGCTGTGCTCTCGCTGATAGATTTGGCGGGCGGATCGATTTGGAAAGTGGCGCTCTTTGGCATTGTGCCGCATGGCGTGTTTGAGATTCCGGCGTTGGTGCTTTCGGCCGCGTCGGTGTTGTACCTGGCTCTGATGCTGGTCACGCCGCGTTCAAATCGTTCTTTGGGGGAATCGGCGATCGAGACTCTGGCGGAATGTACACGCCTTTTTGTCGGCGTTATCGTGCCGCTTTTCTTGCTGGCAGCAGCCGTAGAGACATGGGTTACTCCTGTGCTATTGTCAAGGTTTGGAGGCTGATATACCATTAGCAGCAAGAAAGGTATACCATGCCGAGGATTATTTTTTTAGGCACTTCAAACGCTATTCCCGATGAAACCCATGAAAATACCCACCTGTTGGTAGTGGGTGAAACACGAGTAGTATTGATTGATTGCGTCAACAGCCCGATTTTACGTCTCAAAAAGGTGGGCGTGGATTTTCATGATTTGACAGACCTCATTCTTACCCATTTTCATCCGGACCATGTGGCCGGTGTGCCTCAGTTGCTTATGGACATGTGGCTGATGGGGCGCCGACGCCCCTTGAATGTCTATGGCCTGCATTACACCCTCGATCGCATGGAACGTTTGATGGAGTTTTATGGTTGGGCTGAGTGGCCAGATTTTTTCCCGGTGGCTTTTTACCGCCTGCCCGCCCAGGAGATGATGACTGTCCTTGATAACGAAGAGATGACGATTTATTCTTCGCCCGTTCGGCACATGATCCCCGCTATTGGCTTGCGAATTGAGTTTAAGAAACAACAAAAAAACGTTGCCTATTCCTGCGACACTGAACCCTGCGCCCAGGTGATTCGTCTGGCAGATGGCGCGGATGTCCTGATTCATGAAGCCGCTGGTGCTTTTTTGGGGCATTCCTCCGCAGCCCAGGCCGGTGATGTGGCCCGTCAGGCCGAGGTCGGTGCCTTGTACCTGGTTCACTATCCTACGGGCCCCTTCGCGGCCGGTAACCCGGTGGAGGAGGCCACAAAACGTTTTCAGGGGCCCGTGACCCTCGCCGAAGATTTTATGGCGATCGAGATCTAGGTCAGGAAAACTCCTCTCAAAAAAATCAATTGGGCGGCTGTTTCAAGTCGCCCAATTGTTGTTTCATGCTCAATTTTTTTTACCAACCCTCAATAAACGGTTTCCACTCGCTGTTTCTTTCCAGTTCTTGACCAAACAAATAAATGGCACTTGCCGGGGGTTCTATCGGAGTGTGGAGCAAATGCATGTGCGCTTCTTCCAGTTTACGCCCCCCTTTACGATGGTTGCAACTCGGGCAGGCTGCGACCACATTGGTCCAAACGTGCTGACCACCCAAATGACGTGGAATTACGTGGTCAATGGTTAATTCGTTGGTGTGTCGTCCGCAATATTGACAGGTGTAGTTATCGCGTCGGAAGACTTCGCGGCGGGTCAATTTGACTCGCTGGCGTGGCCGGTTGATCATTTGCTCCAGTCGAATGACGGAGGGAATTGGAATAGAAGCGCTCACTGTTCGAATATATCCGCGTCCGTTCATGACCATGTTTGCTTTGCCCGCCAGGATTAATGCAACTGCTCGCCGGGTATTGCAGACATGGATTGGCTCGAAATTCGCGTTGAGCACTAAAACGGGGGCGTTCATTTGCGCTCCTAAAACAAAATGTATTATACTCCAAGCATCTTGAGCAAGGAGAGAATTATGAAAGTTTTCCTGACAGGTGGAACGGGATTGATCGGTCAAGCATTGACCAGGTCTCTTCTGGCAGATGGACATACAATCTGGACGCTCACGCGGCGGGACCCGGCCACGGTTTCTGTTCCGAGGGGGGTGACCCTGCTCCGGTGGGATGGCCGTACCCCTGCCGGCTGGGGGGAGTACCTTTCAGAAATGGATGCGGTGATCAATCTGGCTGGTGAGCCGCTCGCTCGCTGGCCGTGGACAAAGGCGCAAAAAGAGCGCTTTTGGGAAAGCCGTGTGAGGGCAGGCCGGGCATTGACTGAGGCGATCCTGGCGGCTTCTCCCCGTCCGAAAGTGCTTCTCCAGGCTTCGGGCATCAATCATTACGGGCTACGGGGGGACCTGGCCGACGAATCAACGCCCCCCGGCGATGACTTTCTGGCACGCCTGACCGTGGCCTGGGAGGACTCCACCCGCCCGGTGGAGCAGGCTGGAGTGCGGCGCTGTGTGCTTCGCCTGGCTGTGGTCCTGGCTCCGCAGGGAGGCCTGTTCTCCTTGATGGCTCTGCCGGTCCGCCTGTTCGCTGGTGGACGCCTGGGGAACGGCAAGCAGGCTGTCCCCTGGGTCCACATTGACGATGTGATCGGTGCGATTCGCTTTTTGCTGGAAAATGAGCAGAGTGCTGGCCCTTACAACGTGATTGCCCCGCAAATAGTTTCCAATGCAGAATTTTACCGCCGGCTGGCGGCTGCGCTCCATCGCCCGTATTGGCTGCCGGTGCCAGCCTTTGTGCTGAAAATGATTCTGGGAGAAATGTCGGTGCTGGTTTTAGATGGGCGCCCTGCTCGTCCACGTCGCTTGCAGGAAGCAGGATACCAGTTCCAGATCGAGACGGTCGAGGAGGCGTTTAACCGCTTGTTGAAGTAAGGTGAGGCGGCAGATTGGACAGTAATTTGATAAATGCCTGTACTGCCTGGGGGTCGAATTGTGTGCCAGCATGTTGCAAGAGATATTCTACTGCTTCTCGCTGGGACCAGGCTTTTCGGTAAGGGCGATCAGAAGTCAAGGCATCGTACACGTCTACAACGGCAAACAGACGGGCAGCGAGTGGAATGTTTTCCCCCTTGAGACCACGAGGATATCCGCTCCCGTCCCAACGTTCGTGATGGCAGTAAGGGATGTCAATGGCTGGTCGCAGGTACTCAATGGAAGCGAGCATGTTGTAAGCCAGTACAGGGTGTTGGTGCATGATTTCCTGTTCTTCGGGGGTCAGGCTGGATTGTTTGAAGAGAATATGGTCGGGGATGGCCATTTTGCCAATGTCGTGCAGTAAGGCTCCCCGGCGGATATGAACCAGTTGTTCTTCGCTGATTCCTACGGCGCGTGCCAGGGCTAAGGTCATTTCTGTCACCCGTTGCGTGTGGCCTTCTGTTTCCCGGTCGCGCAGGTCGAGGGCGCGTGACCAGCCTTCAATAGTGTCGTCATAAGCCAGAGATAATTCAAGATTCGAGCGTTGTAAGTTCTCGTACAGCGTGGCATTGTCAATTGCAATGGCGGCTTGACCGGCTAACGTGTTGAGGAAGTTGAACCAATCGGGGGGAGGCTGGAGTGGAGAACGATGAAACACTTGCAGCACACCCTGCACCTGACCTTTGGCGACCAGGGGAACAGCAAACTGGCTGACGAAATTCTCTTCGCGGAAGATGTCTGGAAAGTCAGTCTGCTCAATTTTGGTGATGGAAACAATTTGTCGTTGAAGGATGGCTTGCCAGGCCAGGTCATTGCCTGGGGGCAATCGCATGCCATCAATCATACGTGTGCGAAAGCCCTGACTGGCAACGTACTCTAACATCCTGGCTTGCGAACGTAAAAGAGCAACGGCAACAGCATCTACGCCCAGTTCCCGGGCAGTATGGCTGAGAATGATTTTGATGGTCACCTGCATGTCCACACTGGCGTTGATAGCGGTGTCGATCTGGTGCAGGGCGGTAATATGGCGAAGGCGTTTTTGAATTTCTTCATACAGACGGCCGCGTTGAATGGCGCTGCCGGCTATGTCGGCAATAGCAGTTAGCAGGCGTTTTTCGCTTTCGGTGAACGAGTGCACATCAGGAAACCAGAGGTGCATGACGCCAATGATTGCCTCTTCTGTTTTCAAAGGCAGAGAAATGGCGGAAGTAAGATCGGCCAGAAAAGGCTGCTCTGCTGGATGTACTACGGTGATTGGGTCGGTGCGCCAGTTTTCAGTAATATAGATTTCACCACTTGTGCCTACAAAACCGGTGACCCCTTCTTGGGCCAGGTGGCGCAAATTGCCGGAATTTGGCGCCCACTTGCCATCGGCATTGATCCATCCCTGTGCTACCCATTCATTGGTGCTTTCTTCGCGTAAGTAAATCGAGCCGCCTTTGGCTCCAACGGCCTGAGCGCTGTATTTGATAAAAATCGGGAGCATTTCCGCAATGAGGCGCGTTTGCCGCAGTTCGGCTGAAAGAGCCTGGAGAATTTCCAGTTCTCTCACCCGTTGTCGCGTTTCGTCAAGGATATGGTTCTGATACACGGCGCTGGCGGCTGATGTGGCAAAAAGAGAAAGTAATTGAACATCTTTTTGTGTGAAAGGATGTTTCTGCCCATGGGCATCATCTTGGGTGTGGAAGACGGTAATAACTCCCCACAATTCATTGTTGTGGAGCATGGGGACTGCAATTGCCTGGATAGGAGGTGAGATCAGAGCGGCATCCTGCTCCACCGATTTTTGATCTCTCTCGACCAGTTGTGGCTGATGAGTTCTGGCGACTTGAGCAACCAGTTGGTCTATTTTCTGGACTTGTTCCTGATTGCCAGGTGAGGCAGAGAACAAAGCCGCCAGTTGGAGTTTCTCGTTCTGTTTCTCGTAGAGGTAAACCCCAGCCTCAGAGACATTCATGAGAGACGCAGCACGCCGGGCAATTTCCTGGGCGAGATGGCCCAACGTGGCTACAGAGCCCAGGTCGCCGGTCACCTGGTAGAGCATGGAAAAGTCTTCTGCCTGTCGCTGGCTTCTTTCAAAGAGAAGAGCGCGTTGAATGGCAATCGCGATTTCGCCAGCCAGGGTTGTGAGCACCTGCTCATCTTCCTCAGAAAAAGCGTTCTCGGTTTCGCTTTCGAAATTGATGCAACCGATGGTTTGTTGTCCAATCTTGAGAGGAACGCACAATTCGGAGTGAATATCGGGCCTGCCCTCAACATAGCCAGGATCCATGTGAACGTTTCCAACCCGTACTGGCTGCCCCTCTTTGATCACTCGCCCAATGATTCCAACTCCAGGGCCTGGAATCAGGTAGCGCAGACGTTTAAGTTCTTTATCTCGCTCCTGGCCTTCCAGACCTGTGGTGCTGTGATTGAGTAGCCGGACACGGTTCTCGCCCTCTACCAGCCAGATGCTACCGTACTTCCAGCCAAGCAAGTTTTCAATCTCGGGCAGAATGACCTCGCCAATGGTTTGCAGGTCAAACAGGGTGCTCAGTTTTTGCGAGATGATATGCAAGGCTGAGAGCAGTTCAGCGCGGCGGCGGGTTTCCTCGTAGAGACGAGCATTGATGACTGCAGAAGCGGCCAGCGAGGCAAATGCTTTGAGCAGTTCCAGGTCTCTGGTTTTGAAGGGGCGTTCGATTCCAACGCGCCGCACGCTAATCACGCCAATTGTTTCCATCCGGTGCTTGAGTGGAGCAAACATGATGGCTTCGGCTTCTTCTTCTGTGCCCGGTACCGGAATTGCACGGGGGTCACAAGACATATCATTGACGATTTCGGCTTCGCCGGTTGCTGCCACTGTTCCTGTCACTCCCTGGCCAACGCGGATCGTCAAGCCAGCGAAAGCCGCCTCGTTCTCTTGAACAGCCAGTTCGCAACGGAGAGTCTCCCCATCGGGCTGGAGCAGAAAGATGCGACACCCATCGGCAGAGAAAATAGAACGAGCGTGTTCGCCAATTGTTTTCAAAATGTTTTGGGGATTGAGGCTGGAGAGCGACATGGAGGCGCTAAGCAGGGTGGTGGTCTCCTCAGCGCGTTGGCGGATTTCTTCGAACAGAAGGGCGTTTTGCAGCGCAAGTGCTGCCTGCCCAGCAAACGCTTGCAGCAGCAGAATGTGTTGTTGGGTGTAGTAATTGGGTTCTTCTTTCTGGAGGGAGAAGAAAGCAGCGACTTCTCCTTTGATTACGATCGGAGCACCGATCCAGGAGCGCAGGTACTCTGTTTCGGCAAGCGGAATCCAGTCCGGGTCTTGGCAGGTGTCGTTGATGATGAGCGGTTGTTTGTGTTCGCACATCCAGCGCAGATTGGCGGCGCTGGCCAGAGGGAGGCTAAGTGTGCTGATTCTTTGCCGTGTCTCTGGATCGTTTTTTGCGTAACCGCGAATTCGAGTCGTTTGCACCACCTGTTTTTGGGGGTCAACCAGCAGGATACTGCCTCCATCGAAGGAGATAATTTTCTCCAGGTTTTCCAGCAACTGGTCAATGACTACCTCAAAATCCAGGCTTGAACTCAGCGAAGCACCTGCCTCCAGGGCAGAGCGGAGGGATTCGGCAAGTTGGCGTTGTTTGCGCTCGGCTTCTTCGCTGTCCCGCAAGGCTTGTACTGCTTTCTCGCGCTCAGTGATGTCATTGAAAAGCGCTGCCATTTTGCCGGAAGTCATTTGGAAGGCGTATACTTCGTAAATTCTCTCGGCCTGGTGATGGGGATAGAGTACCTGTTGGCTCGTCCAGTTTGTGCCTTTTTCGGCAGCCAACCGGTAATGTTGCGGAATCTCTGTGTCTTTGAGAGGAGGAAAGGCTTCTTCGATGGGCTTGCCAATCAGTTGAGAATGGTCGAGGCCAAGCAATGTATCGGCGGCGGGGTTTGCTCCGATGAAAATTAAGCGTCCGTGATCGTCCAATTGGTAGATATGAATGCCCATTGGCAGGGCTGTGATAATGTTGCGGAACGTTTCTTCGCTCAAGCCAAGGGCTTTTTCGATTTGTTTTCGAGCCGTAATATCCCGGACAGTGACAAGAGCAGCACGCTGGCGATTATGTTTGATCAGCGATGCCTTCAGTTCAACCCAAACGGGCGAACCATCTTTACGCAAGAGGCGCGTTTCATCAATACTTTCTGCGCTTTGGGCAGAAAGACGCTCCTCATAAAGTCGAACGAGGGATTCTCTTTCTTCAGGGTGAATGTATTGGGCAAACGGGGTGTTGATGATTTCTCCAACTGTTCCTCCCCACATGCGCGCCAGAGGCCGATTGGCAAATTTGACCACCCCATCCTGGAGAATGGCCATTCCCTCATTGGCATGTTCGACCAGGTTACGGTAGGTGGCCTCATGCAAACGCAATTTTTCTAAAGCCTCAGCCTGTTTGATTTGCTCACATTCCAATTCGGTAATGCGCTGGCGTAATCTGGCAAGTTCGTCGGCTGAAGGAGATGGTGATAAATGATCGTCCATTTTTTCTAAGAAAGACCAAAACGGGCGTAAATTGGCGTAAAATTCCGTGACACAATTCAAACAGCGTACCTGAACATTTTGTCCATGGTTGTCTAGTCAAATCTTACTGCTTTTTGGTGCTACGTTCAATGAGAATGGATAGTTCTTTTGAGGGATTTTTGCGGATGGGCAAATTTTCTGGCTAAATGCGCATATGAGGGCGCATTATGGTGTTTGCTGATCACCCAACGTTTTCTCAATAAATTGGCCAATGTGGTTTATTGCCTCTTTTGCCTCTGGCACGTAAGGGACAAAGGCGTGGAAAACATGCCACATTTGGTCCCACTCCTCAAATTCGACCGGAACGCCTGCTTCTCTAAGTTTTTTCTCCAGTCGCGCCGAGTCGTCGAAGAGAATTTCCTCGCTCCCCACCTGAATGAACGTGGATGGCAGGCCGTGCAGGTCGGCAAAGAGAGGCGAAATGTAGGGATGAGTCAGCGGGTAGGACCCCGCGTACGTTTCTACCATCCAGTCACTGCTGTAGGGCTTCAGCAATGGGTCGCGCTCGGCGCGCTCATGCACTGAATTCCCGGAGAATGTCAGGTCAGTCCAGGGAGAAATGAGGAAGAGGGCGGCTGGTAGAGGGGCACCCGAATCGCGCAGGGAGAGGGCCGTGGCAAGACTCAGGCCACCGCCTGCTGAATCCCCGCCAATGACCAGGTGGCGCGGGTCGAAACCCTGGTCGCACAGGAAGCGATAGGCGGCAAGGGCGTCCTCCAGGGCGGCGGGGAAGGGATGTTCAGGAGCAAGGCGGTAGTCAATCAGAAGAATCTTTGCCCGGCTGGCAATGGCCAGGTGACCGGCCAGACCGCGGTGGGTGGTGGGGGAGCCAATGACATACCCACCACCGTGCAGGTAAAGGATGCCGCGCCCCGGTTCCACGGTTTCAGGCTTGATCCATTCGCCGGGAACGGGGCCCGCCGCAACGGTCTGCACCGAGACGCCGCGCGGGACACGGATGCCGCGCCGGGCAACGGCATCCAGCCGCTGCCGACGCGTCTCGATCGGTACATCCAAAAGCAAAGCGTTTTTAAAGTCGCGCATGATGCGCTGAATAATGGTGGCTCTGAGAGTAGGCATAATCTAAAAAATAAAGGGCAGGAAAGATTTGGTCCGCTTGCGATATTCTTCGAAACCGGGCAAGGTGGCGAGGAACTTATCTTTGCGCACCATGTTCGGAATCCAGAAAAATACGATAAAGGCAAGCAGCGGCAGGAAGGCGTACCACACCATCGGCAGGATCGCAAAGGCGAGATAGATGAGTAGTTCGCCAAAGTAATTGATGTTGCGGGAGAGGGCAAACATGCCATCGGTAATCAACTGGCCAGGCGCATGTTTCAGGGCAGTGTATTTCTGCATGTCGGCGGTGAAGACGAAGAAGACTCCCAGCAGATTGACACTGATGGCGACTCCCAGCAGCCAGGGAGGCGCCTGGACGCCGCGCGCCATCACCAGCCAGCCGGGAATCCAGTAAAGTGACAGTGCCAGCCATGAGACCACGCCAAACCATAGCGACGTCTTGCGTTCCCAGGAGGCGTCGGGAAAGATGCGGCTTTTCATGACCCACATCAGGCCGTAGGTGCCATGGAGAGCCAGATAGACCCAGGCGGTGGGGTTTTGTTCTTGCCGGTAGAACAGCATCATCAGCAGTAAAACCAGAAAGGTGATGCCTTTGTTGGTATCAATAAAGTACTTGAGTTTCATGTTTTTCTTCTTTACCATTGTATCAGGTTATTGGATGCCTGAGGGCGTTGGGGCGCTGCCCGATTCACTCCTTCTTGCAGAGATACTTTGCTTCTCCCACAGGTTTAGATACAAGCGCTCCGTGAGCCCGTGCCAACCTACGACCTGCTATCTGGCCTGTCATTTTCAAGCGGAATCCGTGCCACTTTCTCAGCAGCGAACTTTAGAGACTTGCTGGGACTTCTTATCTCCCGTAAACCCATTCTTCGAACAACGGTGTCAGGTCACAGGTGCAGTGCTGTTCGGCCAGGCTCTTAAACGCTTCGGTGGAGGCAATGCTCCAGGAATACTGACGCACGTAGTCGCGCAGGAAGCGGTCGAAGGTTTCTACTCCCATCTCGTCGCGCAAAGCCATCAAGAAGAACGGCCCGCGCCCATAGACAATTGCCGCGTACTCCGAGCCGGGGTAGGCACTGACGGGTAAGCCAATGGGGGCATCAGGATTTGAGGACATGTCCCACGTGCTTTGCAAGTCAAACTGCTTGACCATCTCGGCGCTCTCTTCTCCGTAACGATCGAGATAATACTGCCAGGTGACGAACTGCGCCATCGCTTCGTCCAGCCAGGGCTGGTCCTGTGTGTCGTTGCCGACCAGGTTGTAAAACCACATGTGAGCAGTCTCATGCACAATCACAATTTCCAGAAATTCTCCCCACGCAAACCCCTCACTGGCAATGGAGGTCATGCCGGGATATTCCACGCCCCCTGCCTGGGTGACGATGGGAGCGATGTCGAATTCCGTGTAGGGATACTCCCCATAGCGCTGGCTGAATGTCTCAATGGCGGCGGTGCCGTAAGAAAGCGCTTGTTGTCTGTCTTCCTGCGTCACGTTGGGGGGAGCGTATAGATTCACGGTGACGCCATTGCTGGTGATCTGGCTCTGCCGGACCCAGTTGGTGCTGGCGCTCAGGTAAAAGTCACGCGCCGGGCCGTTCGCAATCAGGACCTTTTGCCTGTCCCCTGTTTCGGTGTGCTCGATCTCCACCCCCGAGGCGACCAGGGTCAGCCTGGCAGGGGCATCTACTGAGACGATGTAGAAACTGGCATCGGCAAAAAGCGGATCCCCGTCCAGGTCGGGTTTCTGGTTGTTCCAGCCTTCTTCGTTATAAACGAGGATGGTCGGGTAGGCGTGGGCGAAGGAAAGAATGCCGCTGTTGTAGCCAAAGATGCCATAGTAGTACCCTCCGCCACCGGACGGGACAGTGACCTCGAATGCAATGCGCAGGGTGACGGCCTCCCCCGGCAGAAGCGGCGGGTCGAGCGGCAGGCGCATCAGCCAGTCTTCGGTGCGTGGCGTGACGGGGGCGTCGTTCAGGTCAGTAGATAGAATGCGCATTTCCCCGCCCAGCAGGTTGGGGAAGAGCGCCAGGTCCACCTCGTTCAGAGGGACGATTTCGGTGTTGGTGTAACGGATTTCCTCCAGGCCCAGGGCGTGATTGGGTGGGTCGCCAAAACTGAACGCCAGGTGATAGACGGTTGCACCGGGCAACTCGTCCAGAACGCTTTGTGCTGAGTCGGACAGGTTGGCGCGGAACGGCTGGCGGTCGTCCCAGGCGAATTGGAAAGGCGCCTCATCGGCAGAGAGGGGCGGGGGAGGCACCTCGTCCCCGGCAGTCCAGGTGGGGGATGGCGTTGGCGATGGGGTTGGTGTGGGGGTGGGGGCGAGGGGCAGCAGCGGCAGGGCCGGGCAGGAACAGGCCAGCAGGATCAGGGTCAGAAGCACAAACAATTTTCCGGGATATTTGCGTGGGCTCTTTCCCCGAGAATTTGTCTCTGCCGCGTTCAAGTGATTCCTTCTTTTCATCATGCCAGTAATTTTTCTCGCAGGTAACTCTTTCATTTTGGTGCCTTCTCTCTGTTTATCTCTGGTTCTCTCTGTTGATCTCTGGTTTCGAGCAAGGCCGCAATCTGTGCTAATAAGTGAGGCAGCGCTAAGCGATAGGTGGGATCGTCAGGAGATGCATCGAAAAAGATAACCTGGTTTCGGTCCACGCTGCTGATCCAATCTTCGAGCAGGGCATGGGTGAAATGAATATCGGCCAGTTCAGCGATTTCGAGGCGGCGGCCGCGCCGGCGGAAACGCTCGGCGGCGATTTCGGGCGGAACTTGCAGGTAAACAATCACATCGGGCGGCGGCAGGAGGTTGCGCAGGGTGGTATATAGCCGTTCTATAAGGCTAAATTCGCGGTCATCCAGCCAGCCTTTTTGATGAAATAAGCGGGTGAAGACGTAGAAATCTACTTCCAGGCCGCCGTCCAGCACGCCGGTTTGGGCGCCGCGCCGAATGGCTTGTTCCTGTTCGGCGCGCAGGAGCAGGTAATCTACTTGGTTCGCCAGGGCGTAGCGCCGGTCTTGCTTGAAAAGTGCCTGGAAGGGCCGGCTGGTGTGCTCCTCCAGACCAGTGGCGTAGCCTGCTTGCTCATACAGCAGGCGGGTGAGGGTGGTTTTTCCTGATCCCGTGTTGCCGACAATGCTAATCAGCCTGGCCATGGAAATTGTCAGTGAGTGGTTGGGATGGGTTTTCTAACCAGAGGAGGATGTCGGCGGTGTGCTCTTGTTCGTGATGGGCGAAAATTTCGACCACTTCCGAAATGGTGCCGGTTGTTCCCCAGGGGAGGAAAAGCGGCTGGGCTAATTTTTCTGCAGGCATTTCGACAAGTATCTCTTTGAGCACAAGACGGGTGGACTGAAATTCCTGGTATGTATGCTCAAAGTCGAGATGTTCACGCCTGGAGATGCTTTGGGCGTTATATGCGTCAATGCCGATCTCGGCGAGAGTGGGGGGAGTTTGACCGTCGCGGTGGGCGCGCAGGGAGGCGATGATGGCCTCGTCCCAGCCGGTGATGTGGTCCAGAATCTGCTTCAGGGTCCAGCCAGGGTAAACGAGGGCGGCGCGGTCGACGCGCGGCAGGACGGATTCCAGCCCGGCGCGGGCCTCGTCCAGTCGGTAGAGCAGGGCAGTGTTCAGGTCCATGGGTGATTCTCCGCGGTTAGAGTTTCAGACTTTGCTTTACCACGCTTTGCTCCTGGCAGGCGTGGTAGGCGCTTTGCTCGCAGTGACGGATTTTGAGGAGGGGGACAGCAGAGCATTGCGTTCGCTTTATCCAGTTTGGCGAATAAAGAATGCCCCGTCCAGGGCAGCAAAACACCTGAAACGGGGCAGTTTGTCCTCCAAACTCTTTCTGACATCCTACATGGTACGGATATCGGCGATACGGGTGACCAGGGGTTCAATCAATTTCTTGAGGCGCTCGGCCTCTACCCCCTCTACTTTGATGGTGATGTAAGAAGAAGACACCGTTTCGCCCTCGAAGGCTCCCAGCGCAATGATGTTGCCGCCTGCTTCGTAAATGGCTTGGGAAATCTTGGCCAGCATGCCAGGTTTGTCGGTCACCTCGACCGTGACGCGCACGCCCTTTTGCCGGGCGCCGAGCAGTTCGAGGAACAACTTGAAGATGTCGGATTCAGTGATGATACCGGCCAGGTCGTTGCCGCGCATTACTGGCAGGCAACTGATTTTGTGGTCGGCCATGATGCGGGCGGCTTCTTCAATGGGCGTGTCTTCGGTGATGGTGATGACATCTTTGGTCATCACTTCGGCGACCGTGATTTTATTGAGCAGGTAGTTTACTTCCCAAACGCTCAATGTGGTGGCTTTCGATGGCGAGGCATTGAGAAGATCGTTGCGGGTGACAATCCCAACCAGTTTCCCTTTCTGGACGACCGGCGCATGGCGAATTTTCTCGCGCTGCATCAGGGCCAGGGCTTCGGGAATGGGCAGGTCAGGCGAGACAGTGATGACGGGCGAAGAAAAGCGTTTTCCTACGTTCATTGAGTTTCTCCTTTCTGCTTTTGTATGTACGAGCTTACCATAAGGATTGTCAAAGTGAACAGGAAGGTGTACATCGGGGCGGTAAAAGTCAGGTCTGATTCCTGAAATGGAATCCAGGGTTGGTACCAACCTGCCGCGGCTGCTGCGCCGATTCCCCACACCGCGGCGACGGAAAGGGCTGTGATCCCGTACCCGAGGCTGGCTCCAAACCCGAATCTGCTCAGCAGGATGGGCAAAATGAATCCGGCGATGGAGGGCGTTCCCAGCCCGTAACCAGCCGCGAGGGCGAGGTTGAGCAGCCACAGAAGAGCGGTCAGCAGAGCGGCAGCCAGTCTTTCCCGTCCACCCCGGGCGAGCCAGAGGAGACTTGCCAGCAGAAGGCACAGGAACACTCCAGACAACACCGTTCCCCAGGATTCCAGGCTGGACGTGATGATCCAGTAGAAAAGCATCAAGAGAATTGCACTTCCGACCAATGCAGCCGTCAGGATGACCAGGCGTTGGAGGCGGTTCATGGTCGTCAACCAATCCATGTGCCGTGCCAGGCGGGCAGGTGCAGGGTCACTTTGCCGTCGGAGACGATGTGACTCTGGTGATCAATCAAACCGTGCAGGACGCGCCCATCGTCCCAGCCGAGCGCTTCGCAGGGGACCTCGATCCGGCGGGCGTGGCTGGAGGCATTTAACACGACCAGGACTTTGTCCTCGCCGAGCCGCCGCCCGAAGGCATAGAGCCGCTCTTCTGCCAGGAGGGGGAGGAAGTCGCCGCGACGCAGGCTGGGGGTCCGCTTGCGCAGCGCAATGAGCGTCTTGACCCAGTGGCGCAAGTCGAGGTTCCAATCGGCTTCTTTCCAGGGGAAGGCGCGGCGGCTGTCGGGGTCTTTGCCGCCTTCGAGGCCGATTTCATCGCCGTAATAGATGGCGGGCGCCCCGGGGAAGGCCATTTGGAAGAGAAAGGCCAGTTTGAGTTTTTCCACATGCCCGCCCACCAGGGTTTTGAAGCGTTCGGTGTCGTGGCTGTCGAGGGGGACGTACATGGCGTAGAGATTCTCGCGGCGGTAGGCGCGGAAGAGGGCCTGAATCCGCTCGCCGAACTGGCGCCCATCTTCCCGTTCCAGGAAGAACGCAAGCAGGGCGTCGCGAACGGGGTAGTTCATCAGTCCGTCAAAGTGGTTTTCGCCCACCCAGCGCGGGGCGATGTCCCAGATTTCGCCGATGAGACAGGCATCGCGGTTCGCACTGCGCACGACGCGGCGGAACTCGGCCCAGAAAGAATCGTCGTCAATTTCGTTGGGCACGTCCAGCCGCCAGCCGTCGGCGCCTTGTTCGATCCAGTAGCGCGCCACGCTGAAGATGTACTTGCGCACTTCGGGGTTGGCGGTGTTGAACTTGGGCAGGGCTTTGTAATTCCACCAGCCGATGTAGTTTTGTGCTTCGCCGGGGCCATAGGCGTCGAGCGGAAAGCGCTTGATGTGAAACCAGTCTTTGTAGGGGGAATGTTCGCCGTTTTCCAGCACATCTACAAAGGCGAAAAAGCCGCGCCCACAGTGGTTGAAGACGCCGTCCAGGATGATTCGCACGCCGTTGTTGTGCGCGATTTCGACCAGGGCATGAAAGTCAGCCAGCGTGCCGAGTTTGGGGTCAATCTTGAAATAGTCGCTGGTGTTATAGCGATGGGTGGAGGTGGCGGCAAAGATGGGGTTCAGGTAGATGGCGTTGATGCCCAGGTCGAGCAGGTAATCGAAATGTTTGATGATGCCGCGCAGGTCACCGCCCTGAAAGCCCCATGCGGTGGGAGGCGATCCCCACTTTTGGATGTTGGGCGGGTCGTTGCTGGAATCGCCATTGGCGAAACGGTCGGGGAAGATGTGGTAGAAAATAGCGTCTTGTAACCAGTAGGGGGTACTCATAGCGGATGTTGACGGTGAGGCAGGAAAGAGTGATGTAACCTGGGCAGTATTATAAGCCAGGCAAGAAGTTTTCCCCAGAGAAAGACGAGCGATTGATGTGGCTTGTTCAAATTTCCTTGATCACCTGTGCGGAAGATGGTGATTGACCAGTTTCACCGCTTACGCAGAGTTCGCGGAGATTTTTTGTGCTTTTCTCTGCGTACTAAGCGGCCTCTGCGGTGAAAACTTTGAGAAAACTGTGGCGCGGTTGATGTCGTGCGGCGGCTCACCTTTGTCGCAACTCTTCCAGCAGGGCTGCACCGTGCAGTCCCATGGCTCGCACCGCCTCGCCGTCTGTGACGGTGAACCACAGGTTGAGTTCCTCCGTCCCGGCCTCGAATCTGACCCCGATGTAACCGGGCTGAGGGCCGGGAGTTGCTCCGGGCGGAAAGTCGTCCAGGACGATCAGAATCCTTTCCAGCAGGCTCCCCAGGTATTCGCGGTCTTCCAGGCTTTCCACCTCGACGACAATGTGGAAGTCTGTTTCCATGACTGCAAAGTCGAGCACTTTGTTATCTGCTGAGAGACAGTTTTCTCCGTATGCCTCGGCGTAAGCGGTCATGTTTTGCAATCCCTCGGATTCAAGCGCCGCCCGGACCTCGGCGCTCAAGTCGGGCAGAGGGCGGCTTGCCCATTGCCAGGCACATTGTTCATACGGTATGGTCGGCGTTGCAGTGGAGGTTGCGGTTTGGGTGGCAGTCACTGTCCTTCCGGTCAGGGCGGGGGAGGAGGCCATGGGCGAGCGCGGCAGGTTGCAGGCGCTCGAAAGGAGCAAAAGGGACAGGAGGAGAACGGATCTGCGCATTGTCTATCGCGGCTGAGAAGAGGGTGGGGGATTGACAGGCTGGATTTCTCCGTTGGGGCAATTTTGTACCTGGAGCCTGCCCATGTCTGAGTCGGTGATCTGCGGCCCATGTTGTTGACCGTCTGCAAACCAGTCGGTGATGATGTATTGGCCCGGCGGCAGGACGCCGCTGTACGTTTGCCCGCTGGGGATGACGATTGTCTCCACAAAGCCGCTGCCGTTGGCGTCGCTCAGGCGTTCGAATTGCCACCGCCAGTCGCCAGCCTGGGGGGCTGGGGCGGGACAGTTGTTGGTCAATTCGAACTCCAGGGGACGGCTGTTCAGAGGTCCGACGGCTTCTGAGGGGATGAGTTGACCGTCGGGGGTGTAGCGCGGTTCATCGGTGGCCTGGGGTTCAAGCAGGTCTGCTGCCTCGGGGCTGGCCGCTTGCCAGGCCTGGTATTGTTCTTCGTCCATTTCAACGGGTGGAGTGGGCGGCTCTTCAGGCTGGACAATGGATGAGGCTTGCCCGTCGGTCAGGTCCACGCTGCCGGCCTCGTTGGTGAGACTGCAATGCCCTTCGAGGCAGGTGACGACCATGCCCTGCGCTTCGTCAAAGGCGACCGACAGGTAACTGCCGCGCACTGCTGCCAGTCCGTACGGCGTCTCGACCTCGAGCCTGCCTGCCGCTAAAATGACCCAAATCTGCCCCACGAGTAATTGCAGTCGGGCGAAGGGGGAGGCGGTGTCTGTCTCAAGCGCTTCGAGCGTGAAGAGGGTGTTTGGTCCGATGCGGACGACGGTGCCCTCCGGTTGGAGGTCCAGGCAGGCGCGGCTGTCGGCGCCGCTCTGGGCCTGGCCGCCGATCTGCAGGCGGTCACCGAGAGAGGCAGGTTTCAGGTCCGCGTGGGCGTCGGCGCGGGCCTGCACGTCGTTCAGGATCAGGGTAAAGGTCGCCTGGCGTTCTGCCGCCGTGCCTGTTGTGGGCTTGCTTCCACAGGAAGCCACAACGAGGGAAAGAATAAGAAGTAACCACAAGATTTTTTGCATGAGAGGCCTTTCGCGGGTGTTCTACCTGTCACTCTCGTTGGGTGGAACAGGGAAGATGGCAGGGGCATTGTAGCGTATTGCACGGCAAAGCGGCGCCCAAACCTGAGGAAGGAAAGTCGTTACTTTTTTTGTCTGTTTTGTCCTCATTTTATCAGGATTGACGGAGTTCAGAGCAAACAGAAAGGGTTTCTTTTTGAGTTGTTTGTGAATTTTGGGCAGACGTGATGGAAATGGCTTTCTCAAGAATACTTGACAAAATTGCGATGTCATTGCGAAGCGGCGGTTTGTGCCGCTGAAGCAATCTCCTAAAGAGCAGTTTTATCCATCAAGCAGGAGACTGCTTACCCTTCGGGTACGCTTCGCCGTCGCCAGAGAGCGGCTCGCAGTGACATTTTCAAAGCATTTCGTGACATATCCATTTTCTTGAGAAAGCCATAACGTAATGGACGATTGGGTTAGAAGTTTGCTCCCCTTTTAGGTATAATTCGTCCATTCCATTCCCGCCTATTTCCGAACCTGGAGCCAGTATGATCGAAAAGCAATTCACCGGTGCAGAGATTCGCAAGACCTTTATTGACTTTTTTGTGCAGCGCCAACACACCTTTGTTCCCTCCTCTTCGCTTGTCCCTGGAGGGGATTCGACGTTACTGTTTACCAATGCTGGCATGGTGCAGTTCAAAGATGTCTTCCTGGGTACCGACAAACGCCCTTATACCCGTGCCGTCAATTCGCAAAAGTGCATGCGTGTAGCAGGCAAACACAATGACCTGGAAGATGTGGGCCGTGACGACTTTCATCACACGTTCTTTGAAATGTTGGGGAACTGGTCGTTCGGCGATTACTACAAAAAAGAGGCCATCACCTGGGCCTGGCAACTTCTGACGGAAGTTTGGGGCCTGCCCAAGGAGCGCCTGTACGCGACCTGTTTCAAGGACGACAAAGGCAATATCCCTACCGACGAAGAGGCCGCCGAAATCTGGAAGCAGCAACCTGGCTTTGACCCCTCGCATCTGATGTTCTTTGGGCGCAAGGAAAACTTTTGGGAAATGGCCGAGACCGGCCCCTGCGGCCCCTGCTCGGAAATTCACATTGACCGGGGCGAGGAGTTCGATAACCTGGCTGGCAAGCCGCACCGTTGCGGCGTCAACGGGGAGTGCACGCGCTTCCTCGAACTGTGGAATAACGTTTTCATCCAGTACAACCGCACCGGCCCCGATACCCTCGAACCGCTGCCGGCCACCCACGTGGATACCGGCATGGGCTTTGAGCGCATTGTGGCGATCTTGCAGGGCGTGGACTCGAACTACAAGATCGACCTGTTCCAGGGCGCGCTGGAGACTGTCCGTGCGCTCACTGGCGACTCGGTGGAGCAAATGTATGCCAATTTCACGCCTTACCGGGTCATTGCCGACCATGCGCGAGCGGCTTCGTTCCTGATTGCGGACGGTGTGGTGCCGGGCAACGTGGGGCGCAATTACGTGTGCCGCATGATCATTCGCCGCGCAGCGCGCTTTGGCACAAAACTTGGCTTACATCAGCCCTTCCTGGCGAAGGTGGCCGAGGCCATCATCGCGGCCTATAGCGACTTCTATCCCGAACTGGAGAAAAACCGCTCTGCGATTCTCGATAACCTGACGCGCGAAGAAGTCCGCTTCGCCCGCACGGTGGAATCGGGCACTGCCTACCTGCAGGGCCTGCTCGAAGACCTGAAACAATCGGGTCAGACGGTTTTGGATGGCCGCAAAGCCTTCGACCTCTATGCTACCTATGGCTTGCCTTTTGAAATTGCTCGCGACATTGCTCGTGAGGAGGGCCTGGACGTGGACGAGGCCGGATTCCGCGCCGGCATGGAGGAACATCGCCTTGCTTCGGGTGGCGGTAAGGCCATGGGCAAACTCGGTGGCGAAGATGCTGAGTTCTATGCTACTGTGTTGAAGGATTTGCAGAAAACGGGCAAGATCGGGCCGGAGGGTGTGGCCTATAATCCCTATGAATGGTTACAGGTCGAGGGGCCGGTTCTGGCGTTGGTGGCGGAGGGAGAATTGCTGACCGACGCAGATTCGGGTGACCGGGTCGAGGTCCTTTTGCCGCAGACGGGCTTTTATGTTGAGTCCGGCGGCCAGGTCTCGGATACAGGGACGATCCGTGCTGCCGATGGCTCCTGGGAAATCGAAGTCACCGACATGCGTAAGCCGGCGGCAGGTGTCATTGTCCATGTGGGCGAGGTCATTTTTGGACATCCCAAGACCGGGGATCTGGCCGTCGCCGAAGTGGACGCCGCACGCCGCCACGACATCATGCGCAATCACACGGCCACCCACCTCCTGCATGCAGCGCTTCATCAGGTGCTGGGTGAACATGCCCGCCAGGCTGGTTCGCTGGTCGCTCCTGACCGCTTGCGCTTCGATTTCAACCACCCCGAAGCCCTGACGCCTGAACAGTTGGAACGCATCGAGCGGCTGGTGAACGAGGCAGTTGCTGCCGATATGCTCGTGATGCCCAAAATCAAGGCCCGCGAAGAAGCCATTGCCGAGGGCGCCATGGCGCTCTTTGGCGAGAAATACGGCGAGACGGTGCGCACGATCACCATCATGCCCGAAGGGGCGCAACGCTATTCCTATGAGTTGTGCGGCGGTACGCACCTCGAGCGGACCTCCGATGTGGGCGCGTTTCTCATCGTGTCCGAATCCTCCGCCGCGGCGGGGGTGCGCCGGATCGAGGCGGTCACCGGGCGCGGCGCCTACGAACTGATTGCCCGTCGTTTCAAGGCGCTCAAGCAGGCGGCTGCTGCGCTGAAGTCCGCGCTCGACGAGGTCCCGGCGCGTGTGGAGACCCTTCAGGAAGAATTGTCTGCTGCCCGCAAACAGATCGCGGCTCTCAAGGCTGAACTGGCCCTCTCCAATTTCCAGGGGCAACTGGCGAATGTGGAAACGGTCAAAGGCGTCCATTTGCTCGTCTCGAAATTCCCTGGTACCGACAAAGAGACCCTGGCCATGCTGGCAGATAAGTTCCGCGAGAAATATCCGCAGAATGGCGTTTGCGTCCTTGCGGCGACAGACGGGGAACAGGTGATCGTCATGGCTGCTGTGACGCAAGATCTCATCAAGAAAGGGATCAAGGCTGGCGACCTGGCCGGGCACGTCTCCCGACAACTGGGAGCGGGCGGCGGAGGCGCCCCCCACCTGGCCTTTGGCGGCGGCAAGGATGTTTCCAAACTGCCCGAGGCGCTGGCATCCGTCCGCACCTGGCTGGAAGAGAAGGTGAACTGAGCAGGGCTGTGGCGCACAAGCGGAGCAATGTCCCGACAAGGACATAGCGTTGATTGCCATCACAGAGCAAAGGAGAATTTTCATGTCTTTCACCATTCAATCTCTCATGGAAAAAATGCCTGCTGCCTTCTTGCCTGAAAAGGCCGCAGGCCTGAAGGCCGTCATTCAGTTCAAATTCAGCGGCGTGGAAGCGGGAGACTGGTTTATTACCATCCAGGATGGCCATTGCATGGTGGAGAAGGGCATTCACCCGGCTCCTCAAATGACTCTTTCTGCCGATTCTGCTGATTTCATCAAAGTTTTTAGCGGTGAACTCGATCCCATGCAGGCCTTTATGCACGGCAAATTGAAACTCTCTGGCGACATGAGTCTGGCGATGAAGCTGGTCACCCTGTTCAAGATGCGCTGAGGATTTGAGACGATTCAAGGTGCGATAGATGTGTTGGAATTGCAGGCGGCTTCAAAAAACGCCTGTGTCAAATGTGTACCAGGCTGCGAAGTCCACCGGAATGCGCATCTCCCAAAAAATGATCGTGTTCTATCACATAGCAGACACTTTTGGAGGTAAGTATG
>DAOTZT010000071.1:0-1791 GCA_034434255.1 Anaerolineales bacterium | reverse complement strand
CCGATGGCTTTGCACGACAGGTCCATGACCGTGCGCGAGTCCACGTTTGTGCCGCCGATGTTGTGCTGACCGGTGTACACCAGGTTTTGCGTCCAGGCTGCGCCGGGCTGCAGGTCGGCGGGAAGCGTCACGCCGCTGTTCGACTCGACGACGAAGGTCGCCTGCTCATCGGCAACCGAGACGCTGGCGCCGCCGGAGGGCGTGAGACTGATGAGACTGCCCTGCTGACATGCCCAACTTCCCCGGCGGGTGGTTCCGGCGCTGAAGATATCCTGGTCCTCGAAGCCGTTTTCGTTCAGGCTGACGATGGAGCGGGTGAACGTGCCGCTGCTGGCGCCGCTCAACTGATATTGCCACGAGGCGCCCGGCTTCACCGGATAATAGAGATGGGCGCACGGTCCGGCGGCGGGCGCAGCAGATGGGGCAGCGGATGGGGCAGCCGTGGGCGCTGAGTCCGCAGGGGTGGCGGGAGCAGGTTCCACTGTCGGGTTGGCGGACGGCGCCGAAGCGGCAGCAGGAGGCGGGGCGGAGGGGGAAGCGTTCCCCAGCGAGCAAGCCAGTGAGGCCAGGACGAGCATGGTCAAAGCGAGAAAAACGGTTCTCATCGTATCCTTTCGCTTCAGGGGTTGGACGGGTAGGGAAGCAGGTGCGCCTGGAGGAGTTCCGCCAGCAGGAGCAGGTGTTTGCGGTCAAAGCCTTGTGCGGTCAGGGTGACATACCAGCCGTTGATTACGGCTTCGAGCGTCACGCGGCCATCGTCGAAGGTTTTGAAGAGCGCAATCTCGCCCACGCTGACGGGTTCGATTGCGCCGCCGGAGAGGGCATCGAACTGACGCACGTTCTCATAGGCTTCACGCCCCGGCAGGCTGGTGGCAATCGAAACGAAAAGGGCGCCGTTGGCGAAGTTGTACTGGCAGGCTTGCTGATTGGAATCCGAAGCCGAAATTTTGGTGTCGGGGATTGTCCCCACTGTGTTGGAGAAATCGGCGTCGAGGAAGATGTCGCAATCGGCAATCTGACGCAGGTCGAACGTTGCAGCGGAGGGCTGTAAGGCGGTCGGTTCGGGGGTGAAGGTGGGCGGGGGCGGCGGCTCGGTGGGTTTGACTGCCACTGTGCTGACCGGCGTGAAGGTGGGGATGGCTTGCGGCGGCAGGGGAGTCGGCGGGGCGCTCACTGCGCCGGGCAGGCTGCAAGCGAGCGAGGCCAGCAGGAGGGTCAACAGGGGCAAAATGCGTGATAATTTGGACATCATCTCTCTCCTTTTTTCCCCATTTTACGGAGAGAGCGTCCTCGAAACGTCCTCAAACGGGCGTTTGGGAGGGGAGTAGTACTAAAGGACTATGGGGGGCGACGGATGGGGGCTGTCCGCGCAAGTCAGAGACTTGCGCTATGCGGCGCGGGCAGGCAAACCCGTCCACGAATATCTCACGAATGCTCGAATGGCGCGCGGACATTCGTGCATTCGTGGTCGGGCATTCGTGGATGGTTCTTTTTTACGGGCTTATCACCAAAACAAATTGTTCAAGAGTAAAAGGAATAGGAGTATTAAAAGCCTGTGTTTCAAGTAAATTTTGCGTTTCGCTTAAATTTAGTAGACCATTATCAACATTTACTTTTAAGTTGGTGGTTCCAGGTATTTTCTCCATCTTTCTCACATCATTCCCTTCCATCCCCAGCAGGGAGTCGAGGGAGGAGGGGTCGTAGAAGTCGGTCCATTTGCCGATGTTGGCTTTGGAAAAAAATCCACCTTCTTGAGCCAAAGTAAGAATTCTTTGCTTAAATAAAGCATTA
>DAOTZT010000070.1:0-3214 GCA_034434255.1 Anaerolineales bacterium | reverse complement strand
CAAATGCGATTGCCCTGGAGGCAAATTGTATGGCCTTCTCAAAGTCAAATCTTTCAGCGCAAAGCCGCTGAGAACGCAGAGAGAACCACAAAAAATCTCTGCGAACTCTGCGTCTCAGCGGTCAAAATTCTCAATTGCCGCGTTTCGCACAGGGCATCAAGGGACTTTGAGAAAGCCCTAAGGCAAATTGGGCCATTTGATGAATGTGCAATGACTTTTGGCAATCACTTGACTTTTGCCCCTCATTTGTGCTAGATTTAGGCCACATCATCTTCTGAGGAAAGTATGCATCGAGAGCGCATTTCCGAAAACGTGTACTGGTTTCAAAGTGAAGTTTATGCACAGGTCACTGCTGGCGTCGTTGTTGGCCCACAGTGGGCTGTGCTGGTTGATACACTGGCCTTGCCAGAAGAGTCGCTGGCAATCCGAGATTTTGTAGAAAAAGAACTTGAGACAGAAGTCCGCTATATCATCAACACCCACTACCATGCCGACCATACCTGGGGAAATTGTTTCTTCCCCAATGCGATGATTATGGCGCATGCTAAATGCCGCCAACTTCTTGAAGAACGTGGCATTCCGGCCATGGAAGAGGCTCGCAAACAAAACCAGATTTTCCGACAGTCGCGAATCGTGTTACCGCACATCACCTTTGATGAAGGTGAAATTACCTTACGCGTGGGGAAGAAAAACCTGACGATCATGCCGGCTCCTGGTCATAGTCCGGATGGAATCATGGTGTTGGTGGACGAGGACCGCATTCTCTTTGCCGGAGATGCCTTCATGCCCATCCCGTTTATTGTGGACGGTGATCTGGACGAAATCACGGCCTCTATCAAAAAGATCAGCCGGCTGGGGCTGGAGAATATCGTTCAGGGACACGGCGATGTGATTTTGCGCGGCGAAATTGATGCCGCCGTCAAAGAAAATATGACGTACCTGACCAACATTCGTAAGGTGGCCAGGGCGGCTACCCGGCGCCGCGCGGCTCTTGAATTTTTGCAAGAAAATGGGATTGAAAGTTGCGGCAAGAGCCGGGTGTATCTTGGTGGGCTGGCAGAGGAATTACATCGTCGGAATCTGCGTGCCCTTTACTTGCGTGAAAAAGAGGCTGCGGAAAAAGAAGATCCTGCAGAAGAGTGACTTCTGGGTTTGTGAGAAAAAAAGAGGCGCTTCGACAACGCCTCTTTTTTATGTCTTTGTGATTTTTGCCGGAGCCATTCTGACTTTTCTTCGCGAACGTACGTCGGCCCTTCCTACTCTGCTTTTTGACCTGCGGCCTGTTCCCGTTTGCGACGCATTTTCTCTAACTGGACCGGCAACCCATGACGTCGTTCGCTCCCTTCTATGAGACGTTTGAGATTAGGTCGCAGCGCCCACAGCACAAGGATTTCTGCCGCAAAACTATAGAAGACATATTCCCAGGGCGCCAGGCCATAGGCTGCTCGTATGGCAAAAATGACCATGCTCATCAGCCCAATGCTGATGGTGGTTACCGACGCATAGCCGATTCCCCACCAGATGAGCAGGCCAATCGGTAGCATGATGAGCGCCGCAGGCGGCCACAGGCCCACCGTCCCGCCCAAGACTGCTGCTCCGCCAGCTCCCCCGCGCAATCGCAGGCGGCCATCTGCCCCGCGTTCAGCCAGGAAGATGGAATAATTGTGCCCGATAACGGCCGCCAGGGGCGCCAGCAAATGAATCCAGATGTTTTCAGTCAATGCTTGCGCCAGCCAAACGGTAGAGGCGGCTTTGAGAACATCGAGGATAGCCGTCAGGAAACCGGCTCCAAATCCGGCGGCGCGAAAGGCATTCGTGCCACCGGTTCGCCCACTTGCTACGGTGCGGATGTCGATGCCATTAATGATTTTTACAATCAGCAAACCAAAAGGAATGGAGCCAATAATATATCCTGCCAGCAATAATCCGATATCAAGCCAGAGTTCCATCGCTTTTCACCTGCCAAGCATAATTTGATTGCGTGAATAGAAACACACCAGACTGGCAATCGTTTTGTGCCTAATGGAACCAGATCAACAACCCAAGCAGAATCCCGGACATGACAATCGGTTCGGTCACTGCCTGCCGGAAGGGGACTCGGTCAATGAGCGAAATGGAGAGAAGAGTCAATGAATAAGCCGGGGCTAGCAAGATCAGGCCGTATTGCACAGGGGTTAATGGCCAGTAGTGCAGGGCTGCTCCCAATTGCATGACGACCAGCCCGATTCCTAGTGCCCAGTTTGGTTCCCAACGTTCGCTCAAACGCAGATGCAGCGTCCGCAGAGACGTAAGAAATCCTCCGGCAAAAAGCATTGGGGCAACCAGGAATAAACGGCTATTCGCGGCCCGAAGCGCAATGACCAGGGTAAGGAAAATCGCAAATGCCAGCACGGTCAGACCGACGGTCGCGAGGGGGTAGTTGGAATCGGTATGGTCAACAGCGATGTACTCAGCGATAAAAACGAGCGCCAGTAACACACCACCGAGACTGAAGCCCAACCACCAGTTTACTCCCGCTGGCAAACTGTTCAGGACGGCGCCTACGGCTAACACAGTGAACGCGGGAAGAAGCCAGTGTTCACGTGTCTCGTTGGGCTGTAAGGAGGGATGGGGACGCAAAAGCCATTCCACGCCAGCGGCTGTCAGGGCTGCCACCAGTACAATAATGGCTGTCTGCAGGTTGATGGGGAAATTAAAGACAATGCCGAGTAGCGGCAAGGCAAGGTCTTGTTGAGGCGCGTTCAGGACATGCGTGAGGGCAAAGGTCAGCAAAATTACTGCCATCAGCACACTCAGGCGACCTGAATCGGGGAAATAACGCGTTTCGTTCACGGCTTGTGATTGTACCTCAATTTCGTCAGATTGTTTTTCCCGCGCTCCGCCCAGTGACCAGGAACCGTTGCGTCATCAGTCTGGTGAGAAACTGCTCCCCAAGTTCTTATCACGGGCTTGACCGATTGCCTTCAGAGCCTTACTGCGTAGCCCGAGATGGACGAGATTTTTCTATCTCTGTGACAGGGTTTATTTGCGAGCGAGTGGCACTGAGATTTGCTTCGTTGTGTGGAGCGCCCATAGAGTAAAATAGTCGTAACTATTCAGGCTGTCATTGCGAGGGCGTTCTCTGCCCGAAGCAATCTCGTCTTGAACAGGAAAAACCATGCTTTGGGAGACTGCTTCACTCGCAAAAAGCGCTCGTTCGCAGTGACACCCCTGT
>DAOTZT010000069.1:0-7837 GCA_034434255.1 Anaerolineales bacterium | reverse complement strand
GAATACGAAGGGTACGTTTCGCCCCTCCGCAAATTGAAGCCGCCCAAAGTGGACGTTCCGCCCATCGAAGGCGTAAGCATGGCCGATGTTCAAGCCCTGCTGGACACCTGCGATAATTCCTTTACCGGCGTCCGTGATAAAGCCCTGTTGCTGGTTTTGCTGGATACCGCCATTCGCGCAGGTGAATTGCTGGCGCTCGACTGGCCAGACATTGACCTTACCGCTGGCAAGGTGATTATCCGCAGAGGAAAAGGCGGCAAGTTCCGTTCCGTCTTTTTAGGCCGGCTTGCCCGTCAAGCCCTGCGCAAATACACCGGTCAGCGCAAGGATGACCATCCGGCGGTTTTTGTCAGCGCAAACACCGGCGAACGCCTGACCTATGACGGACTGCGTGCCATTCTCACCCGCCGCGCAAAACAAGCCGGATTGACGCAAACCCCTAGCCCACACGATTTCAGGCGTGCGGCTGCCCTGCAAATGTTACGGTCTGGTGCGGATGTGGTTTCTGTCAGCCGTTTACTGGGTCATGCCAGCCTCGAAGTGACCAAACGCTACCTGGCCCAAACCGAAAGCGATTTACAAACCGCCCACCGCCAGCATTCGCCGGCGGACAACCTAAAGCCTAATCGGTAGCCCAGTTCCGCCCGGCAAGGGTGTATTTTCCTGCCCCTGCGAGAAAAATCGCTCTACGGGCATCCTGGCGCGTTCTACGGGCATTGTTTGCCGCCAATTACCGTTCATCGTGCCAGTGGAGCACAATCACCAGCGGACGCCCGCACTTCGGGCAATATTCCGACTTCATCGGCGGGTCATCGAAGGTTTGCCAGCGCACTTCAACCTTCGCGTTCCCGCTTTCTGTCATTGGGCCGCCGCACTCCGGGCATTTTACCGGCCTTATCACCCGTTCAATCCGCTTCAACCGGCCTGCCATGTTGCTCATTCCGTACCTCCTCTATCCTTCGTTCCAGTTCATTCAGCCGCTCTTCAAGCGTGATGGCCTCCCGCAGGCGCAGAACATGGGACAACGCCAACTCAATAGCCCTGAGTTTGTCACTATGGCGGGCCTGCGGGTCGTTCAGGATGGACTGAAGGGCATTCAGCGCCTGCTCCTGTATTCCAATCAACCGCCGCAGCGCGTCCTCCAGCGCCTGGCCTTCGGCCTCTTCCAGCGCCGCACGGAACGCCTCATCCTTCATCCAGCGCCAGGCCGAACGTTCGGACACATTCGCCCTGCGGATGGCTTCGGATACCGTTCTACTCACCAGCAACGCGGCCAGGAAGCGCCGTTGTGTGGATGTTATCTCTGCCATTTTGCCTCGTTTCCTGCCTCCGCTAATTTGAATTTGTGACGGATTATGACGGATTAATGGCTATTTTGGATTTTTCCCCTTAAGTAACCCACTTAAGAGAGAAAAACTTAAAAATGGCTCAAATCCGTCATAATCCGTCATAACCCTATCCCGATAAAGTATTTCCCGTTTGTTCTGGTTTGTTTTTCAAACCCGTGATTTTGGATTAGGATTGAAAAACTTTTCAATGATTTGACAACCTGCGGTACACCTTCCTGCCTGCAAAACCGTTCGTACTCTGCGAAAAGGTCGCTCACTTTCACCTCGTAGTGGCTTCCTGTTTTACAGACTTTCAAAAACTCCGCCAACGGGTCATTGTCAGCCCGCCAGGCTTCCGCTCCGTCAACGCACCTTTGCGGCGGGTTCAGCCCCCGCTGTTGGTATTCCAGACAACCAACAAGGGCCCAATTCAAAATACCTGGCAGTTCGGCTTTCAATTTTTCCCCCAAACTCTTATCCGCCCGTGAAGCGTCAAACTTTTCAAGAAACGGCAAAAGGATAACTCTGCGCCAAAAAGCAGGCGTCACGTCACGTACTTTTGGCAGTTGGTTTGCCGCCAGCCAGATTTTATATCTTGGCTGATAGGTTCTTTCGTGTTCATGTTTCCGGCTTCCGCTGACAGGGTCTTGACCTGTCAGACGTTTCAAAACACCATCCGCCAGAATTCCCCTTTCATCGTTCTCCATTGCGGTAACCAGCCTCGCCCCTTCAAGGTTCATTAGACTTTCCTGATGTCCGTTCCCCCCTGATTTTATGGTGAATGTTTCGAAGGCGGTATCTTTGGCATAGTCACCCAACAACGCCCGCATGGTTTCAAATAGAGTAGATTTACCGTTATCCCCCCTTGCCCCATAGCAGAAGAAGAACACTTTTTCCCTCGTCCAAGCCGTCAGCGTGTACCCGATTGCCCGCTGAACGAATGCCACAATTTCACGGTCGCCCGAAAAGATTTCACCGATAAACTGCTCCCACCGCTCCGCTTTGGCTGACGGGTCGTAGTATGTGCCTGCACACTGCGTCAGATAATCGGAGGGGTCGCCTTCCCGAAACTCGCCGGTCGTCAGGTCAATCACGCCGTTTTGAACGGCTAGAAGCGTGTCTCTTTGGTCAAATTCGGCGCCCGATTTCGCCAATGGCTTCATCGCTTTGGCAATCTCAACCACCGAACGCAACCGATAGCCGTTTTCAGATTGCAACAGAAATTGCAATGCCTTTTTGCGCTGGTCGCTGTCTTGAATACCCATCGCCTGCGCTTGACGTTCCCGGACGGCTTCCAATGCCAGCCGTTCGATTTGACCGTCAACGTCGGGCTTCCACACCGGCGAACGCCACACATACCACCGCCGCAGGTCGTGACGGTAGCATACCTGATTAGCGTAGCGGTCGGCGAAAAATTCAGCGTTTCCGCCGTCCGTCAAGGCGTAGCCTGGCTGATAACGGCATACCGAAGCGGCTATCCGCTGGACTTCCGCATCATCCAGCGGCGGATGGCACTGCGCTTGATTGATGGCCCGCAATGCCGCTAAAATTGCTTGCTCATCCAGCCCCGCCCGCCGCATCTTGCCCGCCTCGCTGGTCAGGGTCGTGTTTCGCTGACCCTGCGGAATTGCGCCCTGCTGGTTTGGCTTGTGCCCATTGTTTGACGCTTGCGGGCGGCTGACGGTCAAAAGGTTCAACAACCAGTCTGGCAACTCCGCCGGGTCGTCCGCCAGCGGGTCGCTGGACGCTTCCCATTCGTAGGGTTTGCCCGTGTCGGGATGGATGGACGGCGGCGCAACAACGTAACCGCCATCGGCCCGAACGTCCAGACCTGGCCCCAACTGCCCGGCACTGCATTTGACATGCTGAACGCCCTGCGGATATCTGAAGTAGAGGTGACGCCCGCCGCCCCCCGTCAACACTTCCAGCGTAGGCGGAAGTTTTCCGTGAATGGCTTGCAGTTCCAGCAGGGTTTCATCGCCCCCGTGTCTAGGGTCAACGTCAAGCACCACTAAACCGCTCTGCCTGCCGGTGGCAATGCCAACGCCAGCGGTTGGTTTTGCTGTCCACCAGGTCATGATTTGGGCAGGGTCGCAGGTCGCCGCTTTGACGCCGTGCGCCACAAGCGGAATTTTGCCTCGAAGTGGCAAAACGTGCCAGCCTCGCTTGGTGTAGGTTTCTGCGTAATCAACCACCCTGTTCATCTCAAAACTCCAGTGCCAACTGCTTCACGCCTTCCGCCTCTACCCGCCAATAATGGAGTGCCAACCCCCACTGCTCGCCGAAGCCCCGATTGAATTTGAAGCCGTGTAAGTCGAAGGTGTCAATCGAGGCTCGATAAATACGCCTGGTTTCGACATCCAAAACTTCAACCTGTGTCGCCCCATCTTGCCGGGCCTGTTCAAGAATACCGGCGTCCACCGCCCAGGCAGGCGGCCGCCGCAACTGGTGAATCGAGCCTCGCACCACCTTGCGCAAAGTGCTCCCGCAAAGACTTGCAACCGGACGGCCGGCGGCGTTATAATAAATTTGACGCGCATTGACCCCGCGTGTCGTGCCTTGCCCCGCCGTGCCAGCGGCGGGCTTTTTATTGATTGCCGTTGCCATTTTCCTGCTCCAGTGCTCGCGCCAAAAGTCTGCGGATTACTTCAATCTGTGTTGTGTTCCACCGGCGGGCAAGTGCCCGCAAAGCTTCCCGTTCCTGTGGTCGGAAGCGAAAGGCTGTTGGTGCGATAGTCGTTTTTTGTTTTTTCATAAAAACCTCCATTTAGTATTGCAATTTGATGATAATAAGAGTACAATCTAATTGCAATACAACAAAACGCAAATAAAACACATTATGCGCAAATAAATCAATGGAGGTTGCTATGCCCAAACTGATTTCCCCGAAAGTGAAGAACTATATCATCAACCTTGCAGCGCAAGGCTATTCCGCCGCTGACATAATCGCCCAAATGGAAACGGAAAAAAGCCTTTACGGCTGCACTTTGCCAGCCCACCGCACCGTTCAACACCTGGTCAAACAATGGCGTCAGAAGGACACAAACGAGACCTGGACGCTGAGCGATTGCGATAACCCAGAGGACGCCCAAATCGTGCTGGCTCACCTGGCTTATAATGCCGAATGGGCAAGCAAGCATGGGCTACCATTCCCTAAGTTCAGCAGGCAGGTGGCCGATATGCTCATCCGTGTTCACCGCGCCGCGCCTACTATTTCCCTCTGGCTTGGCTGGAATGTGGCAATGGGTTTATTGAAAGGTGAAAGTATAGAATACTGGCATTTATTGCTTGCCACTCGGGCATGGGAAAGCGAAGAAGCCAACCGACGCTTTTATGACCTGGCAGAGGCGTTTTTTGGCCCGCCGGTTGGTGATGGAGATAGTGAGGAATACCACCGGCGTTATCCGCTTGGGATGACGCAGTTCTATCTGCCAAAAGAAAATCATCCTGGCTGATAAAAAGCCTTGCCGTGTATTGCAGTAATCGGCTATAATAATCATAGGCAAATGCTGGCAGTCTGCGCGCAATGAGCATCAGCTCTCAAAATTGCACTCAGCGGAGAAGATTAAAATGTGCCCATATGTGGCGGTCAGGAAGTCACCTACCCCCACATCTAGCGGGCGTCGCCAAGTGGTAAGGCATCAGCCTTCCAAGCTGATATTCGCGGGTTCGAGTCCCGTCGCCCGCTCTGCCCGAGGAATCAGTATTCAGTTATCAACGCACCGGCGGTTACTGAATACTGATTTATTTCTTCAGGGCCCGTAGCTCAGCGGTAAGAGCAGGCGACTCATAATCGCTTGGCCGTTGGTTCGAATCCAACCGGGCCCACCACAAAAAAGGTCAGGATATTCCCTGACCTTCTTCGTTTTCTTTATTCCTCCTTCGGCGGTGCGGCCGGACCGTAATCCAGGACCTCGCGCACGCCTGTCCCGGGCTCGGGAGGACCGAGAATGCCCTTTTCCTCCAGCGTATCGATCAGGCGGGCGGCGCGGGTGTAGCCGATTCGCAGACGACGTTGCAACATCGAGACCGAGCCGCGCCCCTCCCGGCGGCAGATGTCAATCGCTTCGTCGAGCAGGGGGTCGCCTTGTACGGCGGTGATGTCTTCAAAGAGGGGAACTTGCTTCAGCGGTACGCCTGGCGGCAGATCAGCAGTGGGCAGGCCGGGGGTCCCGGCGGCTGCATAGGGACTGACCGCGCTGGCCTGGGTGCGCCAGAAGTCCACCAGGCGGTTGATTTCTGTATCCGAGACGAAGACGCCCTGCAGACGCACCGGCGCAGGAGCGTCGGGAGCCTGGAACAGCATGTCGCCGCGCCCGAGCAGACGTTCTGCTCCTGGCTGGTCGAGGATGACGCGGCTGTCGGTGTTGGAGGCCACGGCGAAGGCAATGCGCGCCGGGAAGTTGGCCTTGATGAGACCCGTCACCACATCCACGGAGGGGCGCTGGGTGGCCAAAATCATGTGGATACCGGTGGCGCGCGCCAGTTGCGCCAGGCGGGTGATGGTACGTTCGGTCTCGTCGGGAGCGATCATCATCAGATCGGCCAGTTCATCAATCACAATCACCAGATAGGGCAGTTTTTTACCGCCCTGGGCGGTGATGCGGGCGTTGTAATCTTGAATGTTGCGCGCCCCCATTTCGGCGAATTTGTGATAGCGGTTGTCCATCTCGCGGGTCATCCATTGCAGCGCACCGACCACGCGCTCGATTTCCACCACCACGGGCGCCAGCAAGTGCGGCACGCCGTTGTAACCGGTCAGTTCCACCCGCTTCGGGTCCACCAGAATCAGGCGCAGGTCATCGGGGGTGTTGTGGAGCAGGAAACAGGTCAGGATGGCGTTGACGCACACCGACTTGCCCGAGCCGGTCGTCCCGGCAATGAGCAGATGCGGCATGCTTTCCAGGTTGGCGGCTTTTGGATGCCCGGCCACGTCCTTGCCGAGAGCAAAACGCAGCGGCGAGCGGTGGCGGGTGAAGGCTTCACTTTCCACCACCTCGCGCAAAGCGACCAGCGTCAACTCTTCGTTGGGGACTTCGATGCCCACATAGCCACGTCCGGGCACGGGCGCCTGGATGCGGATGCGCGGGGCGGCCAGCGCCAGCGCCAGATCGTCTGCCAGGGCAGCGATCTTGCTGACGCGCACGCGCATTGGGCCGTTGCGCCCCTCCACGAACAGCGGCTCGACCCCAAACATGGTCACTGCCGGGCCGCGGCTGACCTCCACCACCTGGGCCGGTGCGCCAAAGGAGGCCAGGGTTTCTTCAATTGTGCGGGCGCGCCGCTCAATGAACTCATCGTTGACTTCAGTCGGCTGGGGCTTGTCGAGGATGTCGGCAATTTTGGGCAATATCCAGGAGACCACCGGCGTAGAGGGAACGCCCACCCGGGTGCTCCCTGCTTTGGGAGAGGCTGCAGATGTAGAGGCAGGTCGAGCAGCAGCGGGGAGTGGTTGAAATTCGCCCAGGGCTCCATCGGTTGTCTCAGGCGCGCTGGAACTGGATGCCTGCTCTTGCTGCTGTGCGGTGGGCGCAGGGGGCCGGATCTTCTCCCCCAGCCGTTGCAGGAGAGGCCCTGCCCAGCGGAACATCTCGGCGATGGTCACGTCGAGGGTCATGGCTAGCGAAATCAGTAACCAGGCGAGCACAAGGACGGTCGCGGCGGCCCCTCCCAGGCTTTGCACCAGGCCCTTTTGAAGCCATGCACCCACATAGCCCCCCCCCTGACCAGCCTGAGCGCGCGAAAAAGCCTCAGAGGCTGGACCTGTCAGGCCATGGAATGTCACCAGCAAGGCCAGGAAGAGCAACACAATACCCACCGCCCGCTCCGGCGAGAGAGGGGGGAAGCGCTCCACCCGGCGGGCAATCAACCACACGCCCAACACAATCAACCCGAACGGCAGGATGTAAATCCCCCAGCCGAATACCTGGGCAAGCAACTTGACCCACGCCCCGCTCAAGGTGCTACGGTTGGCCGAAAAGAGACTCAGCACCGTCAGAAGACCGACGATGGCCATTCCGGCTCCGACCAGGTCCATTTTGGTCTCGGCGCTCATCTTGCTCTTCGGCGGCGGGGGAGGAGGGGGCTGCTTGGGAGAACTGCCCCGCGCCGGTTGGCGCGATGACGTTTGCCTGGCGGGACGGGCCGGCGGTTTACGTGAAGACTGTTTACGACGGGTCACTGGCATGGCAAATTCATTATAGCACAAATGGTCTATTGTAATGTCACATGGGTGCCTCGTTGTCGTTGCGAGCAGCGTTCTTTGCGACGACCGCAAAGTGTGCCCGAAGGGTAGGCAATCTCCTGTCAGGCGCGGCGATTGCTTCGACGGCTATGGCCACCTCGCAATGACAGGGGTAGGTAAGTACCAAAAATCGCAGGTAACTATTCAGGCTGTCATTGCGAGGGCGTTCTCTGCCCGAAGCAATCTCGTCTTGAACAGGAAAAACCATGCTTTGGGAGACTGCTTCACTCGCAAAAAGCGCTCGTTCGCAGTGACACCCCTGTTT
>DAOTZT010000068.1:0-3019 GCA_034434255.1 Anaerolineales bacterium | reverse complement strand
AGGGCGTTCTCTGCCCGAAGCAATCTCGTCTTGAACAGGAAAAACCATGCTTTGGGAGACTGCTTCACTCGCAAAAAGCGCTCGTTCGCAGTGACACCCCTGTTTCGAGTGGATGGCTGAATAGTTACTCCGCGATAAAAAAGCGAGTTCAAGGCAATCTGTACGGTAGCAAAGTCTTTTTAGAGGGGGAGACGACGTTTAATGGCTGCCAGGAATGCCCCGGCTTCGGGGACGCGCAGCAGAATCAGCGTCAGACCGTAAATGGCTGCTCCAAGCGCTACTCCGCCCAGGGTGGTGAGTGCGGCGGGTGCAGAGGCGAGGGCCTGCTGCCACGCCACCAGCGTGGCGACCATGCTCAGGGTCCCGAGCGCAGCGGCGTTGAACGCTCTCCCAATTTCTCTCTCGGGCAATCCTTGCAAGCGCTTTCTCATCACCACAAGCAAGGTCGTGACTTCCAGACCAGTCGAAACGGAAACAGCCAGGGCCAATCCGCCATGGGGCATCCAGTCAATTTGTTCAAACAGGCGGGAGAAGGCCACACTCAAGCCAATCGAGAGGAACATGGCGGCTGCTCCCACAAAAACGGGCGTCTTTGTGTCGTGCATGGCGTAATAGGCGCGCACGAGCACTTCGAGCACGGAATGAAAGAGCAGGCCTGCCGAATACCAGATGAGCGCCCAGGCCACCATGCGGGTGGTCTCGGCGGTAAAGGCGTTGCGCTGATAGAGGAAACGGATAATCGGTGTGCTGAGGACGATCAGCCCGGCTGAAGCCGGCAGCGAGAGCAGAATCTCGGCGCGAATCACGGCGGTCAGGGTGTGACGCAATTCGTCTATTTTGCCCTGGGCAAATTGAGCCGAAAAAGCCGGCATGACTGCTGTGGCTGTCGATTGGGCAATGGCGGCCTGTGCCATGTACATCATCATAAACCCCAGCGTCAGGGCATAGACGGCGCCATCGTAACGAGAGGCGAGGAGCGTGTTGACCCACAACATGGCCTGGACGGCGGCTGCGCCAAACATGCGCGGCGCCATCAGCAGAAAGACTTCGGCCACGGCCGGGTTGCGCAGGCCCAATGTCCAGGTGTATTGCCAGCCAAGCCGCAACAGGAAGGGAGCCTGAATCAGAAACGCCAGTGCCGATCCGATGACCACGCCCCAGGCCAGGCCATGAATCCCTAGCGTGGGCGCCAGGAAAACGGCCCCTAAAATTTGCCCCAACTGGTACATGGCCGGTGCCAGCGCCGGAATCAGAAATTTTTGATGCGAATTGAGAATGCCTACCGCAATTCCGCTCAGGCTGAAGAACACGACCGAAGGAAGTTGAATCCGCAATAGTTCGATGGTGAGTGCCTGCTCGGTGGGAGAGAAGTCGCGGCCGAGGATAAACTGGACAATCGGCTTGGCCAGGGCGCCGGTCAGCAGGGCGAGGGCGGTGGTGAGCAGCAAAATCAAGTTGAAGGTGGCCGAGGCCAGTTTCCAGGCCGAGGGGCGGTCTTCACCAACCAGAAATTTGACAAATACAGGGATAAACGAGGAGACCAGAATCCCCCCTGCCAGAATGGTGACCAGTGTTTCGGAAGGGCGGTTGGCGGCGTAGAAGGCGTCCAGTTCGGTAGCGGCGTCGAAGGTAGCGCCAATGATGATTTTGGCAGCCAGGCCAATCAGTTGACCGAACAGGTACGCCAGCATGACCGTCCCGGCGGCACGGGCCAGGCGAGGGGGAGTAGAGGAAGTGTTGGAAGTCACGAGGCTGGATTATACCTTAGCGGCGCAGGTATAATGAGCAGCGATTTCTTCTTTGCGAAAGGGACTCTTGCATGTCACGTTCTTTGATTGCGTGTAACAAAATTATTCTTTCTTTGTTTTGCGCGTTCTGGCTGGCAGGATGTGTGCCCGCGCAGCCTTCTCCGACCAGTCTGCCTGATTCTGGGCCGATTGTCCAATCGGCGGGGGAGGGGTTGGATATTTATTTCACCGACCCGTCTGCTCCCCACGCTGCGGAGTTTGTGGGTGGTCCCGATGAGGCGCTGGCAGCCGCGATTGACGCTGCCCGCCTGACAGTGGATGTGGCCGTTTACAACCTCAATCTCTGGTCGATTCGCGATGCTTTGCTGGATGCCCATGCTCGCGGTGTGACCGTGCGCGTGGTGACCGATAGTGACAATCTCGATGGGCGGGAATTCCAGGACCTCATTGATGCTGGCATTCCGGTCATTGGTGACCGGCAGGAAGGCTTGATGCACAATAAATTTGTCATTATTGACCGGTATGAGGTCTGGACTGGCTCAATGAATTTCACCGCCAACGGCGCCTACGAGGACAACAATAACCTGCTCCACATCCGCTCTCGTGACCTGGCCGAGGATTACCTGGTGGAGTTTGAAGAGATGTTTTCGCAGGATATGTTCGGGCCTTACACGCTGCCGCTGACGCCTAATCCCGTGGTCAGTGTGGGGGATGCCGTCGTGGAGGTCTATTTCTCGCCGGATGACCACGCTCAGGAGCGGTTGGTGGGATTACTGGATTCTGCTCAAGAAAGTATTTATTTTCTGGCCTACTCATTTACTGCCAATCCGCTGGGAGATGCCATCCGCAGACGCGCCGCAGCGGGGGTGACGGTGGCCGGGGTGATGGAGGCCGAGCAGGTTTCCTCCAATCCTGGCACGGAGTATGATGCCTTTCTCCAGGCAGGCTTGAATGTGCTTCTCGACGGCAACGACGGTTTGATGCACCACAAAGTGATGATCATTGACGAAAGTATCGTCGTGACCGGCTCCTATAATTTTTCATCGAGTGCCGAAGAACGCAATGACGAAAATCTGCTCGTCATTCATGACCAGGATGCGGCGAGAGCCTTCATCGAGGAATTCTGGCGCGTCTACAATCGGGCGCTGCCTTGAATGAGTGGTAACTATTCAGGCTGTCATTGCGAGGGCGTTTTTTGCCCGAAGCAATCTCGTGTTGAACAGGAAAAACCATGCTTTGGGAGACTGCTTCACTCGCAAAAAGCGCTCGTT
>DAOTZT010000067.1:0-4073 GCA_034434255.1 Anaerolineales bacterium | reverse complement strand
CTAACAGGCGGCGTCCTTGTCGCCACTGGCATTTTCCTGCTTTTACGTGCCCTGGTGCTCTCGGATAGCTTTGCCCAAATTGGCTTCGATAACAGCGTGCGGCTGGTTTTTGGTGGTTCACTGGCGCTGGTCAGCGGGGCGCAGGTGGTTTTTACCAGTTTTGTGTTGAGTATGTTGGGGATGACCGCCCCGCAATCGGGGCGGTAGATTGGTCGTTTGGCAGCATTAATTTCTTCCAGCGGCTTCGTACATGGGTACTTCTATTTTTCAGGAGTTAGTATGGTCAATATATCTTTGTTGGTTGATTTTCTTTGCGTTTATGCCTTTCAACCAGCCACCGCTTTTTGGCGGGCAGTAGAAGTAGCTGTCTTAAAACGCTACTTGCCAATGACAGGCACAATTCTCGATTTAGGCTGCGGAGATGGGAAACTGACTTCGATTTTGTTGGGCAGCCTTGTTAATAATCTAACCTTGGTTGGCATTGACAGCGATGCAGATGAAACTTCTCAGGCTGCCAGGCTTGGTATCTATCGTCGCGTTCACACCTGTCTTGCATCGAACATTCCTGAAGATTCGGATTCTTTTGATGCAGTTATTTCTAATTCGGTGCTGGAACACATTGAAAACATAGAAGAAACAATTAAGGAAGTCTCACGTTTATTAAAAAATGGCGGAAGATTCATTTTTACTGTCCCCGGCCCGGACTTTCACGCCTGTCTTTATGGGCCTTTGACTCGTCATGCTTCGCGCCAGGCATATCTGGACGACATGGACAAACGATTGGTTCATTATCGCTACTGGAACTTACAACAGTGGCAAGAATGTTTAGGGCGTTATGGCATGCGTGTGACAGCCCATGAAGAATACTTGCGCTGTGCCGAAGTGCGCCGCTGGGAAATGATTTCTCGCTTTACGGCGGGTATCTTTTACAGGGTAAGTGGGCGCAAAAAGACACCTTTTCAGATACAGAAGACTTGGGGAATGAGGCAACTGCAGAATCGTTTCAACCTGCCACGCTGGGCGGCCTAGCCAATGGCAAAAATTCTTTCAGTAGGGATTTCTGAAAAGGAGGAGAAGTATGGATGCCTGTTGGTGGATGCACACAAGGAGAGTTAACCATGTCTAAAATCAATGTGGCTGTCATTGGCTTGGGATGGGTTGCTACTCAGCGACATATTCCCATCATTTTGCGTCAACCGCGTTTGCATCTTTATGGTGTGGTGGATAAACGCGCAGAACGCCTTCAAAGCCTGTCGGCAAAATATCCCTGGATTCAGACCTCCCTTTCCCAGGATGCTGAAATGCCTTGGGGCAATCAGATACAGGCAGTATTGATTGCTACCGACCCTCTTAATCATTACCGGCTGGCCAAACATGTTTTGCGTGCCGGTAAACATCTTTTGATGGAAAAACCGCTTACGATGTCTCCTGACGAGGGGAGGGAATTGGTCGAGTTGGCCGAGAAACAAAAACTGTCCTTCTGCGTGGTGCATAATTTTCAGTTTGCTCGTTCCACCCTGCGTCTGAAGCAGATGATTGCCGAAGGGAAACTGGGAGAAATCCAAAGCATCGAAGCGGTGCAATTTTCCAATCCACGCCGCAGATTGCCTGTCTGGTACGAACAGTTGCCTTTTGGTTTGTTTTATGACGAATCGCCCCACATGTTCTACATGCTTGAATCTCTGGCAGGCTGCCCACTGATGCATCTTCACTCGACCGTGATACGACATTCTACAAAAAATACGCCCATCCATGTTTCTGCTCATTACACAGCGGGCGGTGTTCCTGTTCGTTTAACGATGAACTTCGAAGCGGCGCTCAGTGAATGGCATGTGTTTGTGCAAGGTACGCGGGCGGTGGGCATTGTGGATGTTTTTCGCGATATTTTGGTCACCTTGCCTAATGATGGCGCTCACCGCGCTCGTGAAATTTTGACCAGCAGTGTTTTAGCCATTGCGACCCATGCCGGCGGATTTTTTACATCTGGCTTACTGCTGGCGCAGGGAAAATTATTTTATGGCGCGGACATTGTCTGGAAGAAATTTATGGATGAAATGGATGGAAAGGGTGCGGCAGAAGAAATATCAGCCGAACGCGGCTTACATATTGTAGAAATGCAGCACGACATTATGATGAAAAGCATCCTGGTTGATTTTCCGTCAGCATGAATATCCTCACGTTGAGCAATTACTATCCCGAACATCGCGGCGGCATCGAATTTGCAGCCTTCAATCTTGTCAGTCGCTGGCGTAAAAATCATGTGGTACGCTGGATGGCTTGCGAACCAGTCTCTCATCCACATATGGCTGATCCAGATGATGTTCCCCTGCCAGCGATTAATTTCATCGAGACGCGGTTGGGTTTTCCATATCCCCTGCCTCTCCCTGTCTATCTGCCCCGCATCCTGGAACAAGTGCGTTGGTGTGACGTGGTACATCTGCACGATTGTCTTTACGCAGCCAATCAATGTGCTTTTTGGGCGGCGCGACATTATCGAAAGCCGGTCTTAGTTACGCAACATGTGGCACAAGTCCCTTACCCGCAAGCGTATAAGAACATTTTGCAGCATCTGGCCTATCTCTCGCTCGGTAAAATGCTGCTGGAAAACGCAGAACAAGTGATTTTCATCAGCCAGCGAGTACAGGAGTGGTTCACCCAGCGAATGCACTTTCGTCACCTGCCTCGTCTCATTCCCAACGGCGTGGATCGTGCTCTGTTTTATCCACCCGCCGCCGGTGAAAGGGAACTTGCCCGGCAGCAGTCAGGCTTCGCTTCTGAGACTCCGCTTTTGCTCTTTGTGGGACGATTTACATTCAAAAAAGGACTTCATTTCATCCAGAAACTGGCTGAAGCCCGTCCGCAATGGAATTTTTTGCTGATTGGCACAGGTGAAGTTTCCCCTTCTTCCTGGGGACTATTGAATGTCCACGTGTTGCCGCCTCAGCCGCAATCATCTTTACGAAGTTTTTACCTTATAGCCGATTTGCTTTTCTTACCTTCCGTTGGTGAGGGTGTTCCCCTGGTCGTTCAGGAAGCCATGGCCTGTGGTTTACCCGTTGCGCTCTCGGCAGAAACGTCTTCTTCTCTGCCGAATGCGCCATTGATTATTCTAGATGCTGTTGAGAAAGTGGATAAATCTTTGCAAATTCTCGATACGTATCTGAACGATAAATTGAAAATGGACACTCTGCGCATCTCGGCAGCCGAATATGCCAATCAATGGGATTGGAATAGAGTGGCTAACGAATATGAAACTCTTTTTGCTGCATATTTGTAAGGGAATGACATGATTAAGAGAGTGTTTTTACAAGCGGGATTGCTTTGCTGGGAATTATTATGCCTGGCTTTGTTTCTTTATGGAGTGGGACAGCGAAGCGGTGTACATCTTGTTTCCATAGAAAACATGAATTGGATAGACTTACAATCCGCAAATATCCATTTTGGGGTATTCTTTTCCGCTTTGTTGAAATCATTTTTGGGCATAACAGTTTTTTCATTGAGTCTTGTTGGATACGGACTTGCTTTTTTCATGCTGATACGCTGGAAAGAAATCCCCACAGAAAACATGGGGGAAGTGACAGTTACCGCTTTTACTGTTAGGCAAAGCATTGTTTCTCTTTTAACTGTAATGCCGCTGGTCCTTATGCAGCGATTCATATGGCTGTATAACTTTGTAATTGTTGGGAGCGGGTTGATTTTCCTGTTCATTCCGATTGTACTAAACAGGCATAAAATCTTGACCTGGATGGTTAATTTGTTGTCCGCTCTTCATATATCAAGCAATGTCTTCTTCGTTTCTCTTATCGTTTTTGGAGTCACTCTTTTATACTCTGCCTCTCGCTTGAGTTATGATGCAGCAACTCAATATTTTGCTCAAGCCAAAATAATTGCTATCTCAAATCGTCTTGTCATGCTTGCATTCAAGGATGCTTTTGTAGGCAGCGGTAACTACCTACCCATTTTACCCTGAATGGTGTTAAACTATACCCATGCCTGAACAACCATGGATGGCAACCTCTCTGCTCGGACGGCTTGAGAATTTGGAAGCAGAAATAGAACGGCTGCAAGCCGAG
>DAOTZT010000066.1:0-4955 GCA_034434255.1 Anaerolineales bacterium | reverse complement strand
GGGTTTCTTGCTGGTGCAGGTTCTCTTCGCTCATTGCCACCATCCTCAATTGGAGTGGCAATAAGCATAGCCGTTTCTGGCTTCGGTTGGTAAGGTGCAAAATCTTGCAATCTGAGGCCGTTTTTCACGATTCGCTCGCCAGTTGCACAAAAGTTAGGATAAATCTTGCATATAAGGAGCAAACATGCAAACGCCCTGGGAATATCGCTATGCATACCGTGCCAAGCGAATGGGGAGTTCGATCATTCGAGAACTGTTGAAACTGACCGAACAACCCGACATCATCTCTTTTGCTGGGGGGCTACCCGCGCCAGAGGTATTTCCCCTAAAAAGAATCCAGGAAGCATGCAATCGCGTCCTGGAAATGAATGGGCCTCAGGCACTACAGTATGGGACCACAGAGGGATACCGCCCTCTGCGCGAGATGATTGCCAGGCATACCAGCCGTTACGGCATTGAGGTCACTGCAGAGAATATTCTCATCACATCCGGATCACAGCAGGCATTAGATTTCATCGGGCGTCTTTTCATCAATAACGGCGACCATATTGTAGTGGAATCGCCCACCTACCTGGGGGCATTGCAAGCCTGGAATGCCTACGGAGCCAACTACGTCTCTGTGCCTTCTGATGAAAACGGCATGGTCGTAGATGAACTGGAAAAAGCGCTGCGGGTCGGCCCCAAGTTCATTTACGTTCTTCCCAATTTCCAAAACCCCACCGGCACAACCCTTGCCCTGGAACGACGCCGCAAGTTGGTAGAACTGGCCGATAAATACGGCGTGCCAATCATTGAAGATGATCCCTATGGTCAATTGCGCTTTGAGGGGGATCATTTGCCGTCTGTGGTTACGCTGGATAGCGAGTACCGCGGGCCAAACGGCGGTCATTACACCGGCAACGTGATTTATATGAGCACGTTCTCGAAACTGCTGGCGCCGGGTCTGCGCCTGGCATGGATCATCGCCCCGCCCGAAGTGATCCGCAAACTGGTTATGGCCAAACAGGCTGCCGATTTGCACACCGCCACATTCAATCAATACGTGGCCTATGAAGTTGCCCGAGGGGGCTTTCTGGATGAACATGTCAAATTCATCCGACAGGTGTACAAAGAGCGCCGCGACGTTATGCTGGAGACGATGGAAGAAATGTTCCCTTCGGAAATGCGCTGGACGCGCCCGCAAGGCGGGATGTTCCTGTGGGGCATCATGCCTGAAGGGATGGACGCGGCTGAGGTGCTGAAGAAGGCCATCGAACGCAAGGTAGCCTTTGTCCCGGGCTTCGCTTTCCACCCCAACGGCGGAGGCGAAAACACCATGCGCATCAATTTCTCCTATTCCAAACCTGAGGTTATCCGCGAGGGAATCACCCGCCTGGGTCTCTTGCTAAAAGAACTGATTGCCGAACGAAAAGGCTAACGTCCCATCAAATTAAACCCACCCCAACAACAAACGGCCCGTCTGAATCCAGACAGGCCGTTTTTTTTCAGCGACAGGGAAAAATATACTTTTCCCCAGCCAGAGTACTGCAAGCCACATGCAGGCTAAAGCAACCGGTCGCCGCCGTCCACCGAATCGACGCGATAGTGGCAGCCGCGGCTCTGACGGTTATGGCGCGCCGCCTGCGCAACCAGAAGCGCCACCTCAACCGCGTTGCGCAAACCGATCAGCCCGTCGCTCAATTTGGTGGTGCGGTAGAAGGTTTCAATTTCGTTTTGCAGGTGGCGCAGTTCACGGATGGCGCGCGACAGGCGGTCGCCGGAGCGGATCAGCCCCACGTAGTGCCACATGATGTTCTGGATGGTCTGCATATCGCCCTGGATGAGCGCCGGGTCGGAGTCCTGCGTCAGGCCGGATTCGTCCCAGGGGGGGACGTCGTCGCGGGTCGGGATGGCAGGCTGCGGGTCGGCGGCGAAGCGGGCCTCGATGTCCCGCGCGGCGCGCACGCCCCAGACCAGTCCCTCCAGCAAGGAGGTGGAAGCCAAACGGTTGGCGCCGTGCAATCCGGTGCACGAAACTTCTCCCACCGCATACAACCCGCGAATGCTGCTACGCCCCCATTCATCCACCGCCACGCCTCCACAGGAATAATGCGCCGCCGGCACGACCGGGATGGGTTCGCGGGTGATGTCAATGCCCACCCGTTTGCACTCGGCATAAATGTTCGGGAAGCGCTCCCGAATGCGCGCCGCGGGCAGGTGCGAGGCAATGTCGAGCAAAACGTGTGAGTAGCCGTGTTCTTCCATCTCGGTATGGATGGCGCGGGCGACCACGTCGCGCGGGGCCAGGTCTTTCCACTCGGGCGAGTATTTCTCCATGAACGGGTGGCCCTCGGGGGTGAGCAGGATGCCGCCTTCGCCGCGCACTGCCTCGCTGATGAGAAAGCCCTCCGCCCCCGGCACGGCCAGCGCGGTGGGGTGAAACTGGATGTATTCGGCATTCAGGATGCGCGCCCCGGCGCGATAGGCCATGGCCAGCCCGTCGCCGCGCGCCCCGGGCGGGTTGGTGGTGTTGCGGTAGATGCGTCCCAGCCCGCCGGTGGCCAGGATGGTGAAAGCTGCCAGCGTGCGGTGGATGGCGCGCCCTTTGCGGTCGAAAACATAGGCGCCATAGCAGGTGACCGGTTCGTAGGCTTTGAGTGGATCGCGCGAGTGGTGGGGGTAGGTGATGAGGTCAACGGCGGTGGCGTTGGTGATCAGTTCCACGTTGGGTAGTTTCTGCAAGGCCGACATCAGCCCTTCGATGATGGCGCGACCGGTTCCGTCGCCAACGTGGAGGATGCGCCGCCGCGAGTGGGCCGCTTCCTGACCCCAGGCCGGTTCACCATTCTGTTGCCGGTCAAAGCGGACGCCGGCGATTTCCACCAGCATTTTTTGCAGCAGGGGCGGCCCCTCTTCGGCCAGGATGCGCGCCGCGGAGGGCAAACTGGCACCTGCGCCGGCCTCGAGGATGTCGCGGACCAGCAGGTCGGCGCTATCGTCCGGCCCGCGGCTGATGATCCCGCCCTGAGCGTAACGGGTGTTCGATTCGTGCGGGTCGGCTTCGCGGGTGATGAGAATGACCCGCCGCTGCGGGTTTTGCGCCAGTTGCAGGGCGGCTGTCGCCCCGGCAATGCCGGAGCCAAGAATGAGTACGTCGGTAGTTTTCATAGGTGATTGGAGAGAGTAGAGAGAAGAGAGTGTAGAGAGTAGTGTGACTATTCTCTATTCTCTATTCTCTCATTATCCGATTTGAATCATCCTCTCGACGGCGCGGTAGGCGCGCTGACGGATGTCTTCGTCCAGTTCGATGACGTAACGATTGAACTTCAGGGCGTCGCGCGCCTCTTCCATGGTGATCGTGTTCATGTGCGGACAGCGCACCATGCACAGCCGCAGCATTTCCTTATCGGGGTTGGCGGCGGCAATGTTATCACCCATGGCGCACTCGGTCAACACCAGGTAGCGCGGTGCGTTGGACTGCTGCACGTAGCGGATCATGGCATTGGTCGAGCCGGAGAAATCAGCCGCAGCCGTGACCTCGGGACTGCATTCCGGGTGGGCCAGCACGACCACGTCCGGGAACTGGGCACGCACCGCCTCGATGTCTTTGACGGTAAATTTCTCGTGTACTTCACAGCGGCCATGCCAGCCGATGAGTTGATAATCGAGGTCGGCCCTCACCCCTGGCCCCTCTCCCCCTGGGAGATGGGAGGGGGTGAGGGTCGGAAAGATGATGTGCTTGCCGGTCTCGCGCGCCACGTTGCGCGCCAGGTACTCATCGGGCAGGAAGATGACCGTGTCGGCATGCAGCGACTCAACCACTGCAACGGCATTCGAGGACGTGCAGCAAATATCACTCTCGGCTTTCACATCAGCATAGGTGTTGACATAACTGACCACCGGCACGCCGGGGAAGCGCGCTTTGAGAGCGCGCACATCGTCGGCGGTGATGGAGGCCGCCAGCGAACAACCGGCCTTGTCGGAAGGAAGCAGCACCGTCTTGGATGGGTTGAGAATCTTGGCCGTCTCGGCCATGAATTTGACGCCGCAGAACACGATCACGTCTTTATCGGTCTGGGCCGCTTTGCGCGAGAGGTCGAGCGAATCGCCGGTAAAGTCGGGGATGGAGTAAAAGAGCGCCGGCTCCATGTAGTTGTGGCCGAGGATGACGGCGTTGCGCTGTTTCTTGAGCGCCTCGATTTCTACCGCGATCTCGGCCTTGTAGCGCAATTCCACATCCGGGACGATTTTCTCAAGTCTGGCTTTGAGCCGTTCGTACATTTGTTGAACTTCTGGGGTCATAGGGTCTCCTGAATATGGACGGCGGACAGCGGACGGTGGCGGTCAGCGGTCAGCGGTCTGCGGTCTATACTGGCGGTCTGCCGTCAAATAATCGAAACTGACATCGAACACTTTGGCCGAATGCGTCAGCGCGCCGGAGGAGATGAAATCCACGCCGGTTTCGGCGATGGCGCGCACGGTCTCCAGCGTCACGTTGCCGGAGGCCTCCAGTCTGGCCCGCCCGGCCGTAAGATGCACGGCCTGACGCATGGTTTCGAGGGACATGTTATCGAGCAGGATGCGCTCCACGCCCAACGCCAGCGCTTCGCGCACGTCGTCCAGGGTACGGGCCTCCACCTCGACCTCCAGGCCGGGCGCGGCCGCCCGGGCGCGGGTCACCGCCTCGGTGATAGAGCCGGCGTAGTCAATGTGATTGTCCTTGATGAGAATCTTGTCGTAGAGGCCGATGCGGTGATTTTGCCCGCCGCCGCGGCGCACAGCCAGTTTATCGGCAGCGCGCAGACCGGGAGCAGTTTTGCGCGTGTCGAGAATGACGGCCTCCGTGCCGGCCACTGCCTCGACGAATTGACGCGTCAGCGTGGCGATGCCGGACATGCGGCCCAGGAAGTTGAGCGCGGTCCGTTCCGCGGTCAACAGGCTGCGGGTCCGCCCCGAAACGAGGGCGAGGACCTGGC
>DAOTZT010000065.1:0-11265 GCA_034434255.1 Anaerolineales bacterium | reverse complement strand
CGGAATTTGGCGCCGTGGAATGCACGGTTTCGCAGGATTTTCCAGAGTAGTGCTTCGGCTTCAGTGGCGTTTTTGCGCAATTCGCGCACACGGGCCTTAAGGGCTTCGGGGAGAGGGGGATTGTAGCGGCGGGGTTGGCCCTCATCCCCAGCCCTTCCCCCGAAGGGGGAAGGGAGTCCCCCTCTCCCTTCGGGAGAGGGGCCAGGGGTGAGGGCAGGTTCCCCTCTCCCTTCGGGAGAGGGGTTAGGGGTGAGGGCAGGTTCCCCTCTCCCTATGGGAGAGGGGTTAGGGGTGAGGGAAACAAGCGACTGTATCAACTCATCAATATCCGCTTCGATATTCTCCTTATGCCGCGCTACGATGCGCCAGTGAATGCGCTGGGCAGGGGTCATTCCTGCAGTGGGGTCGGCCTGTTCTTTTTGTACGCTACCTTTTTTGCCCTCAAAGTATTCGATGTAACGCTGGAGCGCGTCGGGGCGGCGGTTGAAGATGAGGTCTTCGGCCAGTTCGCGCTCTTCGGCGGGAATTTCGGCATAGGGTTTGATGTGCGCCGGGTTGACAATCGCCATATCCAGACCGGCGCGCACGCAGTGGTAGAGCATGACCGAGTTCAGCGTCGGACGGGCGTGGGGAGCCAGGCCAAAGGACAGGTTGGAGACTCCCAGCGAGGTCAGCACGCCGGGCAGGGATTCCTTAATCAGCCGGATGCCTTCGATGGTTTCGATGGCCGAGTTGGCAAATTCCGGGTCACCGGTGGCGAGGGTGAAGGTCAATGGATCAAAGACCAGGGACGAGGGAGCCAGGCCGTGTTCGTTGACGGCCACGTCGTAAATGCGCTTGGTCACCTCCAGTTTGCGCTGACGGGTCTTGGCCATGCCCTGCTCATCAATCGTCAGGATGATGACGGCGGCATTATGCTCTTTGGCGAGTCGGAAGACTTTGTCGGCCTTGGCACGCCCGGCCTCGAAGTGCGTCGAGTTGATGAGACAGCGCCCCGGCGCGGTTTTGAGGGCCACTTCCAGCACGTCCAGTTCGGTGGTGTCAATCACCAGCGGCAGGTCAATGCCCGCTGTGACCAGTTTGCGCACCACCTGGCGCATGAGATACGGCTCGTCGCCGCGCTCGGTGACGGCGACCGAGATGTCGAGGCCGTGCGCGCCGCTGGCAATCTGGTCCTGGGCAACGGTCAGAATGGCGTCCCAATCTTCGGCCAGCAACATGCGCTTGAAAGCGCGGCTGCCCTGGGCATTGCAGCGTTCGCCGATGAGGAAGGGCGGCGGGTCTTGCCGCATGGACATGGCGCGGATGCCGGAGGCCAGTTTGGGCAGGTTCAAGATGGGGCGCGGCGGATGGGGATGGCCGCGCAGTTTTTCGACGAGCAGTTTCAGGTGCGCGGGCGTCGTGCCGCAGCAGCCGCCGACGACCGAGATATTATGTTTGGTGACGAATTCGTAAAGCGCCTCAGCGAACGGCTCCGGCTCCAGCGGGTACACGGCCTGACCATCCACATTGAGCGGCAGCCCGGCGTTGGGGATGCACGAGACGGGCAGGCGCGTGTTTTCGCCCAAAATGCGGATGGGTTCGCGCATGTGTTCGGGGCCGGTAGAGCAGTTCAGGCCAATGACGTCAATCGGCAGGCCTTCCAGAATGGCGATAGCGGCCTCGGTGTCGGTGCCGAGCAGCATTCGTCCGCTGGTATCGAGGGTGATTTGGGCCTGAATGGGCAGCCAGACGCCGGTCTCCTCGAAGGCGCGGACGATGCCGTGAATGGCGGCCTTGACTTCGAGAATGTCCTGCGAGGTTTCGATGAGCAGCAGGTCCACGCCGCCCTGAATCAGCCCAACGGCCTGCTCGCGGAAGACATCGGCCAGTTCGTCGAAGGTGATATTCGAGAGTTCGGGGTCGTCGGCGGAAGGCAGTTTGCCGCTGGGGCCAATCGAACCGGCCACGAAGCGCGGCTGGCCAGTTTTGGCGGCGTATTCATCGGCCAGGCGGCGTGCCAGACTGGCGGCAGCACGGTTGATTTCAACCGTGCGCTCGGCCAGGCCATATTCAGCCAGCGTCAGCCGGTTGGAGCGGAACGTGTCTGTCTCGATGACATCCACACCGACTTCGAGAAACGAGCGGTGGACTTTTTCGACGGCTGCGGGATACGAGATGACGAGATAATCGTTACAGCCGTTGTACTTTTCGCCCCCGAAGTGCTCGGCAGTGAGATTTTGTTTTTGTAAATTGGTGCCCATCGCGCCATCGAAGATCAGCACGCGTTCCTGGAGGGCATCAAGATAACGACGGTTGGTGACCATATCAACTCCGGAAAACCACTAAACAAAAGCCGCCTCCAAAGAGGCTGGAGAGGCGGCGATGTACGTAAAATTTTATCACAGACAAAACGATCAAATGCTCTCTCACGGATTGACGCCAGTGCCGATGGTGCTATTCTGCAGACCATCAAGCACCTCTTGCGCCAGGCGAAGTTTTCCTTCACTCAACAAATTCGGGTTGACATCCGTGAGATACAGGGGGGTAGGAACGGCCTGTCCGCCGCGTCCGGCCAGCAGGTCGGCGAATACGTTCTGGATGGCAGGCACGACATTCGGCTGAATGCTGGCGACCCAGTAGGGGCGGAGATCCTCACTGGGCAATTCCTGTCCCACGATCGCCACACCGTATTGAGCCAGGTAACTGAGCACATCTGGCGTTGCCACTTCCGGGTACACATAGACCGCCCGGACCATATAATCGAGCAAAGCCGCAGCATAGCCCACGTACTCCCCCTCCAGGGCGTCGGTCGGGATGCGCACTACAATCGGGTAATCATACGCCGGCTGAGTAAAGTTTGGACTGCGGCAGTATCCGCAATAGAAGCGATAGCCGTTGGTAAACGCCGTGCGTGCCGACTCACCCCCAGGAGTATCGCGCTGCGAGAGAATGCCTGCTCGCCATTCCGGCGCAATCATGGCCGCAATGTAACCGGCCAGGAAGGCCTGTTTATCCACCGGACGGTCAGAGCCGCCAATGACAGACAGATTGCCGCCCGCCGTCAGTCCAGGGATGTCCACCGCCAGGAACTGCACTTCAGGCGCAGCGGCAGCGAGCGTCGCCAGACCCGGATCCGGCGCAAACGCAATGACGATTTTCAAAGCCGGTAATTCAGCCTGCAACTCTTCCACCGTGAGCGTATTGCGCACCTGAAAGCGCATTTTATTTTCTTGCGCGAGGTTATAGACGAGGGTCTGGTACTGTTTCGACTCTTCCTGTGGCATGTCAGCCGGCAGGATCAGAATCACCAGCGGGACAGAAGGAGTGGGGGTAAACTGCGGCGTAAAGGTCTGCGTTGGCAGCAAGGGTTCTGGAGTGGCCTTGCCAGCACAAGAGACCAGAAAAAACAAGGTCAGGAGAAACAAAAGTCGGATGCGCACGTGACTCTCCCAAAAAAGGATGCCGGTATTTTACCTGAAAAAGAGACTAAAAACACATCAGGAGCAGTTTCATAAAAACTGCTCCTGACGCCAAGAGGAGGAAGGGAATCTTACTTTGCGGTAATCTTGATGCTCTTCGGGCGTGCCGATTCTGCCTTGGGCAGGACTAAGGTCAACACGCCATCCTGGATGCTGGCCTCGGCTTGCGAGGCATCCAGCGGAGCAGGCAAACGCAGCGTGCGCCGGAAAGCGCCATGGGGCAATTCGTGCAGCAGATACGCTGCATCATCATTCTTGAACTCGCCCTCAATCGTCACCACATCGTCCACGACCTGAATATGCAAGTCCTCGGCCTTCAAGCCTGGAACGAGGGCATTCACGACATACGCATCTTCTTGCTCACGAACGTTGACAGAAAGCGTGTACCGGTAAGACTCTGGCTGTTCCATTTCGGCCAGACGCGCCCAGCGACGGGCCATGCGATACGGATAAGGGGCAATTACGTAAGTCATAGGAATCTCCTTTGTTGACCATTTTCAAGACACCCACAGGATACCCGTTCCACATAAGAATCACGACAAAAGAAAATAGATTTTTTGTAAGAACCACAGGGTATAATCCTGCTGAATGAAAAATCGTTCGCAGAAAATTCTTCTCTTTGTGGTAACAGTCGGTGTGCTGGCCGGAGCAGGGTACTTCCTCGTGACCACGCTTCTGCCAACAACAGGGCGCTCGGCCCGCGTCGTGGAGTGGATCCGCCACCCGGAAAATCACCCCGACTGGTCTGTCCGCGCCGGGACGCGTTGTGCCGCCGAGGCGCCCTTCCTCATGCCTACCGACGGCCTCATCGGCTACCTGTGGGGCGACTCCTTCCGCCCCGGACACCTTCACACCGGCCTGGACATCTTCGGCGGCGGACCGGTGGGCGTGACCCCGGTCGTGGCCGCCTATGACGGCTACCTGTGGCGTTTGCCCGAATGGAAATCCGCCGTCATTGTGCGCGTCCCCTCCGACCCACTCCAGCCAGGCCGACAAATCTGGCTCTACTACACCCACATGGCCGACCCGCAGGGCAACTCATTCATCTCCTCAGAATTTCCGCCAGGAACGACCGAAAAATTCATCCAGGCAGGCACCTTCCTCGGCTATCAGGGCAATTACACCGGCAACCCCGCCAACCCATCGGGCGTCCACCTTCATTTTTCCATCGTGTTGAGCGATTCAGACGGCAAATTTCTCAATGAACTGAAAATCCAAAACACGCTCGACCCTTCGCCTTACTTTGGGTTGCCGCTCAACGCCAAAACCGCTCCCGACGAAGTTATCGTCTGCAGTCCATAACACCGCGGGACATTTTGACGACCTCTCTCACAATCAGGATCATCCAATGCTCAGCCTCACTAACCAGATCGTCCTCATTACCGGCGCAGGAAAAGGAAACGGGCGGCGCGCCGCCGAACTGTTTGCCGCCCGCGGGGCCATCATCGCCGCTGCCGACCTGACGCCAGTCAACCTCGACGAAACAGTGGCTCGCCTCTCTGCCAGTGGAGCACAGGTCAAAATCTACCTGGCCGACATTGCCAAGAAACTGCCCATCCAGGGACTGCTCAACCAGGTGCTGGACGATTTCGGTCGTCTCGACATCCTGGTCAATTGTGCCGAGGTGGAGCCACAAAAAACTGTCCTCGAGATGGACGAATGGGACTGGGTGCGCACCCTCGATGTCAACCTGACCGGCGCGTTTCTGCTCACCCAATCTGCCGGTCGGATCATGAAAGCCCAGGGCGGGGGAACAATCGTCCACATCGGCGAACGGGCCAAAGGTCCCGAACGGCGCGCCGCGTACTTCGCCAGCAAAGCCGGGCTGAAGGCACTGGTAGAAGCCGCTGCCAGCGAACTATCTGCCTTTGGCGTGCGCGTCCATCTGGTTTCCTCTGCCGAAGCGGCTCTGGAGGTCTGCCATGATGAGCGTTCGTCTGCGTGACCTGTTGCTCGGCCTGCGTGAACTGGGGCTGGGAAACGCCCCGGTCATCGTCCACGCCTCGCTTTCTGCCTTTGGCGAGGTGGAAGGCGGCGCGGAGACGGTAGCCCACGCGTTGAGCACCGTGTTCTACAATTTGCTCGTGCCTGCATTTACCTACAAGACGATGGTGATTCCCCTCGTCGGGCCGCCGAATAACGGCATCATCTACGGCTCAGGCAAAGACCAGAACCGCATGGCCGAGTTTTTCACACCACGCATGCCGGTTGATCGGTTAATTGGGGCCATCCCGGAGGCCGTCCGCCGCTTGCCCGAGTCCAGGCGCAGTTCGCACCCGATCCTGTCCTTTGCCGGTGTGCGAGCCGAGCCCTTTTTAGAGACTCAAACACTTGCCGAACCATTTGCCCCCATCGGAGCGTTGGAACAGGCTGGTGGCTGGGTGGTTTTAATGGGCGTCAATCATACCGTCAACACCAGCATCCATTACGCCGAACGACTGGCCGGGCGCCGGACATTCATCCGTTGGGCGCTGACGCCCCACGGCGTGGTCGAATGCCCGAACTTTCCCGGTTGTTCGGCGGGCTTTGAGGCCATTCGCCCCGACGTGGAACGTTACACGCGTTCCGTCCAAATCGGCCCGGCCCGGATCGAAGCCGTGCCGCTCAAAATGCTGTTTCGCGCCGTCATCGGACGCCTGCGCCAGAATCCGCTGGCGCTCTTGTGCGACCAGGAAGATTGCGAGCGCTGCGAAGAAATTCGGCGCGGCATACAACAAAAAGGAGAAGGCCTGTGACCGTCCAGACCGCTTCGCTTGTCCTCACAACGCGGGGCAATACCGACGTGATTGACATCACCCGCGACGTGGCCCGGTTGGTCGAACAATCTGACTTGCATTCCGGCACGGTGACGGTGTTCTGCCCATCCTCCACCAGCGCCCTGACAACGGTCGAGTTTGAGCCGGGCGCAGTCGCCGACCTGAAGCGTATGTTCGAGGAACTCGTCCCCGCCCGCCGCGACTACGCCCACAATGCCACCTGGGACGATGGCAACGGTCATTCGCACATGCGCGCTTCGCTGCTGGGGCCATCCTTGACCATTCCCTTTGTCGAAAAGAAACTGACTTTGGGAACGTGGCAGCAAATCATCTACGTAGATTTTGACATTCGCCCCCGCCGGCGCGAACTGATCATCCAGATGCTCGGCGAATAGGCTTTTCGCAAAAAAACAGGCGAGTGCAATGCGCACCCGCCTGTTTTGATGTTCTGATTCAGTTTTCCCCATCAGAGCCAAGCTACACGAGGTTTTGATGTTCCCTGTGTCGCTTTCGCGTTTGTGTCGGGCAAATTTTTGAAGAGGGTTCGGCTTAAATCACGCCCAACTTCTTGCCCACCTTCGCAAACGCCTCCAGGCCTCGATCCAAATCATCATGAGAATGAGCCGCCGAAATCATGACGCGGATGCGCGCCTTCCCTTGCGGAACGGTCGGGTAACCAATTGCCATCGCGAAGACCCCTTCCTCAAACAATTCGCGGCTGAATGCCTGGGCCAGGGGCGCCTCGCCGAGCATGATGGGAGTGATGGGCGTCGTGCTCACCCCGGTATCGAAGCCGAGTTTCTTCATTTCGTCCTTGAAATACCTGGCGTTTTCCCACAGTCTATCTACCAGTTCGGTGGAGGTCTCCAACAGGTCAATCGCTGCGATGCAGGCAGCCGCGTCGGGCGGGGTCACCGCCGAGGAGAACAGGAACGGCCGTCCGCGTTGACGCAGCCACTCCACAATCACCGCCTTCCCGGCCACGACACCGCCTACCACCCCAAATGCCTTCGAAAGCGTCCCCACTTCCACATCCACCTTGCCATGCAGGCCAAAGTAATCCACAATGCCACGTCCGCCGCGACCCAGGACCCCTTCGCCGTGTGCGTCGTCCACCATGAGAATCAGATCATACTTGCGTGCCACCTCGTAAATATCCGGCAGCGGCGCCACGTCCCCATCCATGCTAAAGACCCCATCGGTCACAATGAGGGCACGGCGATACTGCCCCTGATTCTCTTGAATCGCCTTCTCCAAAGCCGCCACATCGCAATGGTCATAGGCAACAATTTTCGCTCCCGACAGGCGGCAGCCGTCAATGATACTGGCATGATTCAGGCGATCGGAGAAAATAATGTCTTCCTTACCGACCAGCGCCGGGATGGTGGCCGTATTGGCCTGGAAGCCAGACTGAAACGTAATCGCCGCTTCGACGCCCTTAAACGCCGCCAGTCGCCGCTCTAATTCGACGTGCAGCGTAGTCGTCCCGGCAATCGAGCGCACGGCAGCCGGGCCGGCGCCCATCTCATCCAGCGCTTTTTTGGCAGCATTCACCAGCGCCGGATGGTTGGCAAGGCCAAGGTAGTTGTTGGAACAAAAATTGAGCACGCGCTTGCCATCCACAACCAGCCAGGCCCCTTGTGGCGAGGCAATCGTGCGAATGCGGTTGTACAGGCCCTGCGCCTTCAGATTTTCGAGTTCCTGATTGATCCAGTCAAGTTTGGACATAGTTCTCTCCGTGTAGATTGAATGATTGACTCCACTGCAAAAACCCTGAAGTTTCACCACGAAGACACGGAGTCACAAAGTTTCCTTTCATTTACTTACTCGTGTCTCCGTGTCTTTGTGGTTCGATTTTCACCTTTTTGCAGGAGACTCATGATTACTCGTGCGTTCTCTCACGAGCAATTATATCGCTTTCGATGTTTTCTTCAGCCAGCAATCCCAACTCGGCTAACGCCGCCAGGATTTTCGACCGGGCTGCCGCTGGGATGATCACTGCCGTTGGCCCCAGACTTTCGCCGAGGAAGCGCGCCGCCTTTGACTTACGCAACTCGCTCAGGACCTCGGGCCGGCTGACCCGTAACACAGTTTGGACCTCCACCCGCGCCTCGGTCCCGTTCACTTCCCACCGTTTAATCGCCTTAACCAGGCTCGGCGGAATCCCGGCAGCCGCATTTTTGGCCAGCAAACGCAGAAATGGCCCCACTTTCAAGCCCTGACGGGCCGCGCGCTGGAGCGAAGCCGGCGTAACCCGATAGCGATATTCGTCGGCAGAGGCCTGCTCCCATTCACAGAAACGAGCAATCTGGTAACGCACTGAGCGTGGAACAGAACGCGGCACCAGCACCAGCCCTTGCGAAGAAACATGCAATTTCCCCTGTTCTTCCGCCAGGCCATTGAAACGAGCAACGCGGCGGAATGCAGTGATCATCTCCGCTCCGTCGGGGTGGGCCAGGTCCACCCGTCCAAGCCAGTAGAGCGGTCCCGTGATGACGTACTGGATCAGCGCTCCGTCCACCTCGTCCCACGACTCAAAGCCGCGCAGGTACACCCCGTCGGAACTGCGTTTGATGAACCACGAATCGTAATCGCCAGCAGGGCGCTGAAAATCGGGATATTTCTCTTTGATGCCGCGAACAAAAGCAGGCAAACTCCACCACTGATCTTTCGGGAGCACCTCCAACAGGCCCAGCAAAAAGAGGCGCGTGGCGAGAGGATGATTGGTCCATTCCCCTTCACATACCAGCGCGGGGAGCGAGCGAAGTTCGTCGAACGATGGGTCGTTTTTCCAGGCCTCAAACAGCAAAGTCAGCGCCTGCAAACGTGGCATTTCCAAAAAGGCGCGCACTTTCTCGGCCACCGGTTCGTCGCCAGACAGAATCCCCGCCCCCCGCAAGAAAGCCTGTACGATGGCGGGCGGAGTTTCTGTAGCAGGCGGCTCAAAATTCATCCGCAAGGCAGCCAGCAAAGTGACTGCATCGTCCAAAAGGCGGTCGTACGGAGGCAAGGGGCATTCGCGCTCCCTGGGAGAGGCCGGGCGGCCCACAATTTCAGCATCTGGGCGCTCTTCGAGCGGCAAAGGAAGCCCGGCTGGGACATCTTCTTCCCGAATCCAGGGCAAAAACTCATCGGGAAGATAGGCAAACTCCTGCAAGCCGCCGGGGGTATCGAAAAAGGCACGCCCCAACAGCGCCCGGTAAAAGAGAAATTCCGTTGTCGAAACCGGATGCAGGTACACCTGTTCCCGATCGCGGCGGGCGGGGCCGACCTCGCGCAGGGTGCCGAAACGACGGGTAAACGCTGCCCACGGCTGACGTCCCCCACCCCGCGCCAGAAAGCGGAGCGCCTGCATCGCCTCAGCCGGAAGCGAATCGAGGACCTCGCGCACCAGTTCAGGGTCGAGAATCGCTGTGCACAGTTGACGGCAAGCCGCCTCCGGCTCTGATTCAGACAACTCCAGTCCCCATAAAGCGGCTACCGCGCGCAAATGTCCCAGGTCAAATTTCTGCAGGGAAGTAGATAAATCAGGCATGGTCCGTCGAAGCACACACAAAGCAATTTCCCCCCCTGCGTTTTGCCCGGTAGAGGGCCTCATCGGCTGCCCGCAGGAGGGCCGAGGCAGTCTGACCATCGGAAGGATAGCAGGCAATCCCCCCCGAAATTCCCAAACGAATCGTCTTGTTCTCGCTCAGGACGAGATCGGTTTCGGATAACTTCTTTGAAATTTTTTGCGCCACCAGCAAGGCTTGCTTGATGCCTGTTTCAGGCAGGACGAGCGTCATTTCATCTCCGCCATAGCGGGCCAAAAAATCACTGCTGCGCACTGTGTGCAGTAAAAGATCGGCCAGTTGTTGCAACACGCGATCGCCTACGTCATGACCGTATGTATCATTGACTTGCTTGAAACCGTCCAGGTCCATCATCATCACACAAAAAACGCTTTGGTGAATACGCGAGCGATGTAGCGCCTGATCGAGACGTTCGTCGAGTGCACGACGATTGGGCAATTTGGTCAAAATATCACTGTACGCCTGGAGAGTGGCCAATTGATGGAGGTGTGCATTAATGATTGCAATCGCAGCCTGGTCCGCCAGCAAAGACAGCAAGCGCAGTTCCGCTTCATCAAACTTTCCCTTTTTACTACGCGCCAGGTTCATCACACCCAACACCATTTCCTGCGTGCAAATAGGCACCCCAACAATAGAACCATGCCAGGTGGAGGGCGCATTTTTGAAAAGAGGATGGTCACTCATATCTTCCACGACCAGGACTTTTCCCGTTCTCGCCACGGTCCAGGTCAGCCCATCGGGGCGTGGCTCAGAAAACTGTAAATTTTTTCGTCCGTCAATGAACAGGGATGCTCCAAAAGTAATTTTTCCATCTTGATAGAGATAAATATGCGCATCTTCTGCATCTGGGACCAACCTGAGCGCCTCTTTCACAACACTTTCTAACACAACCTGCAGATCAAGGCTCGAGGTCAAATTCAAAGCAATGCGCTTCAACGCGTCCAACTCTGCGGCCTGCTGTTCGATAATCGCCAACAGTCTGCCATGTTTTGATAAGGTATCCATCAGTCGATCGAGCAAAGAGGGCAAATTCTGCTCATCAGCAGCCTGGACAACCGCCTTTATCAGCCCCCGTAAACGATCTACTTCATTTTGTGACAACCCCTGCTGGATCAAACGTTGGTCAAGTTCATGCAACAGCGCTTCATTCGAATTCACAGTATCTCCTCACCAAAACTATACCAGAATTTGGTGCAGATTCAAATGACACTCTCTTCCCCCCAGCCCATCAATCACGCCAGAAATCTCAAATAAAGTGTTCCTACCCGGGAAATAGGATGTGTGCCTTTCCAGCGGCCACAAAACAAACCCTGTGCCTCTCTATTGAGCATCTGAAATTGTAAGATTGAGTCCACTGCAAAAATCTGTTTTACCACAAAGGGCACAAAGGAGCACGAAGTTTTTTCAAACAATTGTGCGCTGAAATTCAAGATTTTCAATTGCGCCTTTCAGAAATCCTTTGTGTACTTCGTGTCC
>DAOTZT010000064.1:0-2748 GCA_034434255.1 Anaerolineales bacterium | reverse complement strand
TTAGTAGATTGCTGGCCTCATGAATTTCTCGATCTCCTCTGTGGGGCGACGCGGCCTGCCGCCATTGCCGGCGCAACCGTGTTGTCGCTGGCTGCCAGACGCCGCCGGAAGGAGGAAGAAGAACGCCAGGCGGCGGAAGTCCGCGCCCAGGCCGAAGCCAAAACCGAAGCCCTGCGCCGGCAAAAAGAACAACAGCGATTGCTGGAGCGGATTCAAAACTATCTTTTGAGCCAGCAGATGAAAAAAGCGCAGGAAGCCGCGGCACGTCAAGCCCAACACCGCGCCCTGGACGCCAAAATCGAGCGCATGGAAGCGGAGGAGGAACGCCGCTGGCAGTCGGCGCATACACCTGCCAGCCCCGCCTTCGACATGGCAAAGTGGAAACAGCGGGACTACGCCGAATCCGCCCGCTGGGAGCAGCAGCAAGCCTATCAACGCTACCGGCAGGGGGAGCAGGCGGGGTACGCTGCTTCTGCGCCGCAGGAATCAAAACCCTGGTGGCAGCGGGCAATTGAAAACGTCAAGACATTCGTTCAAAGCGAAGCGCAGAAATTCCGAACCTGGAATACTATTCGTAACGACTATGGCTGGACGCCGATTGGAGTATTTTCGCAACAAGAACTGAACATGATTGCTGAAACGGGCAAAGACATTTCGGCGTATGTGAACACACTCAGCCCGGGCAATGGGCAAGCGTGGGTCAAATCGTATCTTCCTGCGGTAATCACTCACTGGACTCTGCCGCCGATTAAAGGAGAGGCGGGTGGAAAGACGCTTTCCTTTGGGGAAAAGACATATTCGCTTCCATTTGAGTTGCCCGCTAAAGTTGACATGTTCGGCCGCCCGATGGGATTGCCTGGTATGGTTATCCTGCCTCATAATTGGGAAACAGGATACACCAACCCCAAAAGCATGCCGTTAGCGCATGAATTTGGGCATGTATGGGATGCCCGCACTGGAAACATTAGTTTGCAAGGAATTGTAAATGGGGTGGCAGACCAATTGAATACCTTCATTGGCGGGACGGTGGTGGAGCAGAATGGCTCGCGCTTTGCGGATGGAAGCGGGAAAGATTTTATCCCACAGGAATATTGGTATGGTAATGATAAAAACAGTACTTATGAATATAAGACCTATGCCCAGAATTCAACGGCAGATTATCTGTGTGAAACGTTCAATGCACTTATTTACAGTACACAAACTTTTCCTAAACCAGAAGTTGGTCAATGGCTTGAAATTGTTATCAAGATGCAAGCAGACAATTTGGGGAAAGCCGCGAATGCAAACTCTACTGCTATTGCCCCGATTCCTGCTCCGACTGCGCCATCTGCAGCAACGCCTATCCCTTCACAAACCCCTGATGTTGGAGGGCGGCAATGAAATCCAGGAAGTATTTTTGCGCTTTAGCGCTATCATTGCCGATATTGATTGTCGTTTTTTGCTGTATGAGTCTTTCCGTTTATGTTGGGTATGAAAAAAAAACCATCCAAAAAGAACGTTCAGCCACGCCAATCAGCAACGTTTTTGATAGATCTGCTTGTTTGCCTCCCTGTTGGAATAATATTCAACCAGGCGTTTCAACTCGCGAAGATGTTCTTGCATTTCGCGATCAGCTTGATAAGGGCACTTTTGAATTTGCAACATCTTACGATGAAACTCATTATATTTTTACGTTTATCAATCATAAAACGATTACCAAGGGAACAGTTGTTAGTTTCATCATCAATGATGTTGGACAAGTGCAATTAATAGAGTTTGAGGGAAACGCATTATCCAAATTTCCAATATCCAGATTGCCACTCTGGTATGTTCTGCAATCTTTTGGAGAACCTGAGTATGCAATTTCAAATGAATATAGACATTATCCTTTGGAAAGTTTGGTTTTATATTACCCTGCCTCTGGCATAGAAGTTACTTGTGCCTCAGAGCCGATATCAGCGCCAGTAATTGGGATAACAATTAGCGCTGTAGATTGTGAATTAGACAGCGACACAGAAGTGTTTTTCTATTCACCAGAATTTTTTTTCAATCGCTTGATTTTGGAATATGGCTCTCCTGAAAAAGCAGCATACGCCCAGCAGTTCTTTTGTCCATGGGTAGGCATAGACGCTTCCTACCTTTTGCCGAATTGGGGACCATTTAACTATCCGGAAGAATACCCTACGGTCCCGCCTGCCGAAATCCAGAGCCGGTGCCCAAGGGGTGAATAAGCGAGCGGCGAAATGATGAGTGCATTTGAAGCGTGCCGCGCAGGAGCGCTACCGCGCCATGGACGCCAAAATCGAGCGCATGGAAGCCGGAGAGCAGCCAGCGCGCACCCCTAACCCCGCCCTCGACCCGGCGCAGTGGAAGCAGCAGGACTACGCCGAGTCCGCCCGCTGGGAGCAGCATCAGGCGTATCAACGCTACCGGCAGGGCGAGCGGGCCGATCCGCAGCCGGCAACATCGTCACAAAATTCCCTTTCCAAAGCTCTGGATACCGTTGTCGGCCTCTCTATTGACGCTGTCTCGAATATCAGAGACCTTTCAACCCGCCCGAATGTGGTCACAAGTGCTACGACGATGTTCAACTCGCTCAGATATTTGGCGAATCCATCCATTGACCCTAACCCGACCTGGGCAGCGGTTCGCTCGCAGCAGTTTGCTCGAGAAATAGAACGCGGGCTGGTGACGAATCCTGATGATGTCTGGCGCGGTTTCGAGGAAATTGCCCGCACTTCCCGGCCTGGCGCGTTCAATTACACCACG
>DAOTZT010000063.1:0-19558 GCA_034434255.1 Anaerolineales bacterium | reverse complement strand
TTGACCGGGCGCTTCTGCTCCGGGTATTGCACAGTGACGGGTTTTTCGAACATCATGCGCAGCGTCGTCCACAGGCCGCGCCCCAGTTCGATGACAGGTTCAAGCACGGGCACGCGCATATTCTTTCCTCCTCAAGGACTGATAAACACCATTAAGGGCCAGCAGACCGGCTACGAGCGAGGTGAGCGGAATGCTCCACTGCCAGGCAGGAGTCACCTGCTCAGAGAGCAAAATGCCAGCCGCCGTCAGAAAGATGAGCGCCAGCGAGAGCGGCAGCAACACCTTCCAGCCGAAGGCCATCAGCCGGTCGTAGCGGATGCGCGGCAGGGTGGCGCGCACCCAAATCATGCCGAAGAGCAGGATGAAGACTTTGATAAACACGTACAGCGGCCCCAGCCAGGGGGTCTTGTCCACGCTCAAGATGGTATTCTGCAAGAACCAGGGTTCGCGGTAGCCGCCGAAGAAGAGCGAGGCAACAATGGTGCAGATGGCAATCATCTTGTCGTACTCGGCCATGAACAGCAGGGCGAATTTCATGCCACCGTACTCGCTGTGGTAACCGGCAGCCAGTTCCTGCTCGGCCTCGGGCATATCAAAGGGTGCACGGTTGACCTCGGCCAGGGTCGCAATCAGGAAGATCAGCATGCCCACCGGCTGCAGGATGGCAAACCAGATGTTCTTCTGCGCCTCAACGATGTCAATCAGACGAGTCGAATTAGCCAGCAGAATGACCAGGATAAACGACAGGCCAAGCGCCAGTTCGTACGAAATCATCTGGGCTGTTGAGCGCAGGCCACCCAGCGTGGCATATTTGTTGTTCGAAGACCAGCCAGCCAGGACAATGCCATACACCCCAATCGAAGCGATGGACATGATGTACAGCACCCCAACGTTCAAGTCGGCGATGTACCAGGTGATGGTCCGCCCAAACAATTCAAAATTCGCCCCCTCTGGCGCAAAAGGCACCACAGCGGTAATCACCAGCGCCGGGAAGAGTGTGATGATGGGGGCCAGGGTGAAGAGCAGTTTGTCGGCTCGCGCCGGCATGAACTCTTCTTTGAAGATCAGTTTGATGGCGTCGGCAATGGGCTGGAGCAGGCCCAACGGTCCGGCGCGGTTCGGGCCGATGCGCACCTGAAGCCGCGCCAGCGCCCGGCGTTCGTAGTAGGTCAGGTAGGCAAATCCGCCCAGCAGAATCAACACCCACACCAGGCCTTTGGCCAACCATTCAAGGACATTCGCAAGCGTCATAAAGCCCTTCCTCTAAAAACGTTTAAACGTTGGAACATTGGAACGTTAGAACGTTAGGCGTTCGAACGTTGGAGCGGTAAGTTGAGGTGCACGCCCAGACCCTGACGGTTCTCGTAGGTTGTGCCGCCGTAATACAGGTCGCCGCGCCCGACGATGGGCCACTGCTCGCACACCTCGGCCAGTTTGCCATAGGAAATGCCTGCAAAGGCAGGAACAGTCGCGGCGATTTTTTCCATCACCAGAGCAGCGGAGCGACCCTCGACCTGCAGCCCCGCCTCCGCAGCCAGGAGAGCGGTGATGGCATAATCGACTTTGCTCTCTCCAAGAGGCGGAGTGGCAGGGTAGAAACGCTGGACACGTCGCTCGCCAGAAGTAAAGGAGCCGTCCCGCTCGCTAAACGCCTGGGCAGGCAAGACCACATCGGCCAGTCTGGCCGTCTCGGTCAGGAACAGTTCCTGGACGATGAGCGCCTGAGCCGATTTGAGCGCTTCGGCCAGTTGCGGGTCATCGCCAGCCGGGTCACAACCGGCCACATAGACCACCTTGCCCTGGAAAGCAGCAGCCAGGTCATCGGCAGCCGTGAAGCCAAGTTCCCAGGCGCCCTGATCATTGGCACGCGGCCAGACACCGACCAGGCCGTTATTGGGTTTCCCGGCCCTGTCCTTGACCAGGTCGGCACAGACTTCGGCCAGTTCGCGTGAACTGTCGCGACCAAAGAAGACGATCAGATTTTCTGCTGCAGCAAAAGAGGGGGCCAGTTCGCGGACTTTTTGGGCAATTTCGCCTTTGTTGCAGTGAATCAGGGTGCTGGCGTATTTGTCCAGGCGGGTAGGTTCGGCGTTGACGATGGTCAGCGCCGCGCCGCGCTCGGTGGCTTGCTTGATGCGCAGGTGCCAGATCGGGGCGAAGTGATACAGGTCCGCGCCCGCCACCAGGATGGCGCTGCCGGTTCCCAGGTCGCCGAGGTTGGTGCCAGCCGAGACGCCGTAACGGGTGGTCAGTTCGCCGCCAGGGAGGGAGTCGTAGAGCAGGGCCTTGCCGCCCAGCCCATCAGCCAATTGCTTCAGGTTGAACAAATCCTCGTTGGACAGGCGCCCGGAAGCAAGTACCACGACTTTTCCCTTCCCATTTTGCAATTTTTCACCAGCCTGCTGAATGGCCTCCTGCCAGCCGGCGGTGTCCAGTTTGCCATCTTTTTTGAGCAGCGGTTGGCTCAGGCGAGCCGGGTCTTCGACGTAATGCCAGTTGAAGCGCCCGCGGTCACAAATCCAGATTTCGTTGACCTGCTCGTTCTGGCGCGGCATGACGCGCTTGATGACCACTCTCCCGCCCGATTTGGCCTCGCGGCGGGTGTTGAAGGTGATGTTGCAGCCTACCGGGCAGAGGGAACAGATGGAGGCCGCGGCTTTCATCTCCCAGGGGCGAGCGCCAAAGCGGAAGTCCGCCGTCGTCAGCGCGCCGACCGGGCAGATGTCGGTGGTGTTGCCGGAGAAAATCGAGTCAAAGGGCGGATCAGAGTTGGTGATGATGTCGGTGTCGCGCCCGCGATGATAGAACGCCAGCACCGGTTCGCCCGCCACTTTTTCCTGGAAGCGGATGCAGCGAGCGCACTGAATACAACGCTCACGGTCGAGCCAGATTTTATCGCCCAGGGGGACGTGCTTCTCGGCATGATGCTTTTCGCTGTACAGGAAGCGGCTCTGAGACGGGCCGTAGGCCAGGGTCAGGTTCTGGAGCGGGCACTCGCCGCCCTTATCGCAGACAGGGCAGTCGAGGGGGTGGGAGGTGAGGAGGAATTCCAGAATTTCTTTCTGGGCAGCACGCGCCTTCTCAGAGCGGGTCAGGACGACCATCCCCTCCGAGACGGGGGTGGTGCAGGCCGTTTCGAGTTTCGGCCCGAACTGGACCTTGACCTTTCCATCTTCAATCACCGGCTGACCGGTGGTACGGTCAATCATGGGCCGCCCCACCTCCACCAGACACTGGCGGCACATCCCAACCGGCTCCATCTTGGGATGGTAGCAAAAAACAGGGATGTCAATGCCGACCATTTTGGCAGCGTTGACAATCAGCGTACCTTCGGGCACGGTAACTTGTTGGTTATCTATCGTAAGGGTAATGGATTTCGTCATTCGGTCTCTCCAATGAGAGGGCTATTCATCATGAAGGACACAAAATCGTTGGGGAAGTGCAAGATCTTTGTGTTCCTTCGTGTCCTTTGTGGTTCGGTTAACCGCGAAAATCCTGCGGGAAGCGCTCAATGGCTGTCGTAACCGCCATTGTGGAAAACTCGCCCAGCGGGCAAAGGCACTTGCCCTGCATCTGCCTGGCAACGGTGTGAAGAAGTTTTGCGTTGGCTTCCACATCTTCGCCTTGCTCGATGCGTTCGATGAGATGCGCCATCCAGTACGTGCCATCGCGGCAGGGGGTGCACTTGCCACATGATTCGTGCTTGAAGAAGTGGATGGTCTTGTTGATGACCCAATCCATGCTGACGCTGTCGTTGATGACAATGACGGAGGCTGAGCCAAGGTCCGCTCCGAGCGTCTTGACCGAGGCATAGTCCATCGGGGTATCGAGGGCTTTGTCGTCGGCGACGATGACCGCCGAGGAAGCGCCGGCGGCCATAATCGCCTTAACCGGGCGTCCATCGGTCACGCCGCCGCCGTACTCGTAGATGAGTTGCCGGAAGGTCGTGCCAAAGGGCAGTTCATAATTCCCGGGCTTGTTAACATGGCCCGAAAGCGAGAAGATTTTGACCCCGGCGCTGTCGGCAGTGCCGAGCGATTTATACCAGTCGGCGCCTTTTTCGATGATGAGGGGGACGTTAGTCAGTGTCTCGACGTTGTTGACCACCGTCGGCTTGCCGTAGAGGCCATAAACAGCCGGGAAGGGCGGACGGATGCGCGGCTGGCCGCGTTTGCCCTCGATCGATTCGAGCAGGGCGGTCTCTTCGCCGCAGATGTAGGCCCCTGCACCGAGATGGGTGTAGATGCGCAGCGAGTAGTCTGTGCCGAAGAGTTTATCACCCAGCAGGCCGGCCTGTTCCATCTCGGCAATTTTCTGGTCGAGGTGAGCGGCAATCTGCCAGAACTCGCCACGCAGGTAGATGTAGGCCGTGTTGGCCTGCACCGCATAGGCGGCAATGGCCACGCCTTCCAGGAACTGGAAGGGGTTACTTTCCATGATTTCCCGGTCTTTGAACGTACCTGGCTCGGACTCGTCAGCGTTGGCAACCACGTAATGCGGCCAAATGGTATTTGGCACGAAACTCCATTTGACGCCGGTCGGGAAACCCGCTCCCCCGCGGCCACGCAGACCGGAGGCTTTGACCACGTCAATCGCTTCTTGCGGCTTCATGGTGGTGACGGCCTTTTTGAACGCCTCAAAGCCACCATGCTGGCGATACACCTCCAGTTTGCCGATGTCAGGAATGTCACGGTGACGGAGGAGAAGGTAGGTCATGATTTCACCTCCTTGCGAGCAGCCTCAATGAATTCGATGGTCTTATCCACCGTCATGTTCTCGTGGTACGAAATGCCGTGCGGCCCCTGGACCTGGAACATGGGAGCCTTGTTGCAAGCCGCCAGGCAGGTCACCGCCTCGACCGTCACCAGCCCGTCCGGGGTCGTCTCCCCGGGGCGGATGCCGAGGCGCTCGCACAGTTGCGCCAGGAACTGGTCGGCACCGCGCAGGGAGCAGGCAATGTCGGTGCAGACCTGGATGCGCAGTTTGCCTTCTGGCTTGTCGTGGTAGAGGGTGTAAAAACCGACAATCTCGGCCACGTCGGTCTCGGTGATGCCACACAAGTCGGCGATTTCGCGCATGTCATGGCGATCGACAAAACCTTTTTCGAGTTGCGCCAGATGCAGCAACGGCATGACTGCCGACTGTTTGCGCTCTGGCGGATACTTGGCCATAATCTTCTTCACTTCATTCGGATATTTTTCAGCCAGCATAAATCCTCACAAAGAATGTCGAAACGTTTGAACGTTTGAACGTTTGAACGTTTACACGTTGTCACGTTAGCGGTCTATATCTCCCAGCACAATGTCAATCGAGCCGATGATCGCCACCAGGTCGGCGATGAGATGCCCCTTTGCCATCAGCGGCAGGGCTTGCAGGTTGTCAAATGAGGGGGTGCGCCAGTGGATGCGGTAAGGATTGGGACCGCCATCAGATTCAAGATAGACGCCCAGTTCGCCGCGCGGTGACTCAACGGCACTATAGACATAGCCCTTCGGGGCGTGGAAGCCTTCCGTCCACAATTTGAAGTGATGGATGAGCGCTTCCATGCTGACACCGATTTCAGAGCGCGGCGGCGGGACATACTTGCGGTTGTTGGAGCGCACCGGTCCCATCGGCAGTTTGTTGAGTGCCTGCTCGATGATTTTGACCGACTCGCGCATTTCCTGAACGCGGACGAGGTAGCGTGCGTACACGTCCCCTTCGGTGCGGACGGGGACTTCAAAGTCGTATTGCTCGTACCCGCTGTAGGGACGCGCCTTGCGCAGGTCCCAGTTTACGCCGCTGGCGCGCAGACCGGGGCCGGTCATGCCCAGGTTGAGGGCGTCCTCGGCGCTGATTTTGCCGATGCCCAGCGTTCGGTCGAGCAGGAGTGGGTTGCGGGTCAGGAGCGCCTCGTATTCGTCCACGCGGCGGGGGAACATCTTGATAAAGTCGCGTACCGCCTTCTCGAACTCGACCGGCACATCCCGCCACAAGCCACCGGGGCGGATGTAGGTGGTCATCATGCGCTGACCAGAGACGAGTTCAAAGATGTCGAGGATGTCTTCGCGCTCGCGGAAGCAGTAGAGGAAAACCGACATTGCCGCCAGGTCGAGAGCGCCCGTCCCCAGCCAGACGAGGTGCGAGGCAATACGCTGCAACTCAACCAGGATGACGCGAATGGCCTGGGCGCGGGGCGGCACGTCCAGGTCGAGCAGTTTTTCGACCGCCATGCAGTAGGCCAGGTTGTTGCCCACGGTGTTGAGGTAGTCCAGGCGGTCGGTCATCACCTCGGCTTTCTGGTACGTCTTGGCTTCCATGTTCTTTTCGATGCCGGTGTGCAGAAAGCCGATGTCAGGAATGCAATTGACCACCGTCTCGCCATCCAGTTCGAGCAGGAGACGCAGCACGCCATGCGTGGAAGGGTGCTGCGGCCCCATGTTCAGGAGCATCGTCTCGCCCTGGAGGGCTTTTTCGGAGACGAGGTGCTTCAAATCTTCTACGGTAACTTCAAATAAATCTGACATAATCGCTCCAGTGATCCCTGAACACCCTCAAGGCTGTTCATTGCTTTGCATAGGGCTTGCGCAGATCAATTTCTTCGAAGTTGAACGTGAACTGCGGCTCTTCGTAGCCGAGGGGATAGTCTTTGCGCAGCGGATGGCCTTCCCAGTCAGCGGGCATGAGGATGCGGCGCAGGTCAGGATGACCTTCGGCCTTGATGCCGAACATATCCCACAGTTCGCGCTCGCGCCAGTTGGCGTTGCGGTAAATGTGGCAGACGCTCGGGATAGTCGGGTTAACGCCCGGCACCGGCACGCGCAGCCCCAGCCGCAAGTTTTGCGAGACGGAGGTAAACTGGTAAATTACGTGAAAGCGGGGATTTTCCTGAGGCCAGTAGTCCACCGCGGTAAGGGCCGAGAGCAGTTCAAAGCCCAGTGCTTTCATCATCTGGCACGCTTCCACAATGCGTTCGCGCGGGATCACGAGGGTCACGTCGCCGCGGTATTCGCTGGCCTGGGTATCGAAGGTCGTTTCCAGTTTCTGGACAATCGGTTGAAGTTTTTCTTCCATACAGGCTCTTTCCCTGGGTTATTTTTTCTCTTCCGCAAATTTCATTTGCTTGACCACTTTCTCCTGCAGGGTCAAGATACCATGGATGAGTGCTTCGGGGCGGGGCGGGCAGCCAGCCACATAAACATCCACCGGCACCACCTCGTCCACGCCTTGCATGATGGCATAGTTGTTGAACACGCCACCGCAAGAAGCGCAGTCTCCCATCGCAATGACCCACTTGGGTTCGGTCATCTGGTCATAGAGACGGCGCAGCACCGGCGCCATTTTGCGCGAAACGCGCCCGGCCACGATCATCAAATCCGACTGACGAGGCGAAGGGCGCATTAATTCCATGCCAAAACGGCTCATGTCGTTGTCCGAAGCCTGTGCCGACATCATCTCGATCGCGCAGCAGGCGAGGCCAAAGAGCATCGGCCACATAGCGTAATTGCGGCTCCACGCAACGGCCTGCTCCAGCGTGGTGGTGACGATGCCCATGTTGCCAAGTTTTTGCTCTACTCCCATTCCAGTGCTCCTTTCTTCCAGGCATAAAAGTAGCCTACCAGTAAAATGGCAATGAAGATCGCCATTTCAACCAACGCAAACAGCCCCAGTTGACGATAGACAATCGCCCACGGCAGGAAAAACACAGTTTCAATGTCAAACAGGATGAATAAAACGGCGATGAGATAGAACCGCACCGGCATCCGACGCGCACCCGGACCGATGGGATTCATACCCGATTCGTAGGGGATGTTTTTGGTATCGGTGATTTTCTTGGGGCCGAACAACATGCCCAGCCCGATCGCAATGAAACCGACCAGGACAGCGACAAAAATAAAAGCGGCAATTGCAGCGTATTCGAGAAGCATGGCCACTCCTCAGAGAATTGGATTGCGGCGTTACGCCCGCCAGCGGGCGCAACCTGCCGAATAGATGCACCAGCAGGCAATTTTATCATAACAGCATCGAAAATCAGCCAGGCGCGTGATTTTTCACAAATCTTCTACCGCCCAAATCCCTGAAGCGCCCGGATGGGGCCTCTCATCGCTTGACTCTGGCAAAGACTCGCTCAACACCCCTGACCAGAGAGCGCAAACAGAGCAGGGCAGTAGCGCAAATGCCGACTTACTTGCTTGAAATATAACACTAATTTGTGAAATATATCACGATTATATTCCTGATTCAGGGTGACATTCTCCACATTCCCGGAATCGTTTCCCCACACTTTGGACACTTTCCATCCCCTGTCACCCGCACTTCGTGGATGAAGTAGCCCGTGCGCCTCACCAACACAGTGCGGCATTTCGGGCAAAAGGTGTGCTCATACTCCCCCACTCGCCCAGGCAAATTGCCCGCATAGACGTAACGCAGACCGGCTTCCCGTCCAATGTCGGCGGCCCGCAGCAAGGTGCTGGTCGGTGTATTGGGCGTCTCCTGCATGTGATAATCGGAGTGAAAAGCCGTGACATGCCAGGGAATATCGGGCGAGACCGAGAGCAGGAAGCGCGCCATATCCCACAGTTCTTCATTGCTATCGTTGAAGCCCGGCACGACCAGCGTCACCACCTCCAGCCACAGGCCCATTTCGTGGACACGGCGGATGGTATCGAGCACATTGTTCAGCACGCCGCCCAAGCGCCGGTAATTCTTGTCCTGCATTGTCTTCAGGTCAATCTTCATGCCGCTCAGGTAGGGGCGCAGGTACTCCAGCGCTTCGGGCGTGGCGTTGCCATTGGACACATAGACGCACTTCATCCCGGCCTGGACGGCCAGCCGAAAGATGGCGACCGCCCACTCGCTGGTGATGAGCGGCTCGTTGTAGGAGGAAGCAATGACTTCGGCTCCAGACCGGCGGCCTGCCTCCACCACCTGCTCAGGACTCACCCGCCGGATGAAGTACGCCGCCTCGTCCGCAGCCGGGTCGCGCAGCACCTGGGAGGAGAGCCAGTTCTGGCAGTAGTCGCAGTGGAAGTCGCAGCCGAGCATGCCAAAAGTCAGCGCCACTGCGCCAGGCAGGACGTGATAGAACGGTTTCTTCTCGATGGGGTCGGCGTTCAGCCCGGCCACATACCCCCACGGGAGGCGCAGTTCCTTCCCGTCGTGGAAGCGCACCTGGCAGATGCCGCGCCGCCCCGGTCGCACCAGGCAGCGGTGGGCGCAGGCGGTGCAGCGCACCGAGCCATCGGGCTGAGCAACAGCCAGTTCAGCGGGAGCAGTTAACCGGTCGAGAAGCGAAGCGAGGGTGCTCATTCTGAGAAATAAAGTCTCCTTTCGCGGTTAAAATTAGTATACAACAAACCATCTTTCCAAGTCCAGTCATTCCAGGAGCCCCCATGACCTTCGACCTTTCCCTCATCCGCCAGCAATTCCCGTCCCTCGATCGCCCGGCGATCTTCTTTGATAACCCCGGCGGGACGCAAATCGCCCGCCAGAGCCTCGACCGCATGACCCGTTACCTGCTCGAGTGCAACGCCAATCACGAAGGGGCCTTTGCCACCAGCAAGCAATCGGACGCCATCCTGGCCGAAGCGCACGCGGCCATGGCCGATTTTCTCAACGCGGCCCGCCCCGAGGAAATTGTCTTCGGCAACAACATGACCACCCTGACCCTGCACCTGTCGCGCTCGCTGGCGCGAACCTTTGGCCCCGGCGACGAACTCGTGGTCACCCGCCTCGATCATGACGCCAACATTTCACCCTGGCTGCTCGTGGCTGAAGACCGCGGCTGCAAGGTGACCTGGATTGACTTCGACGTCGAGGACGGCACGCTCAAACTGGATGAGTTCGAGAAGGCCTTCGAACGCAAGCCGAAACTGGTCGCTTTTGGTTACGCCTCGAACGCCCTGGGGACCGTCAACCCGGTGCGCAAAATCACCGAGATGGCGCACGCTGCCGGGGCGCTGGTGTACGTGGACGCAGTGCAATACGCCCCCCACGGCCCGATTGACGTCCAAGACCTGGGCGTAGACTTCCTGGTCTGCTCAGCCTACAAGTTCTTCGGCCCGCACGCTGGCGTGCTTTACGGGCGCGCGGACCTGCTGGAGGAACTGAAGGCCTACAAAGTCCGCCCCGCTCCCAATTCTCTGCCCGGCAAGTGGGAGACCGGCACGCAAAACCACGAAGGCATCGCCGGAGTGCTGGGCGCAATCGAATACTTTGAGTGGCTCGGACGCACCTTCGGCAGCGAACAGGAGGAAGGCCTGCGCGAACGCGGTTACCGCGGCCGGCGCCTGGAACTCAAGAAGGCAATGGCCGCCCTGCGCGCCTACGAGTTCGAAATCAGCCGCGCCCTGCTCGAAACCCTGACGAGCGTCCCCGGCCTGCGCCTCTACGGCCTGACCGACCCCCAGCGGCTCGAGGAACGCGTCCCCACCTTCTCCTTCCGCCTGGGCGACCTGCCGCCGCGGCGCGTGGCCGAAGCCCTGGCCGCAGAGAACATCTACGTCTGGGACGGCAATTACTACGCCCTGGCGATCACCGAACGCCTCGGCCTGGAAGAGAGCGGCGGCATGGTGCGCGTCGGTGCTGTGCATTACAACACGCTGGAAGAAGTGCACCGACTGGGCGAAGCACTCCAACGCATCGCGAACCAGAGATAAACAGGGATACATGCCCGGTTGCAAGGACGCCATTGCAAACTGCCCTCCACGCTCCGCTCCACCACGCTTCGCTCGTGGCAGGCGTGGCAGGCATGGCAGGTGTGACAGGTGGGACAGGCGTGGCGGGCAAGATGTGCGCCACGCTCGCAATCACAGGCTGGAAGGCTGTTTGCAACAGAGCACAAGGGACAAGCCAAAATACACGCGACCTTCAAAGCCGCGCAGGACATGGCTTGCCGGGATCATCTTGCCAAAGCCATCGCCTTCGATTATCCTTGCGCTGGGAGTGGTTAAGTCCCGGAGGGCTTCCCGGTCTTCAAAACCGGCGGCGGGCCGCGTTGCGGGCCGCGGTGGGTTCGACCCCCATCCACTCCCGCCTGCTGTTTTTACCCGATTCTCTCTTGACCCTAACTGCTGGTCTGTCCATCCAACGTTTACTGTCATTGCTTTTTTTGTACAAACAGGTGCCTCCTATGACTCTCCCCGAAATTGACGTCCTCAATTCCATCGTCGGGCGCGTGCTGCGCTACACCGACGTCACCCTTGGCGACCCCACGCAGGGATACTACCTCCGCTACCGCGGCCAACTGACCCTCGACTCGATTGCCGCCTACGACCAACTGGCCGAGGCCTTGCGTCCCTACGACCTGTTGCCGCTTTTCCGCAAAGACCAGGACGGCCATCACATCGTCCTGCTCGTCCCGCCCCTGCCAAAGCATAAACCCGGCCCCGGCATCTCGCTCAACGTGGCTCTCTTCCTGCTGACGCTGGTCAGCGTCATGCTGGCCGGAGTCCAATCGCCAGCCAATGCCCCCCTGCCCGACACTTTCTGGGGGGAAATCCGCTTCCTCTTCGCCAACCTGCTCAGCGGCTGGCCGTTTGCCGTCGCCCTGCTGTCCATCCTGCTGGCGCATGAGTTCGGCCACTACCTCGCCGGGCGCTTCCACAAAGTGGATGTCAGCCTGCCGTTCTTCATCCCGCTACCCTTCAGCATCCTTGGCACGATGGGCGCGTTTATCAACATGCGCGAAATCCCCCGCAACAAGCGCGACCTGCTCGACATCGGCATTGCCGGCCCGCTTTCGGGGCTGATCGTCGCCATTCCAGTCCTGTTCATCGGCTTGAAACTCTCCAGCCTGGATACCATCGCCCTGCCCGGCAGCGGCATGGGCAGTTACCTGGAGGGCAACTCCATCCTGTACCTGCTGGCCAAATACATTGTCTTTGGGAAACTGCTGCCCGCCCCAGCCGCCTACGTCCTTCCCCCGTTCCTGCACTGGCTGCTCTACTTCTTCACCGGCTGGCCTGCCCCCTACGGTGGCGTGGACGTCTTCATTCACCCGGTTGCGCTGGCCGGATGGGCCGGTCTGCTCGTCACCGCCCTCAACCTCATCCCCGCAGGGCAACTCGACGGCGGTCACGTTCTCTACACCCTCTTCGGCGACCGTCTGCGCAAAACCTTGCCCTTCATCATCGGCGCACTGGGGATCATGGGCATCTTCTGGAGCGGCTGGTGGCTGTGGGCGGTCATCCTGCTCATCTTCGGGCGTGTCCACGCTGAACCCCTCGACCAGATCACCGAACTCGACCCGCGCCGCAAAGCCCTGGCCTGGCTGACCATTCTCATCTTCCTGCTGACCTTCAGCCCCGTCCCGATGATCCTGCTTCAATGAAACGCCCGCTTCGCATCCAGACCCTGCGCCTGCCTGCCGTTTTTGGGCTGTTGACTGCCTTGCTGCTTTCGGCCTGCGCCCCGGCCAGCCTCGGCGCGACCTCGACCCCCAGCCTGCCCGCCGGGACAACAGCCCCCGCCGCGGACGAGACACCCACCCTCACTCCGACCGCCCAACCCACCCTGGGCGTGGACCCGGCCTCCCTGCGCGGCATCAGCCTCCAGGTCTGGCACGCCTTTGGGGGAGAAACAGCGCAACTCTTCGACGAGCACGTCGCCCTCTTCAACGCCTACAACGAATGGGGCCTCACCGTCACCCCCACCGGCTACGGCGACTACCTGACCCTGGCCAAGGCCATGCAGTCAGCCATCGAAACCGGCCAGACGCCGCACCTGGTCATTGCCCTGCCCGAACAGGCGCTCGGCTGGCAGTCCCTCGGCCTGACGGTGGACCTCGCCCCCTACCGCCGCGACCCGGTGTACGGTCTGGAAGCCGGTGCGGCGGAGGACTTCCCAGCCGCTTTCTGGACGGAAACAGGCTTCCCTGCCCAGCGTTCAGCCCGTTACCTGTTCTACAACCAGACCTGGGCGCGGGAACTCGGCTTCTCGAACCCGCCGCAAACGCCCGACGAGTTCCGTCAGCAGGCCTGCGCCGCGAATGCCGCCTTTCGCGCCGACTCCAACCCGCAAAATGACGGCTACGGCGGCTGGATTGTGGACACCCACTGGCAGACGACCTACTCCTGGCTGCTGGCATTTGGCGGCGAGGTGAGCGATGGCAGCGCCTACACCTTCCGCACCGATCCCAACCTGGCCGCGCTGGAATTCATCAAAGGTCTCTACGATGACGCCTGCGCCTGGCTGAACACCGCCGACAGCCCCTACCCGGCCTTCGCCGAGCGCAAGGCCCTCTTCGTCAGCGGCGACCTGGGCGAGGCGCCGCTCGCCGCCCTGGCCATGCAAAACGCCGCCAGCAGCGACGAGTGGACGTTGATTCCCTTCCCCGGCGTTGAAAAGAGCGTTCTGGTGCCCTACGGGCCGGATTACACCATCCTTTGCTCCGGCGAGGGGGAACAACTGGCGGCCTGGCTGTTTATCCGCTGGATGGCCGCTCCCGAACGGCAGGCGCGCTGGGTGGAAACCACCGGCCTCCTGCCCCTGCGCGCTGCGGCGCTGGACCTGATCGGCCCCTACCGCGCCGCCTTTCCGCAGTGGGAGGCCGCCGTCTCAGCCCTGCCGCTGGCAGAGAGGACGCCGCAACTGGCCTCCTGGGGGCGGGTTCGCTACCTGCTGGAAGACGGGCTGAATTACGTATTCCTGGTCAACCTGCCGCGCCAGGACCTGCCCTCGGTGCTGGAGGAAATCCAATCCATGGCTGACGAACTCTCTGCCCAGCCATAAACATCCGCTTCCTCCACGCCATCCGCGTTACCCGCCATCCGCGCTACCCGCGCCATCCGCGCTACCCGTCAATCCGCGCAATCCGCGCAATCCGCGTTACCCGCGCCATCCGCGTTACCCACCCAATCCGCGTAATCTGCGTTCCCCCCCGCCAATCCGCGCAATCCGTTCCATCCGCGCCATCCGCGTTACTCGCGCCATCCGCGTTACCCACCCAATCCGCGTAATCTGCGTTCCCCCCCGCCAATCCGCGCAATCCGCTTTATCCGCGCCATCCGCGTTACTCGCGCCATCCGCGTTACCCGCGACCTTCATGTTTGACAAACTTTGCCAGTAGAGTCAACTTTTCTTTTCGCTACTCAGCCCCAATAAGTCCACATGGCGGCGATTGAAAAGAATCGCCGGGCTCTCGATTTTCAATTGCGGAATCAAAATCGCGGTCAGTGTAGCATCGTAGAGAGGCACAAAATCACGAGTTCCTTCCACCATGATCGTAGCGAAATCAAAGCGGCCAGCCCATTCGAGCGCACCTTGAAGTTCGTAAACCGGCGTAGTCACGCGGACCTCAAATTTATTGATTTTTTGAAAGCCGCCACGAGCCAGCGCCTGCGGGCCGACATCTTCGCGACGAGTGAGACAAACGGCAAACACATTCGGCTTGACCAAATCCAGCACATTATATTCGCCCACCAATTTCGTAGGCATGTGCAAACGCGCCAATTTGGCATCCAAAACTTCCATGAAAGAACTCGTCGGATCATTCATCAAACCAATCACGCCGGTATTCGGCACCAAAATTTGCCCGACTACCCGATAACTGGGCGTCAAAAAATCCACCAGCACCATCCGTTGGGTATTACTAGATTGCGTCATCAGCGATCCTCCTGAACGCATCACTCCTGAGAAGATGGGCGAAGATCGCCTTGTTTACGAGAACGAGGCTGGCGTAGTCGCTTACGTTGAGAGGTAGGTTTCCCGGCCTCAGGGTTGAGCAAGGCCGTCAACCAACTAATCGCTCGCTGATCGTATTCACGGCGACCGCACACATCACACACCCAAGCCGGAAAATTCGGAACAGTCACCAATTCATCATCCAGCCAGGTAAAGTAGGTAATATAGGTGAGTCGCATTAGCCCCGCCTGACATTCCGGACAGGTAAAGGCAGGTGTTTCCTCAACCATTTGCAATCACCTCACTCATGATGGCTACGCTGGCACTGGCGCCAATGCGATTGGCACCGGCTTCAATCATGGCTAACGCATCTTTCAGCGTGCGGATTCCGCCTGCTGCCTTGACGCCCATCGCCGGCCCCACCACGCGGCGCATCAGGTCCACATCCTCCACCGTCGCCCCAGCGGGGCCAAAACCGGTGGACGTCTTGACGAAATCGGCTCCGGCGGCCTGAGCCAGCAAACAGGCCAGAATCTTCTCGCGGCGGGTGAGCAGGGCCGTCTCGATGATCACTTTCACCTTCGCGCCTTGTTCGTGCGCCGTATCGGTGACTGCTAGAATATCATTCAACACCAACCCATACGCCTCGCCCTTCAGCGCGCCGAGATTGATGACCATATCCACTTCCACCGCACCGTTCTGAATCACCCGGCGCGTCTCATACGCCTTATCCTCAGGCAACGCAGCCCCCAACGGGAAGGCTACCACCGCACACACCCCTACGCCCGAACCATCCAGCAACCCGCGCGCCAGCGAAACATAGACAGGATTGACGCAGACCGTTGCAAAGTGATATTGCCGCGCCTCCTCACACAATTTCTTGATTTGCGCCGCGGTTGCCTCCGGTTTGAGCAGCGTATGGTCAATCCAGGCCGCAATCTCTGCTCCCCGCGGCAACGGCGACACCGAGAGCCTCGGCGGAAGTTCCTGCTCATATGCATCGGTAAGGGTAAGAATCTCTTGCAGCGTCTTCAAGGTTCACTCCATTTACGGTTCGACGGCAGGTGCCGCCAGAACCACATCGCTCTTCAAAATTTTCCATGCTGAGACCGGCCAGTACACCAGCACCGCCTTCCCCAGCACGTTTTTGAGAGGGACAAAGCCCCAACTGTGAGAATCGGAAGAATTGTTGCGATTATCGCCAAGCACAAACAGATGCCCTTCGGGCACCGTCCAGGAACCGCTATAAGCAGGTGATTCAGTGATGTACGGTTCATCCAGAACCATGTCGTTGATTCGCACCTGACCGTCAGCAATCGTCACTGTTTCTCCCGGCAGCCCAATGACGCGCTTGATAAAATCCTCGTTGCGCGTCCACGTAGAAAAGCCGAACAACTCCTCCAACCAGGGAGCAGGAGGCTGCATCGGGGGACGGAAGACCACAATATCGCCTCGCTGTAACTCATTAAAGGCTGGCGTCAGACGGCTGACCAGCACATACTGATTATTATCGAGCGTCGGAAGCATGGAAAAGCCATCGACCCGCACGCGCGCCGTCAGGAGATTGATAATCAAAAAAAGTACCAGCGCCAGGGCCAGCGTTTCCAGCAAATCTCTGAAAAAAGTCCCTGCTTTGCGCTCTGGCAACGGCGCGGCCATCTCTTCTGAAGAAGTTCCAAAATGTTCATTCATCGGCGGTGATTATACTACGCCGTATGCAAAATACGTTGGGACAAAGAGACGACGCTTGCCATGCTGCCAGGCCTCTGTGTCCAATTTTTTCAGGCGGGAAAGGTCTTCAGAGGAGACGAATCCCGTTAAATCGGCTTCCAGCACGGCCCATTCCAGGTCCCGTTCCTCGGGCGGGAGCGGGCGGTTTCCGCCCTCGCGCAGGGGACCCGTTTCGATGAGCCTGATGCCCGCCCGCCGGAACAGGTCAGCCAGTCGCGCGCCCAGGCCGGGATCCGCTCCCTGGCGGCGCAGGGACTCGGTCTGCCAGCGGCCCAAGGGTGCAAGAGCAGGCGGCTCGTCCCGACGATGCTCGTAATCCGGTTCGGCCAGGGCCAGCACCGCGCCGCCAGGGCGAGTGACGCGTTTCATTTCCATCAGCGCCTGGAGCGGGTCGCGCACCCAGAGCAGAAGAAAGTGGCAAAAGGTGATGTCGAAAATGCCGTTGGGGTAAGGCAGGGCATGGGCATCGGCCTGGAGGAGAAAAGCGCCCGGGACGTGGGAGCGGCACAGGGTCAGCGCGCCCGCATCGAGGTCCAGGCCGAAGCGGAGGGCCGGGCCGCCCACCTCGGCCAGCACGGCCCCGGTCCCACAGCCGACTTCCAGCACGCGCCGCGCCCGTTCGAGTCCGGCGCGGGTAAACAGGTAGGCGCGCAGGTCGCGCGTCCAACCGGCTTGCTGAAGGTAACGTTCATGCCAGTTCATGCCAGGTCAGGACAAAACGGCGCTGGGCCTCGGTCTCTGGCGAGCGGGGATGGAGGCGCTGTTTGGGGACAGTCTGCCACCATTCGGCCAGTTGACGCAGGGCCTGTTCGCCACTCATGCCGTGGCGAACCAGGTAGCAGCCGACGACGGTGCCCGTGCGCCCGACCCCGCCCCAACAGTGCAGGTAAATGTTGTGACCGCTGGACAGGGCAGAATCGATGGCATCGAGGATGGTGCGCATTTGTTCCGGCGTGGGAATATCGAAATCGGGGACAGGGAAGCGCAGGCAGGCGGCGGTCTTTTCGAGCAGGCTGGCCTCTTCAGCCAGGAGGGCCTCGTAGGGCGGCAGTTCACCAGGCCAGGTCAGGTTGACGAAGGTATCAATACCAGCCAAAAGCAGGGCTGTGAGACGCCGGCGATTCTCGAAGTCGCTGCCCAGGGCAGGGTATTCCCCGGCCAGGAAACGGTTGGGCAGGACCCAGTAGGTGTTGGGAAGCGGACGGGTAGAGTCAGTCATGGGAGCGAGGAGCAGAGGGAAGCGCGCATCGTGTCCCGCAGGGCCGTCAGTTCGGGGAACTCGTAGAAGAACAGAATCTTCTCCTCGGCGATGGTCTCGCCTGCCGGAGCCGGCGCCAGCACAAAGTACAGGAACGACTCGGCAATATCTTCCTGCGGGCTGGTGGCAGCATAATCGGAGACGAACTGGTCGGGGTAACGGCCATAGAACTCATCGAGCAGGTTCTCGAGGATTTCTTCGTCTTCCTCCTGGTTGATTTCCTGCCACTCGGGATAGATTGCCTGCCAGTAACGCTCGAAGAACTGGTTGAGGTACGAGTCGGGGTAACTGCATCCTTCGAACACAAAATAGGTATCGCAGGCCGCGTCGGCGCGGGCATAGGCCTCCTCATTCCACGGCTCATTGAAGACCTCCCAATCGGTGACCACCTGAGTCGTGTTGAGGGTCAAGAGGTGGCCTATCTCATGAATGAGGGTGGCGGCGAGATCGGGGAAACTCTCTGCATCCAGAATATCCACATACAGCGACCAGGTTTCAGGAGTATCGGTTTGCTCTACCGCGCCGAGCGTGCCATACGTGCCGTCAGTGGTGATGACGAAAAAGACCACCTGACGGCGATAGTCCAGCGGAACCAGGCGCGTGACAAAGTCCCACAATTCGCGGTGACGGGCAGTATCCTGCTGGTAAGGATCCATCTCGTCCGGAACAGGAGGCATGTCATAGACACTGATCGAGTCGCCATCTACCGCATAGGTGACGAGCGTGTATTCCGTCGAGAGTTCGTTGTGAGGGAGGGTGGATTGTTCGCTGCCGGCCAGCAGGTTGGCGAGTTCCTCGTCGCAAGTCATTGTAGAGGGCGGGAGCAGTTTTTGGAGGGAAAGCGGCCTGAGGCCCAGGAATGCCAGCAAGGCGAGCAGCAGGCAAAGACAGGCCACACTCAGTGTGGCAAGGGCGGCAATAAGCAGGGTCAAACGTTTGTTGCTATTCATTTGAATTTGTGGTCTGAGTAAGCATAGATTTTCTTCCATCCATCCGTTGGCATCGCACTGCTGTATTAGAGTGTGTAGGCAAAATCAGAAAGCAGGAATAAAGAAGCACTGGAACCAGCGGCGAAATTAACAACATGTTTTTCGTAACGAGTTGCTCTGCAGGTATCAGCGTTGTCTGCCACGAATCGTCTGGGACGCAAGCCGCGATGTCGAATCGTTCTGCAAACAGGACCTCGCTCCATGAGACGTTCGGCCAGATTCATATCACTTTCTTGACAACTGCGCCCTAACGTTTCGGCTTCGCACTCCTTTTTTCGCTCCGGCAGCATCCTGACCGACACGCACAATCGTTGAGTCAATAAAAGTGGAGTTCCCAATCCACTTGCTTGGTTGTTCTAAAGTGGCCTACAAGTCTACAAACCTTTGTACCAGGTACCCGACTTGCGTCAACGTTGAAATCGAATGTAGATGGTGGTCCACTTTCCGTATCGCTCGGGCATGTCTCGCCAGGGTGCCCCAGTGTGCAGTACCCATAAAATGCCGTTCAGGATTCGCCGCTGGTTCTGCACAGGACGGCCTCGCCGTGTCTTTCTTTTCGGGAGCAGACTTTTCAATCGCTCCCGCCGTTCATTCGTATATTGCCTGGGTTTGCTATGGCGACAAGTTTACTCTATTTTGCATCCAGATCCTAGAAAAATGTGCGTCCTGGCGTTCCCGGTACGGGGATCCGCTCACCCTTCAAAATGCTTGACCAGGCTGGCTGTTGCTTGGTCTTCCATACGCTATGAGCCTCCTTTTCGCTCACAGCAATTTTCTCATATCTCAAATGCGATTGCCCTAGCAGGCTTTTTTGTTACTTTGTTCCTCATACTTACTTATGATAACATTTATAGAGTCTCCTGCAAAAAGGTGAAAATCGAACCACAAAGACACGGAGACACGAGTAAGTAAATGAAAGGAAACTTTGTGACTCCGTGTCTTCGTGGTGAAACTTCAGGGTTTTTGCAGTGGAGTCATT
>DAOTZT010000062.1:0-2347 GCA_034434255.1 Anaerolineales bacterium | reverse complement strand
CAGGTAGGCAGGTAAACAAGTAAACAGGTAAACAGCAGGTAGATTTTTGGTCCCACTGTTCACTACTCACTACTCTCTCCTCTCTCCCCTCCATGTCTTTCTCTTTCCCTCGTTCCTCTTTCCTCTTCTTCCTTCTCGCTTTTTGCCTTTCCCTCGCCTCCTGTCTCCCTGCGCCTGTCGCTTCTCCGCCGCCTGGCCCGATGGTGACCTACAACCCCTTTGCCACGCTTTCGCCTACGCCCTTTGCCCCGCAAGCCGAGACGGCGACTCCCCTCCCGACCTTCACGCCGACCCTGGCCCTGCCGACCCTGACCGCCACGTTTGCGCCGGGGACGCGTCCGCGTTACAACATGCAGGTCATGCTCAATTACGCCGCCCACAGCCTGAGCGTGGATGAGTACATCACGTATGTCAACGCGGCGGGGGTCCCGCTGGAGACGCTCGTGCTGGCGGTCGAACCCAACCGGCAGGAGGGGGTCTTTGCGCTGAAGACGGTTTTCGCTCCCAGGGTGAGCGGATATGATTTGAACGGGAGCAGGCTTGAGGTCCGCTTGCGCCCGGCGCTGGCCCCCGGCGAGTCGCTGGAACTCTATCTCCATTTCAATCTGTCGCTTCCGCCCGCCGACCAGTTCCACCTGTTCGGTTACAGGAACGGTCAGATGAACCTGGTGGACTGGTACCCCTTCATCGTCCCGTATCGGCAGGGCTGGGTGTTGCATGAGCCGGGGGAGGTCGGGGAATATCTGGTCTATGAGGCGGCGGATTTCAACATCAGCATCTCGCCGACCGGCGCGGTGACGGACGTGGTGATTGCCGCTCCCGCCGCGCCCAATCGCAACAATTATCGTCTGACGAATGCCCGCACGTTTGCCTTTTCGGTGGGCGAGCGGCTGGTTTCGGCTTCGAAGATGGCAGGCGAGACGACTGTCACCAGTTTTTTCTTTGCCGAAGAAGAGACGCAGGGACGGCGCGTGTTGGACGAGGCGGCCCTGGCGCTGGAGACGTATCGGCGCCTGTTTGGGCCGTTTCCCTACCCGGCGCTGACCATCGTGGAGACGGATTTCTACGACGGGATGGAGTACGACGGCCTGATTTTTGTGGGCCGCAAGTTTTACCAGCAAGACGACGGGACGAAGTTGAATTACCTGATCGCCCTGACGGCGCACGAGACGGCGCATCAGTGGTGGTTCGGTCTGGTGGGCAGCGACCAGGCGCTCGAACCCTGGCTGGACGAGGCGCTGGCGACCTACAGCGAGTATCTCTTCTACGAGCAGAATTACCCCGGCGTGGCCGCGGCGTGGTGGACCTTTCGCGTGGACGCCTTTTCTCCCTCCGGTTTTGTGGACGCGACCATCTACGAGACGGACGATTTCCAGACCTATGCCAACGCTGCCTATCTGCGCGGGGCGCAGTTCCTGCGCGACCTGCGCGCCCGCCTGGGAGACGAGGCGTTTTTTGCTTTCCTGAAGGCGTATGCGGCGCAGATGGCGGGGAAAATTGCCACCCGTCAGGATTTCTTTGGCATCCTGGCTTCGTATGCCGGGGCGGGAATAGATGACTGGATTGGAGAATACTTCAGAGAATGAGAGAACAAATTTTTCCTGAACCCACCGTTGGCGTGTTTATTTTCAACCAGAAGGGGGAAGTTCTTTTGCTTCGCTCGCACAAGTGGCCGGGCAAGTATGTGGTGCCGGGCGGCCATGTAGAATTGGGCGAGCGCGTCGAAGACGCCGTCCGCCGTGAGGCGCTGGAAGAGACCGGCCTGGAGGTGTACAACCTGCGTTTCCTGTGCTGGCAGGAATTCATCTATGACCCTTCTTTTTGGAAGCCGCGGCATTTTATTTTCTTCGATTACGCCTGCCAGAGCGACTCAACGGAGGTTCGCCTGAATGAGGAGGCCGAAGCGTACGAGTGGGTGGACCCGCAGGCCGCCCTCGACCTGCCGCTGGATACCTATACGCGCGTTTCGCTCGAAAAATATCTTCACTCCGGGTGGGGCGGTAGGCAGGAATAGTTGCCAGGTTGTTTTTGCAGGTGGTCAGGATAAAGAGAAAGTGTTGTTGTCTCCGCCCTGACCGTGCCCTTCGGGGCTTACGCCGAGGCGGGCGCGGTGATGATGAAATAAGCAGCGGCGTCATCGTCTGTATCATAGGCAAGAGGCGAGGCGGGGATGATTTGGGAGAGAGTGCGGGGGCTGTAGAAGGAGGTATTTTTGATCTTGATCCAGTTTTCGCTTGGGATTGGCGTGGGTATGGGTGGAATTTCACCACCAGAGCCGCCGCCATCGCCTGAGGTGGGGTAGGGCTGGCAGCCAAAGTTGCCGCATCTTATCTGGTATTGGTTGGAG
>DAOTZT010000061.1:0-7165 GCA_034434255.1 Anaerolineales bacterium | reverse complement strand
CATCAAAGCAGTGAGTATGCTCAACGCCGTGTGCGTGGAGGAGTGTCCCCATCGCGCCATCAGCAAGCAAGGGGGTAGAAGATTGAAGAAGAGAAAGGATGTTGTTCATAGGCTCTCTTGTAACCAGGCAGTTAGTCACTTGCCTAACGAATCAATTGCTCCACTCTTGACTCGCCCACACTGTAATATTTCGCCTGCGGGTGGTGGACGATGATGGCAGCCGTGGATTGTTCGGGAATCAACTGGTAGGCAGGGCTGAGTTGCATTCCAAGTTCGCGCTCGGCCAGTTCTTGCAAATCGGACAGGTTACAGCCGCTCTCGGCGTAAACCCATGAGACGTTCACTTCGTCCAGTTCGCGCATCAGGCAAGACAGAGCGGCAGCGCGGCGTCTTCGGACGGCCTCGGTCTTTCCCAATGCTGGCAAGGCGGCTTGCGCAACATCCAGCGGCGCAGCCAATTGCGCCACGCGGACGAATTTGGGGCGTATGGTCACCGGCGGCAGGACGGGGCGCTTCTCCAACAGTCCGCGCTTCACCAGCCAGTCGGCAGCCTTGCGCCAGTCCTGCGGCCCGAAATGACGGTCAATCTGCCGTCCGCGCAGGGGGCCGCGTTCGCCCAGCAGGGCCAGCAGCCGCTTTCGAACCGCTCCCAACTCGCCGTCTGAGGGAAGAGCGGCGCGGCGGGGCGAGTACAAAACGTCGGCCTGCTGACTCAGTCCGGGCGGCAGGAACAGGCCAATCGTCGCAGAAAGAGGCGAGAGCGTCTCCTCGGCCAGGGATTCGGCCAGCGCAATTTGGGCCGGCGTCAGCACGGGGTCGGCGTCCACCAAATCCAGAACCGCTTTGGGCTCGGTCACCGCGGCCCGCTCCACGAAGCGCAGCGCCACGCCCTGCGCCACCTGCGCGCCGAACGGCACCGTCAGCAAAGAGCCTGCGCCCACCCTGCCGGATAAGTCAGGCGGGAGGCGATAATCGAAGACCCCCGAAACGGAAGGCACGTTGACGGCGACTTGTACGAACATCACTTTCTGGTTAGTTCAATTACGAGCGTATCCAACGCCAGTTCGAGCGGTATCTGACTAGTTTTGGCCGCCTCGTCAATTTCCAGCAGTTTGTGATAGATGGCTTCCAGCGTGGGCAGGGTAAAAGCGCGCGCCTGAGCAGCCATTTTCTCAGCAACGAAAGGAAGCACGCCCAGCGCCGCCGTCACCTGCTCCTTGCCGCCGCCCGCATCCAAAATTTCCCGCGCTTGCAGCAGCAGGCGAAACTGGCGTATCACCATTCCCCAGAACGCGAATGCGTCTTCATTCTCCAGCAAGCGATGTAACAAACGCTGCGCAAACCGACTGTCCCCAGCAGCCAGCGCATCCACGAAATCGAAGACGCTTTCTTGGGCAGTGACGACGCTGACCGCTTCCACATCCTGGACTTCGATCTGCCGCTCCCAATTGACGTAGGCCAACAATTTGGCGATTTCCTGCGCTGCCTGGCGCGTGTCCACGCCCACCATCTCGGCCAATTTAGCAGCGGCAAGAGGGGCAATGCTTCCGCCCTGAGATTTTGTCTCGTGGATGATCCAGCCAGTCATCTCTTTGGGACGCGGCAGCATGAAAGCGTGCATCTCGACCCGCGCACGGTTTTTCTCTGCCCATCTCACCAGCCAGTGTCGTTCCACCTCTTTTGGCTCGACGAGTTCATAAACGACCAACCGTACTGTTTCAGGCGTATTTTCGAGGAATTGCTCGAATCGCTTGCGCTCGGCCGGCTGGACGTATTTAGCGGAGGGGTTCGACAAGAGCGCCAGGCGGCGGGGCGCCAGAAACGGCATGGCGTTGACGGCTGTGTTCAGGTCGTTTTCCGTCATCGTGCGCGCGTCCAAGCGCGAGGTATTCATGTCCGCGCTGGTAGGATCGGGGAAATCAGCCTCGAATTCCTTCAAGCGGCGTGAGATGGCAAATTCGTCATTGCCAAAAAAGAAGTAAACATTGGGCATAGATAAGTAACCTGAATTCGGGATCAGCCTTCGAACCGTCCCAAAGGCTCGATTTTGCCCATACGATTGCTCTAAAAAAGCCTTCGGGACGGTTATCCCGAACTGGCTTTAAGTATACTCCAAGATATTAGGCTATAATCAGGGCAACTCTATGTCTGCCGGCTCTGCCCCTCTTCCCCCATCTATACCGTACATCAATCGGGAATTGAGTTTGCTCGAATTCCAGCGCCGCGTGCTGGCCGAAGCGCAGGATGAAAGCAATCCTTTATTGGAGCGCGTCAAATTCCTGGCTATTTTTGGCTCCAACATGGACGAGTTCTTCATGGTGCGCGTCTCCGGCATCCGCAAGCAAGTGGACGCCAAAATGGGAGAGATCTCCCCTGACGGGCTGACGCCGCGCGAGCAACTGGCCGCCATCCGCAAACGCGCTCTGGAACTGTATACCGAAGCCCAGCAAATCTACCAACGCAAGTTATTGCCTGCGCTAGACAAAGCCGGCATCCATATCCTGCCATACCGCAAACTCAACGCCGCCCAAAAAGAGCGAGCCGATCAGTATTTTCGGGAGGTGGTCTTCCCCATCCTGACGCCGCTAGCACTCGACCCAGGGCATCCCTTTCCGCACATCTCCAACCTGAGTCTCAATTTAGCCATCGTCATCCGCGACAAAAAAGGGCGGGAGAAATTTGCGCGCCTGAAAGTGCCAGATACCCTACCGCGCCTGGTGCCGGTCAAACGCTCCTCAGGAGCGGCGCGCAAAGATGGCACCGTTCCCTGGCATCACTATTTCGTCTGGCTTGAGCAAGTCATCTCTGCCAATCTGGACATGTTGTTCCCAGGCATGGAAGTAAAGGAAGCGCATCCCTTTCGCATCATTCGCGACGCAGACATCGAAATCCAGGAACTGGAAGCCGAAGACCTGCTCGAAAACATGCAGCAAAGCATTCGGCGGCGCAAATTTGGCTCGGTCGTCAAAGTTGCCATCTACGAAAGCATGCCCCGCAACATCCGCAACCTGCTGGTTGAAAACCTGGAGGTCAATCCCACCGACGTATACGTCCTCAGCAGCCACCTGGGGCTGGCCAGTCTGTGGCAGGTCTATAACAACGTAGAACGACATGACTTGAAATTTCCGCCCTACCATCCGGCCCTTTCCAAGAAATTCAAAAATCTTGCCTCCGCTAGTGAAATCTTCGACCTCATCCGCGCTGAGAACGTGCTGTTACACCACCCTTACGACTCGTTCAACCCGGTGATAGATTTTCTCGTCACGGCAGCCCGCGATCCGCATGTGCTGGCCATCAAACAGACCTTGTACCGCGTTGGACAGGACTCGCCGGTCGTCGAAGCCCTGCTGGAGGCGGCTGAACGCGGAAAGCAAGTAGCGGTGCTGGTCGAACTCAAAGCCCGCTTCGACGAAGAAAGCAATATCGGCTGGGCGCGTCGCCTGGAGCAAGCGGGCGTCCACGTCGTTTACGGACTGGTGGGCTTGAAGACTCACAGCAAGATTGCCATGGTGGTACGGCAAGAAGAAGAAGGCATCCGCCGCTACCTGCACCTGGCTAGCGGTAACTATAACGCCGTAACAGCGCATGTCTACGAAGATATCGGCATGTTCACCTGCGACGAGGCGATGGGCGCAGACGCTACCGACCTGTTCAACTACCTGACCGGCTATTCCACCAAGCAAGATTACAAAAAACTGCTGGTGGCACCGGTCAACTTGCGGCAGCGCCTGGAAGAAATGATCGGCTACGAAATCGAACAGGCCCAAAAAGGCCATCCGGCCCGCCTGGTTTTCAAAGTCAACGCTGTGGTAGACCCCCCAATGATTCAACTTCTCTACCGCGCTTCTCAGGCTGGAGTCCAAGTAGACTTGCTGGTACGCGGAATATGCTCCCTGGTGCCAGGCGTGGAAGGAGTCAGTGAAAACATTCGCGTCATCAGCATCATCGGTCGCTACCTCGAACATAGCCGCATTTTCTACTTTTACAATGGCGGCAAAGAAAAACTCTACCTGGGCAGCGCCGACCTGATGACTCGCAACCTGTCTCACCGGGTCGAGGTCGTCTTCCCGGTCGAGCGCGCGGAACACATCCAATACCTGCGCAACATCCTGCTGGATGTTTACCTTAAAGACAACCTGCGCGCCCGCCTCATGCAACCCGATGGCACCTACAAACGCTTGCAACCGCAGCGCTCTGCCCCCGCCATAGACGTACAAGAATGGCTGATGCAAAACCCGCCTGGAAAGACCATCTAAGGCGCGCACAATGCCCTGACACCGTTCACGGTTTTTGCCTGTCCACACCCGCAATGCGGGTAAATCCAAATTTTGCGCGCTCCAACCTTGACACATCCACCGCCCCTGTGGTATAAACCGCGAAATTCATTGCCCAGGCAATGAACGCGAAAACCTAGCCAGCACATGCTCTTATCCAGAGAGGCGGAGGGACCGGCCCTGTGAAGCCTCGGCAACCAGACTCAAGTCACGGTGCCAATTCCGGCAGTAGGGGTAATCCTTGTGATTACCCGAATTCTGGAAGATGAGAGGCGAAATGTATCCACATTGACCTCTTCTTTCAGAAGAGGTTTTTTGTTCAAGAACCTCCTCTGGGTAACGCGCATGTACCCACGAGAGGTTCTTTTTGCATCTTCTCGAAAGCAAAGGAGCGATGGGAAGCGCGCTGCGCACGTCCCCCGCCCCTTTCATCAAAATTCTTTATCAGGAGATCAACATGTCTGACCGCAAATTCGGCTTTACCACCCGTCAACTGCACGCCGGCTACACCCCCGAACCGACCACCGGTTCCCGTGCCGTGCCAATCTACCAAACCACAGCGTATAAGTTTCGAAGCACGGCGCACGCCGCCCGCCTGTTTGCGCTGGAAGAAAAGGGCAATATTTACACGCGCATCAGCAACCCCACCAGCAACGTCTTCGAAGCCCGCATGGCTGACTTAGAAGGCGGTGTAGCCGCTCTCGAAGTCAGTTCAGGTCATGCCGCGCAAGCCATTGCTATCCTTGCCATTTGCCAGGCTGGCGACCATATCGTTTCCTCCTCCACGTTGTACGGCGGCACTGTCAGCCAATTCCGCTTTACGTTCCCGCGTCTGGGCATCGAAGTCAGCCTGGTTGATCCCACCGACCCCGAGAACTTCCGCCGCGCCATCCGCCCCAACACCAAACTCCTCTACGGCGAGACCATCGGCAACCCTAACGTCAACATCTTCCCTTTCGAGGAAGTTGCCCAAATCGCACAAGAATTCCACCTGCCGCTCATGATAGACAACACACTGGCCAGCCCCTACTTGTTCCGTCCGCTCGAATGGGGCGCCAATATCGTCGTCCACTCCACCACCAAATACATCGGCGGGCATGGCACCTCCATCGGCGGCGTCATCGTAGACGGCGGCAACTTCGACTGGCATCATGAACGCTTCCCCAACTACACCACACCCGACCCCAGTTATCACGGCGTCGTCTTTGCCGACCTGGGCGAACTGGCCTTCATCAGCAAGGCCCGCGCCGGCATCTTGCGCGACATCGGCGCCTGCCAATCTCCGTTCAATTCCTGGCTCTTTTTACAGGGACTGGAAACCCTCAGTCTGCGGATGGACCGCCACGTAGCCAACGCCCAGGCCGTAGCCGAATTCCTCGCTTCTCACCCCGCCGTGGCCTGGGTGCGTTACCCCGGCCTTCCCCATCACCCCGATTTCGAACGCGCCAATCGCTACCTCCCCAAAGGCAAAGGCGCCATGCTTGGATTTGGCGTCAAAGGCGGACGCGAAGCCGGCGCCAAATTCATAGACAATCTCAAACTGTTCAGCCATGTTGCCAACCTGGGCGACGCCAAATCCCTCGCCATCCATCCGGCCAGCACCACCCACAGTCAACTGTCGGAAGAAGAACAACGCGCCGCCGGCGTCAGCCCCGACTTCATCCGCCTGAGCATCGGTATCGAAGACATCGAAGACTTGCTCTGGGATCTCGACCAGGCTCTGAGGCAACAGTGATGTAACCCTCTTAACTGTATTTGGAGGTCGTATGCCCGTCAAAATCCCCTCGACTTTACCCGCCCGTTCTATCCTTCAGCGCGAAAACATCTTCGTCATGGGCGAGGAACGCGCCGAACATCAAGACATCCGTCCCTTGCGGGTGGCCATTCTGAACCTGATGCCCACCAAAGTCGAGACCGAGACGCAAATCCTGCGCTTACTCGGCAACTCACCCTTGCAAGTCGAAGTGACTTTGCTGCATACCGCCACTTACCAATCCAAAAACGTGGATGCCGACCATTTGCTTGCTCACTACCTCACACTGGAGGATGTCGAAGACCAGAAATTCGACGGTCTGATCGTCACCGGCGCGCCGGTAGAACATCTGGACTTCGAAGAAGTGGCCTATTGGGAAGAATTGACGCGCGTCTTCGATTGGTCCACGTCGAACGTATTGTCCACTTTCTATATCTGCTGGGGCGCACAAGCCGGCCTGTATCATCACTTTGGCATCCCCAAATACAGCCTGCCGGCCAAAGTATTCGGCGTATTCGAACACCGCAAACTGGCCTCTTCTGAACGCCTGCTGTTCGGCTTCGATGACGTGTTCCTGGCGCCGCACTCCCGTTACACCGAAGTCCGCCGCGCAGACCTGGAGCGCGTGCCAGACTTGCAGATTTTGAGCGAGTCGGAGGAAGCGGGCATCCACATCGTGGCATCCAAAGACGGCCGTCACATCTTCGTCACCGGCCATTCGGAGTACGATCCGCACACCCTCAAAGCCGAGTACGAGCGCGACATAAAAAAGGGCATCCCGATTGCCCTGCCGCGCAATTACTTCCCCGAAGATGACCCATCCAAGCCGCCGCTGGTACGCTGGCGCAGCCATGCCAGTTTGCTATTTGCCAATTGGCTAAACTACTACGTCTACCAGGTGACGCCCTTCGATTGGCATCTTATTCCCAGAGGCACCACTCCATCCGACTTTTAACGTCAGCCATATTCCCTTTCAAGTTTTTGCCTCGCACGCCTATCTTGTCAACTGCTCCACGCGGCTTTCGCCCACCGAATAGTATTTAGCCTGCGGGTGGTGGACGATGATGGCAGCCGTGGATTGTTCGGGAATCAACTGGTAGGCCGGGCTGAGGCTCATGCCAAGTTCACGCTCTGCCGG
>DAOTZT010000060.1:0-4444 GCA_034434255.1 Anaerolineales bacterium | reverse complement strand
GGCGAATACCTGCTGCGTGCCAAAACGCTGAATGAGTTGGTGGTGGGCGGCGAGGAGCGCCAACTGCTCTGGCATTCATTGCGCGAGCGCGCTGAAAACGACGCGCTCTACCAAACCGACCTGCCCGCTGTCGATTTACCACCCGAAGTGCTGATTGCCTTGCTGGGCATTAGAGAATTCACCGCGCCATACTCGGTTGGGGACACAAATGAAACTTTTTGACTCGCTCTCCTTCCGCTACCCGTTCCGTAAATACCAGCGCATGATTTTGGAACAGGTGGCAAGCAAACAGAAAGACCACAAATACCATATCGTTGCGCCGCCCGGAGCAGGAAAAACCATCATCGGGTTGGAACTCATCCGTCAGTTCGACGCCCCGGCAGTTGTCTTTGCCCCGACCACCACCATCCAATCCCAATGGTACGAAAAATTAGGGCTGTTCCTCGAAAACCAAGCAGAGCTGCCCCGCTACGCCAGCCTGGACCCGCACCAGCGCGCCCCCATCCATATTTTCACCTACCAACTGATTTCCACCCCCGCCGAGGCGCAGCAACACCTGCTCGAAGCGGCGGCCCGGCTATGGCAGGATGAACTCATCCACAACGGGCAGGCTGCCAGCCTGGAAGCGGCCCAGCAGCGGCTCGAACTGCTGCGGCAGAACAATCCCGAAGCCTACCGCAAAGATATCCTGCGCTACGCCAATCGGGTCAAGCACCGCCTGCTGCACGAACCAGGCATCGACATCAAACCCTTCCTGCACCCCAACGCCAGGCAATTGATTGACGAACTGGTGGCGTATGGCGTAAAAACCATCGTGCTTGATGAATGCCACCACCTGCTCGATTATTGGGCCATCGTGCTTCGTTATCTAATTGGGCGCATCGAAAACCCGCGCGTGGTAGGGTTGACCGCCACCCTGCCCTCACCCGATGGCGACGACGAATTCGAAAACTATGACACCCTGCTCGGCGAAGTCGATTTCGAAATCCCCACCCCGGCAGTGGTCAAGGAGGGCGACCTGGCCCCTTACCGTGACCTGGTCTACCTGGTCAAGCCAACCCCTCGTGAAATGGAATACCTCAACAAAATCCAGGCGGAGTTCGAAGCGGCGCTCACCGGACTGACAAGTAACCCCCGTTTTACCGACTGGGTTCACCGCCTGGGCACGCTCCCGCCCGAAACCCCCGAACCGCAAACCGAATGGCAAAAACGCTGGGATGAACACCCGCTGCTGATGCTGGCCGCCGTCCGCTTTTTGCATGGAATTGGGCAGCCGCCGCCCCCACAATTGGTCACACCTGTCGAGGCCACCGAACCCATCGAACTGGAAGATTGGGTTACCCTGCTGGAGCGATTCGGCCTGGATGTGCTCAAACCCAGCCCCGATGAACATGACCATCGCCTGCTGCGCGACCTGCGCAAGGCCATTTTGCCCTTCGGCCTGACCCTGACCGAGCGCGGGATGCAGCAGAGCCGCTCGCCCGGCGACCTGGTGCTGACCTTCTCCGAATCGAAAGATTTTGCCGTGGCGCACATCCTGGCCGCCGAATCAAAAGCGCTGGGTGAGAAACTGCGCGCCATCGTCGTCACCGATTTCGAGCGGGCCAGCAGCGGCGTCAAACGTCTGAAAGGCGTGCTGGAAAACGACGCGGGCAGCGCCCTGCGCCTGTTTGGGCGGCTGGTCACCCACAATGAAACCCTGCCCCTTTGCCCGACACTGGTGACAGGGAGTCTGTTCATGATTCCAACTGCGGCAGCGCCCACTTTGCTCGCGGAGTTTTCTACCGCCCTGCGCGGGCAAAACCTGCGGGCCTCCTGTTCCATCAAAGCCACCAAAGACCCGGCCATCGTCGAAGTGGTCGGTGAAGGCCCCGATTGGACTTCCCGAACTTATGTGCGCCTGGCAACCGCCGCCTTCGAAAAAGGCTTGATCAAGTGCCTGGTCGGCACGCGCGGCATCTTTGGCGAAGGCTGGGATTCGCTCAGCCTGAACACGCTGATTGACCTGACCAGCGTCACCACCAGCACCGCCGTCCAGCAATTGCGCGGGCGCACCCTCCGCCTCGACCCGGCCTGGCCGCGCAAGGTGGCCCATAACTGGGATGTGGTCTGCCTGGCCCCCAAATACCAACGCGGCGCGCTGGATTTTACGCGCTTTCTCAATCGGCACAACCGCTACTGGTCGCTGGTCGTCTACACCGATTGGCTGGAAGAGCACAGCGCCGCCCCCAACCGCGCCGCGCCCCCGCAAATGCACGGAAAAATTGTCAAAGGCGCGGTACACGTCAGCCCAGAGTTGATTACCTCCATCCTGAACGGCCAAAAAGGGCTGATTCAAGACATCAACATCGGGCTGCACAATGCCCGCACCATGCGACAAATCCCGCTACGCGACCGGGTCTATGATTTGTGGAACATTGGCGAGGAGTATAGCAATTTCACCTACTCGACCACCACCCTCAACACCCGCGACCTGAAAATCCGGACCGTTTTCACCCTGCAAAACACGCTCAAGAAGCTGGTGCGTGACCTGTTCACCTCGGCGCTGGCTCTCATCTCAGGGCTTTTTTACCTGGGCGGGCGCGCCTGGTTGAGCAGCCTGGGAGCCGGGCTGGAGTTTTTCTTGCTGTGCACCTTCCTGTTTTTTAGCTTCATCTCACTCCTGGTCATTATTTTTAACGGGCGACAGCTTGCCCAAACTGCCCGCAGCCTGTTCGCCGCCCAGATTCCCGATGCCATCCTGCTCGATGTAGGCCGCGCCCTGCTCGAAACCCTGCGCCAGCTTGGCCTGGTCAGCCGCAACCTGGATGCAGGCTATGTGCGCGTGACCAGGACCGCCAATGACGCCTACAACGTGCTGCTCGACTATGCCTCGCCGGATGATTCAGAAACCTTCATCCGCGCCTTCCAGGAAATTTTCGAGCCGGTGCGCGACCAGCGCTATCTCATCATGCGCACCGAAGACCGCCTGCCCAGCCTGCCGCTGCAAATCCTGTGGCAGCCGCTCCGCCGCTGGGTACGCGAGACGGGCATGTACCCGCCAGCCTACCACCCAGTGCCGAAAATCCTGGCCTCGCGCAAGGAGCGGGTCGACATATTTGCCAAATACTGGGCCAAATATGTCGGCGGCGGCAAGATCGTCTTTACCCGTTCCGAACAGGGCCGGGCCATCCTGCTTGCGGCCCGCGCCCAGCGCCGCCCAAAGGTGAAGCAGCAAGCCTTCGAGATCTGGAGATAAGCGTTATGAGCCTGCCCCCCTCCTCCGAACCCGTCTGGACTTTTCGCGGCTACCAACTCAAGGCCAGCGAATTTACCACCGCCATGGTGCATTTCTTCCGCGCCGAAGTGCAGCGTGCCAACGTCTGGCGGCAGCGGCTTGACACCACCACCAACTGGGCGGTTGTCACCACCGGCGCGGCAATTTCCTTTGCGTTTACCCAAAGCGGCGGGCATCCGGTCATCCTGCTCAACCTGCTGCTCGTCACCATCTTCCTCATCATGGAAACGCGTCGTTACCGCTACTACGAATTGTGGGCTTCGCGCGTGCGCCTGATGGAGACCGATTTCTTCGCCGCAATGCTTGTCCCACCCTTTCACCCCGCTCCCGATTGGGCTGAGTCGCTGGCCGAAAACCTGCTCACCCCGCACTTTCCCATCTCACATTGGGAGGCCTTTGGCCGCCGCCTGCGCCGCAACTACCTGTGGATTTACGCCATCATCGGGCTGGCCTGGCTGGGCAACCTGTGGTTCCTGCCCGCTTCGGCCCAGGATTACCACCAGGCCCTGGCCCGCGCCGCACCACGGGTTGGGGAACGTGTATCGTGCGTTGGGCAAATACGACGAAGCCATCGCCGCCTATCAGCGCGCCATCCAACTCGACCCCAAGAACGCTTATCCGCACAACGGGTTGGGGAACGTGTATCGTGCATTGGGCAACTATGACGAAGCGATCACCGCCTATCAGCGCGCCATCCAACTCGACCCCAAGGACGCCGCGCCGCACTACGGGTTGGGGAACGTGTATCATGCGCTGGGTCGCTACGACGACGCCCTCGCCGCCTGTCAGCGCGCCATCCAACTCGACCCCAAGAACGCTTATCCGCACAACGGGCTGGGGAACGTGTATCATGCGCTGGGTCGCTACGACGACGCCCTCGCCGCCTATCAGCGCGCCATCCAACTCGACCCCAAGGACGCTTATCCGCACAACAATCTGGCAGGCGTCTTTGTCAAGCTGGGCCGGTTCGATGAGGCGCGGCGCGAATACAACGAACGCATCGCGCTGGCGCCCGAAAATCCTTTTACGCTGCTCGTGTAACTGCCTACCCTAAGCGATGAAGAACTCTCTAACTCTTGTCATTGCGAGCGTAGCGAAGCAATCTCCTGGCTGATAGGGGGATTGCTTCGCCGCCTGCGGCGGCTCGCAATGACAAAGATGAGAGTG
>DAOTZT010000059.1:0-10661 GCA_034434255.1 Anaerolineales bacterium | reverse complement strand
ACGACCGCGAAGCGTACCCGAAGGGTAAGCAATCCCCTCGCAAACCAGGAGACTGCTTCGCTTTGCTCGCAGTGACAAAATGCGTAGAGTTTATAGAACAAGAGTTTAACTTGACATTGTCAAACTACTTACCAGGAATAGAATTTGACCATCTTTTTGAGCAGCAGTCAAATACTCTCTGTTCTGACAGGTTTAAAAGGGTTCCTGGAAAACACTGCTGGAAACATTGAACTCTTCTTTATCCATTGACAACTGCTCCATAGAACATACCAGATGCCATCCAAGACATGCCGATTGTTTACCGTGGAAGTCCTCGCTTTTTTGCTTGTGGCTTTTTGGGCAAGGGCTTTTTTGGCAATCTCTACAACTTGCCTGGCATTCGATATGTCTTGTCTCCTTTTTGAAAATTTTTCGGATAGAGGAGAGATAAAGAAGAAGTAAGAAGAAAAAAAACAGTCGTGAAAGAAATAAAGGCGATGACCGCCGGGGTGGAGGTCATCGCCTGAATAAGAGAAAGCGTTTTTGGAGCCTTTGAGGCTTTAGCCGTTCTTTTGCTGGAATTCTTTCATAAATTCAACCAGTTTTTCTACCGATTCGATCGAAACGGCGTTGTAGAGCGAGGCGCGCATCCCCCCAACCGAGCGGTGCCCCTTCAGGCCGATCAGGTCGCGTTTCTTGGCTTCAGCAGCAAATTGTTCTTCCAGGGCCTCAGTGGGCAGACGGAAGGTGACATTCATGATCGAGCGGTCTGATTTGGCATGGCCGCGGTAGAAGCCGCCACTTTCGTCAATGGCTTTGTACACCATTTCAGCCTTTGTCTTATTGCGCTGGTAGATGGCTTCCAGTCCGCCAAGGCTTTTGGCCCATTTGAGCACCAGACCGACGATGTAAATGCTCCAGCAGGGCGGGGTGTTGAGCAGGGAGTTTTCTTCAGCCAGGGCTTTGTAGTCGAGCAGATTCGGCAGATTGGCTGGGACGCGTTCGAGCAGATCCTCGCGGATGATGCAGATGACCACGCCCGCCGGGCCGGCGTTTTTCTGAGCGCCAGCGTAAATCATGGCGTACTTTGAAACGTCAATCGGGCGGCTGATGAAGTCGGACGAGGCGTCGCAAATGAGCGGCACGCCCGCCGGCGGTTCAGGCTCGGTGAAGTATTCCACGCCGTGGATGGTTTCGTTCGAGGTGAAGTGCAGGTAAGCCGCTTGCGGGTCCAGTTTGAGTTCGGACTGGGCCGGCAGACGGGTGAAGTTTTCGGCTTCGAGGTTGGCGGCGGCGCGGGCAGTTCCCAGTTTTTGGGCTTCTTTGAAGGCCTTTTTGCTCCACGTGCCAGTGACGATGTAGTCGGCGGAAGCCCCTGCCGGGCGGAAGTTCATCGGCACCATCGCAAAGTGCAGGCTGGCGCCACCCTGGAGGAAGAGAATCTTGTAGTTGGCGGGGATGTGCAGCAGGTCGCGCAGGTCGTTCTGGGCCTCGGTTACAATGGCCTCGAAGTCTTTTGAGCGGTGGCTGATTTCCATGACGGACATGCCCGTCCCTTTGTAATCGAGCAATTCGGCCTGCGCCTGTTGGAGAACTTCCAGGGGGAGTGCAGCCGGACCTGGATTGAAATTGTGCACACGTTTGGTCATAGTTGATCTCCTGTTATCGAGAAGAAAATACAGTGAATGCTTGCTGGATACTTGCTCATTATAGTCGGGGTTGTTGTTTTCGCCTACTAACATTGAGCATACACCGCACAGGATGGAAATCAGTTGACAGGCGTAGGGGGCGTGTTAAAATGACATTGTGGCAGGATGATGTCCATAAAATCCGGGAGAGAGGCGGAGAGTTTGTCCGTTCCTCCCGGTGATTAATTTTTTCAGGAGAGAGGAGTAAAACATGAAAATTTTGGTTTGCGATAAGACCGAAATGGATGCCATCGAGAAGATGCGCGCCGCTGGTCTGACAGTAGATACTAACTTCGAGATTACTCCAGAAGAACTGGAGAAAGTCTTGCCTAATTATGATGGCTGCGTGGTGCGTTCACGCACGAAGATTCGCCAGCCGTTGATTGACCTTTGCCCGAATCTGAAGGTCATTATACGCGGTGGGGTGGGTCTGGACACCATTGATGCTGACTATGCCCGTTCCAAGGGGATTACTGTGATGAATACACCGAAAGCCTCGTCTGCTTCGGTGGCTGAACTCACGATTGGGTTTATGTTCATGCTGGCTCGCAATCTCTATAAAGCCACTGCAAGCATGAAAAACGAAAAATGGGAAAAGAAATCCTTTGAGGGCGATGAAATCGGCGGCAAGACCCTGGGCCTCATTGGCATTGGCAATATCGGCAAAGAGGTCGCGAAGCGCGCTGCTGCCCTGGGAATGAACGTCATTGCCTATGACCCTTATGTCAAAGAGGCCGAAGGCGTGCGCCTGGTGAGTTTGGATGAACTGTTAGCGCAGTCGGACTACATCAGCCTGCACCTGCCCAAGACGAAGGAATCGGCGGGAATGATCGGCGCGGCGGAGTTCGCGAAGATGAAGACCGGCGTGCGCATCATCAATTGCGCTCGCGGCGGCATCATTGACGAGGAGGCGCTTTACGAGGCATTGACCAGCGGCAAGGTAGCCGGTGCTGCCCTGGACGTCTTCTCAGAGGAGCCGCCGACTGATTGGAAACTCGTCAAACTCGACAATGTGATTGCTTCGCCGCACATTGGCGCGGCTACGAAAGAGGCGCAAGGTCGGGTGGGCGCAGAAGTGGCGGAAAAATTGATCGAGTTTGCCAAGACCCATTCGGGGTAGGATGGAATTGACTCTGTAATGCGAGAGATTCTCGCCTCCATGCGAGAATGTCTCGCAGACATATTCTCATTACACGATTCAGGAAACCATGAAGACCTACGAAGACATCGGCATTCAAATTCCGCAAATTTATTTGCCTAGGCCAGGGATTGACCTGACGAAGTGGGCGGTCATTGCCTGTGACCAGTTTACTTCTCAGCCCGAATACTGGCAGAAGGTAGCCGAAATTGTCGGCGATGCCCCCTCGACCTTGAATTTGATCTTGCCTGAGGTGTATCTGGAACAACCTGGCGAAGCAGAACGAATTGCCTCGATTCAGGCCACGATGCGCAAATACCTCGACGATGGCACCCTCGAGCCACGCGAAGGTCTCATCTACGTCGAACGGATTGTGGATGGCAAGACTCGCCGCGGCCTGATGCTTTGTCTCGACCTGGAGCATTACGATTACACCAAAGGCTCAACCAGTTTGATTCGCGCCACCGAAGGCACGATCATCGAGCGCCTGCCTCCGCGCATGAAAATCCGCACCGGTGCATCGCTCGAATTGCCGCACATCCTCGTCTTGATTGATGATCCAAAACGGACAGTGATCGAGCCAATCGCAGAGTCCAAAGCGCGGTTGCAGAAACTGTACGACTTTGAACTGATGCTTGGCTCAGGCCATCTGACCGGTTATGCGGTCGGTGAAGAATTCGAACATCAGGTCGTGGCTGCGCTGCGCCAACTGGCAGATCCCAAAGCCTTTGCTGCCAAATACGGCCTCAGTGACGATAAACCGGTTCTGCTCTTTGCGATGGGTGACGGCAACCACTCGCTGGCCACAGCGAAGGCGGTTTGGGAACGGATGAAGCCAGAAGTCGGCCTCAACCATCCGGCACGCTATGCGTTGGTGGAAATCGAAAATGTCCACGACGAAGGGCTGACCTTTGAGCCGATTCACCGTGTGTTGTTCGGGTTGAAGAAGAACATCTACGCCACTTTGCAACAGTATTTTGGCCAGAATTTCAACCTGACCCCCCTCAACAGTGCCGAGGAGATGATTGAGCGGGTGGATCGTGCGCGCGGCCCGCATCACACAATCGGCGTGGTTAGCGATGGCGGGTGGGTCCACTACGGCATTATCGAAATCGCCAACCCGACCTCCAACCTGCCGGTCGGCACTTTACAGACCTTCCTAGATGTCTTTCTCAAAGAGGGTGGTGCCGACAGGATTGATTATGTCCATGGCGAGGATGTAGTGCTCAAACTGGGCGCCAAAGCCGGGAATGTTGGCTTCTACGTGCCGGGCATGGACAAATCTGACCTGTTCAAGACGGTTATTCTCGATGGCGCCTTGCCGCGCAAGACGTTCTCCATGGGGGAAGCGCACGAGAAACGTTTCTACATGGAAGCGCGCAAGATTGTTTGAGCCTTGCTGCAGAACGTTGCATGAAAAACACACCGGCTTTCCCGGTGTGTTTTTTTATGCCCGTAAATGATTCAATGCTTCGACCAAATCAGGGGGATAAGGGGCAGTGAACGAATGGACTTTGCCTTCGAACTCAAAACTCAGGGAATAGGCGTGCAAGGCAGGGCGCTGCAAGACAGCCAATGGATGCTCTTGTCCGAAAGACGGGGCGCCGTAGAGCGAATCGCCCAGGATGGGAAAGCCGAGGGCCGCGGCGTGGGCGCGGACCTGGTGCGTGCGTCCGCTTTCGGGCATGGCCTCGACCAGGACGTGGGCGACGTATCGTTCGCGGACCTGGAAGCGGGTTACGGACGCCCGGCCTTTTTTCTCGTCCACCACTGTGCGGTGACTGTGTCCCACGTTGGCGCGCAAGGGGGCGCGGCAGGTCTGTTCCTCCCAGGGCGGGATACCGACGAGGACGGCATGATACATTTTGTGGACGGCGCGGGTCTCGAAAAGCAGGCTCAGGGTCCGGTGCGCAGCGGCTGTGCGGGCAAACAGAATCACGCCGCTGGTCACTTTGTCCAGGCGGTGAACAATCCACAGTTTGCCATATTCAGCCTCGGCCTGTTCAAACAGGCTGGTTTCGCTCTCTTCCCATCCACCGGGCACAGAGGCGATGCCAGCCGGTTTGTTGAGCACCAGCAACGAGTTGTCGGCATACAGGCAATGGATCAATGGCTCATCTCTCTTGGACGGCATGTTGCGATTTGAGCGGAATCTGGCTCATGGCATACTCTGCCAGGGCTGTGATGGTCAAACTGGGGTTGACTCCCGGATTGCCGGGCATGATGGACCCATCTACGACGTACAGACCCGGGTAGTTGTGCACCTGGCAATCCAGTCCAATGACGCCCTCTTCGGCGTTGCGGCCAAATGGGACGCCCCCCATCAAATGGGCCGTAATGGGAAATTTGAGAAAACTGTCCAGGAAGGTGGCCTGCGGAATGCCGTTGACTTTGGAAGCAAACAGGCGCGTGATGGTGTTGCTGATTGCTGGCCCTGTCGGCAATTGTCGGCCTGGCTCTGCCTTGAAGACCAGCCCGCGCCGGAAGAGAGTGAACAAATTGCGCCCCAGTCGAATGCGCAGCAGTTCCTCCACTGGCTGCATCATCAGGAGAATGGTCACCCGCCGTGCCCAGGGAGCAAAAAACCTGGCGTAGAGAAAATCAAGCGGATGACGGAGCATGCCCCAGATGGTTTGTAAAATCCGCAGCGGGATAGTTTTGCTGTCGGCCAGAGGCGCGGTAAGGACGCGAATGAACGTGGAACCATCGGAAAAGCGCACTGGCTCGATGTAGGTGTGCTCATCAGCCCGGATAATTGACCCAATGGCGATCCCTTTGGAGTAATCGGTTGTTTTCTCGCGGCTGACGACGCCTTGCAGGTTTTCGCTGTTCGAGCGCACCAAATCTCCCAGGCAAGGGGAGAGACGCGGCAGGGAGCGGGTGATGTCGCGACAACGGAAGAGCAGTTCCAGGGTTCCCAGTGTACCCGCCGAGACAATCACGTTGCGGGCGCGCACAGAAAATTGGCGGCTCAGGAGGGAGGTCGAGCGTCGGTACACGATCTCGTAGCGGGCGCCGTCCTGCTCGCGCGGGTTCCCGTCGCCGGTCAGCGGGCGGATGTCGGTAACCCGGCATTCGGGCAGGATGTGTGCTCCTCCCTTTTCGGCAAAGTAGAGATAGTTCTTGACCAGCGTATTCTTTGCGTTGTAACGACAACCGACGATACAACCGCCACAAAAGTTGCAGCCTGCTCGTTCCGGGCCTGTTCCGCCGAAGTATGGATCGGGGACGGTGACGTTTTCTTCCCCGAAGAAGATGCCGACTTCTGCTGGCCGGAAACTCTCCCCGGTGCCGAGTTCCTGGGCAATGTTTTTGAGGACTTCATCCGCCCGTGTCAGGCGGGGATTGGTGGCTACTCCCAGCATCCGTTTGGCAGTTTCGTAGTGCGGGCGCAGGAGGTTTTTCCAGTCGGCCAGGTGGTGCCAGGCAGGAGACTCAAACAAGCGCTCATCTGGCTCGAGCAGGACGTTTGCATACATCAGGCTGCCTCCCCCCACGCCGCTGCCTCGCATGGCAATTCCGCCGTTCAAAAAATCCATTTCGAAGATGCCAAAAAAGCGCAGAGGAGGAAACCAGAGCCACTTGCGAAGATTCCAGTTCGTTTTGGGGAAATCCTGGTCCCGGTAGCGCTTTCCCCGCTCCAGCACGAGGACAGAGTATCCCTTTTCAACGAGCCGGAGGGCGGAGACGGAGCCACCGAAACCAGATCCGATGATGACGTAGTCATAGCAAGCAAGATGGGCAAGGGAGGTGTGACCTGCCTTCATTGTTCCTCAACATTAAGTTTTTGTGTTCATGGATTAAGAGTCAACGTTTCCCATGCCTGGCGTACCCGTTGGTAAGTCTGCTCCAGGGTTTCGGGCAGGACTTTGGTCTCAGCCAGAGTGAGGGTGAAACTGGCGTCACCGGTCCAGCGCGGCAGGATATGGAGATGGACATGGCCGGGGATGCCGGCACCAGCGGCCTCGCCGATATTGGCTCCCACGTTGAACCCGTGCGGCTGATAGACCTGGCGCAAAGCAATCATGCTCTGCACGGTCAGTTCCATCATTTCTGTCCGGCATGCTACTTGAAGATTTTCAAATGATGGCACATGTGCATTGGCGATCACCAGCAAGTGACCGGTATTGTAGGGGTACAAATTGAGCATCACAAAAGCATGTTCTCCCCGCCAGATCACGTAGTGCTTTGCATCGTCGGTAGAACGGAGCACATCGCAAAATGCACAGCCGTTTTGTTTGCTGCCGACGAATTTCATGCGCCAGGGTGCCCAGAGACGTTTCATGCTCGAATTGTAGCAAAGAATGCTCATTTTGCAAGTCGTAACCCGACATCTTTACAAATCTCTGCAAACTCTGCGCACAGACAGGCAAAATGCTGGACGGCGGGAGGCGTTACGCAAACTCTTCTCACTGATGGGATTGAAAATGTTGACATCCCTCCAGATTGAGGGTATTCTCTAAGCATGCAACCTGCTTTATTCGACGCTTCTCCGCGCTACACTGTCACTGACCTGACGCGTCGTTTGCGCTTTTTGCTTGAGTCCACCCCCGATTTGCAAGGAATTTGGGTGGAAGGGGAAATTTCTAATTTCTCGCGACCTTCCTCCGGGCATGTGTATTTCACACTCAAAGATGCCGGGGCGCAGTTGCGTTGTGTGATGTGGCGCAACGATGTCGCCCGCCTGACCTTCGCTCCCACAGATGGGATGCGGGTGGAGGCGCACGGCAACATCAGCCTCTACGAGGCCGGCGGCCAGTATCAACTTTATGCCGATCTTCTTCGTCCGCTTGGTGAGGGAGCGCTCTTTGCCGAATTCCTGCGTCTGAAAGCCTTGCTGGAAGCCCAAGGATTGTTCGACCCGGCCCGCAAACGGCCCATCCCCGAACGGCCGCGTCGCATTGGCATTGTCACCTCGCCGACGGGGGCAGCCCTGCGCGACATGCTCAATACTCTGCGGCGACGCTCCCCCCTGGTTGAAGTCATCCTTGCTCCCACTCCCGTTCAAGGGGAGGAGGCCCCGCCTGCCATCGTCGCAGCGCTGCAGACCCTGAACCGGGTAGCCGCGCCCGATGTCATCCTCCTGGCTCGCGGCGGCGGCTCGATCGAAGACCTGTGGGCCTTCAACGATGCGCGCGTGGTGCGTGCCGTGGCCGAATCACGTGCCCCCGTCATTACCGGCGTTGGACACGAAACCGATTTCACCCTGGTAGATTTCGCTGCTGACCTGCGCGCTCCCACCCCCACGGCGGCAGCCGAACTGGCGACTCCGCTCACCCGGGCCGACCTGCAAGCCTATCTGCTTCAGATGGAACAAAGCCTGTTGACGGAAATCCAGGCAGCACTGGAGGAGCGACGTCAGGCACTGGCCTGGCACGAAAGCCGTTTGCGGCTGCTTTCTCCGGCGCGGCGCTTGCAGGGAGACCGTCAGCGGCTGGATGACCTGGCGCGTCGCCTCGAAGTGGCCCAGGCGCGCGGCCTGGCGCTGACGACGGAGCGACTGAAGAGCCTCGAAAGCCGCTTGGGGGCACTCAATCCGCTGGCGGTGTTGGCGCGCGGTTACGCTATCGTCACCCGTAAATCGGATGGACGCCTGGTGATGCAAACTTCTGCCGTCCTCCCGGGCGATGACCTGTCCATTCGCGTCCAGGATGGCGAATTTGATGCCCGTGTGGTGGGCAAATAAGGAGGCGTATGGCCGAACAGAAACCCATTGAAGAATTGACCTACGAAGAAGCCTTTGCTGAGTTAGAAGATGTGGTCGCTGCACTGGAAGCGGGCGACTCTTCTCTTGAAGAAGCGACAGCCCTTTTCGCTCGCGGCCAGGCGCTGGTGAAGCGTTGTGCTGCTCTGCTGGAGCAGGCTGAACTGAAAGTCCGCCTTCTCAATGGCGAGAAATTTGAGGAATTTGAGCCGCCCTTATGAGTTTTGAAACGATTGTGCAAAACCGTGTCTTGTGGAGTGCCCTGACAGCGTGGTTCCTGGCGCAAGCGCTGAAGATTCCGCTGGATTACTTCCGTTCGCGCCGATGGAATTGGGCATTATTCTTTGCTGCGGGGGGCATGCCCAGTTCGCACTCGGCGTTGATTACTTCAACCGCGTTAGCCATTGGCCTGCATCATGGGTTTGACCATCCTCTCTTTGCGCTGGCCGTGGCGATTGCAATGATTGTGGTGTATGATGCCACCGGTGTCCGCCGCCAGGCGGGAATGCAGGCCCAGAAAATCAACGTGCTGGTGGCTGAATTGTTGAAAGGACATCCCATTTCTCAGAAAGAATTGCGCGAGGTGATCGGCCATACTCCATTGGAAGCCCTGGGGGGGGTTCTGCTCGGTTTGCTGGTCGCGCAGGGAATTTGGCTTTTGTGGCATTGAAAGGAGCATTTTCCATGAAATCTGAGGATCAAACGATAGAGATTTCGCGCCTGGAAGCGGCTCTGGCCCGCCAGACTGACCTGGTGGACAAAATTTTGCTCATCAGCGACAATCCAATGTATATCTTCGATTTTCGGCAGGGAATGTTCCGGATTTTGAATCGTTTGCCGTTCTCCTTTGCCGGATATACCTCGGAGCAGGTCGCTACGCTTTCCCCCGACACCTTGATGGCCTTATTGCACCCCGAAGATAAACCGCGCGTTCTGGATCATTATCAGGATTTGCGCATGGCGCGCGAGGGAGAAGTGCTTGAATTAGAATTCCGCCTCCGCCACAGTTATGGGAACTGGCACTGGGTATCTGTGCGCGAAACGCCATTTGAGCGTTCTGCAAATGATGAAGTGCACAGCATTTTAGGGGTAGCCGAAGATATTACAGCCGGCCGGATGGCTGAAGAAAAAGTGGCTTATTTGAACACGCATGACAACCTGACCGGCCTCTACAATCGCTCTTATTTTCAGGAAGAAATCACGCGCCTGGAGCGCGGGCGCCGCTTCCCGGTCACGGTGTTGATGGCTGATATTGATAACTTGAAGCAAGTCAATGAGACGCGCGGGTTCTTGTCGGGAGATCAGTTAATTCGCAATGCTGCCGAGATATTGGCTTCTTGCTTCCGCGTGGAAGATGTGGTGGCCCGCATTGGAGGGGACGAATTTGGAGTACTTTTGCCTGAAATCGCCTCTGTTTCGATTGAGGCGATCAATATGCGGGTAAACCGCCGCGTGGAGGCTTTCAATCTTTCTCACCCCAGCACACCGCTTAGCCTTTCCATCGGTATTGCAGTGGCCAACGATAAAGAACAGTTGCGACTGGCATTGGCAGAGGCAGAGCGGCGCATGCTGGCCCAAAAACTCTCTAAGAACAATCTGTCGCAATAAGCGCAGATTGTAAAGAAATTCTGTAACTGTTCAGCCATGTCATTGCGAGCCGTTTTCTGGCGAAGCAATCTCCCACTTATCAGGCCAGATTGACTGCTTGGGGATTGCTTCGTCGCAAAGAACGCTCCTCGCAATGACATACCCAACAGTTTTGATGCAAGACTGAACAGTTACTTTTGGAAATAGAAAACGATGTCTCACATTTCTCCAAAGAAATTTGTGCATGTCTGCCTCCCGCAAACAACGTCTACATCAGCCATTTGAACACAGCGCCAGCCACCAGTACGCCCGCCAGTAGTAGATAGCCACATGATGGCTCGACAAAGATAGCAAAAACGACCTCCAGACAGGAGAAATTCATGCCCATGCCGCTACTCTGAAGTTCCCCGATGGCCAGCCCGTAGACTATCAGATACCACAGAAACAGACCGACAGCAATGACCAGGAATGTGTCACTGGCAATGAATGCCCATGATGGTGGCAAATGGCCGGGCGCACGAGACTCAAGCGCTCGACCTGCCAGCGCTGTAAGGGGCATCAACAG
>DAOTZT010000058.1:0-4177 GCA_034434255.1 Anaerolineales bacterium | reverse complement strand
ATTGATGCTCTTGAGCAATTCGGTGAATTGCTTCATCTGGGCGCTCCACTGCTGGAAGTCGCTGTAGAAGCGCTGCGAGGTCATGCCCTCCCATTCGGGCTGCATCGAGTTGATGGCGTTCGTCAGGCGGGAGACCATTTCCTCGCTCTGGCTGGCCGATTGTGCGAACTGCGAAGCGACCTGCCGCACCTGTTCGGGGGTAATCTTGATTCGAGCCATAGGAACCTCCTGAAAAAAAAGAGAAAGTAGGGTGGAAACGGTTAGTAAAGAAGACAAGGTATTGCAGAGCCGGGCACCTCCTTTCAATCTTCGTCAATTTGTTTCCAGGTGAAGCCGCCCGAGGGAGGCGGCGAATCGGGCGCGGACGGGGGCGCCTGTCCCCCCAAATCGAGCGGGCGCCAGCCTGCCACCGGCCCACCCATTGAGACGTTTGGCGGGGGAGGGGCGGGTCGAGGGGAGACGGGCATTTGTCCTCCCGAGGTCAGTATCAACCGTGCACCGTCCCACACCCCGGTCTGGGCGAGGGTTTCGTGGGGGGCAATCAGGCGATTGGGCGGGTCGGCAAAGACCTGGAAATTGCCGCTCAGCCCAAAGGTCAACGCCAGTTCCTGGACGAGATCGGCGGCGCACACTTCGCGCGGCACTTCCAGGTCGAGTTCCTGCCCGTCCTCTTTTCTCAGGGTAACGATGATGGTTTCCACGCTCACTCTCCCGGCCAGAACGATTGCAGCAGGGCGCGCAGCTCGGCCTGCAGGTCGTTTGCCTCACAGGGGATGGCCTCCACCCAGTCTTCCCCGCCCTGCTGGAAGGAGCGCAACCGCCACAGGCCGTTTTCCGCCTGCAGGAAGCCCATCCCGCCCACCTGCCAGGCGTTGCGCTTGCGCATGGCGACCACGCTGCCGTTGCGCTGGGCGCGGCGCAGGCTATCCAGGAAGGTCGCAGCCGCCGGGCCATAGGGTCTCAGCAGCGTTTCAGCCTGTTGCAGGGATTGACGCGCCTGGTCGAGCGTTTTCTGCGGCAGGGAAAAGGAACTGCCTGGGGCAGGCGCGACCCGTTCCTCAACCTGCCAGAACTCCAGGATGGAGGCCAGGGCCTGCTGGCCCTCTTCGAGCAGGCGCAGGCGATAGCCCCCTTCTGGCGTTTCGCTCAACTCGGTGAAGAAAGGGAGACGGGCGTACAGCGCCCTGCGGTGCAATTCCCCGCCAGGCAGGCTCAGGTTTGCCAGCAGCACCGCCTGGGGTTCGGTCATCGTGCCGACGAGCAGCGCTGCGAAGGCGTCCATGCGCCATTCGTTGTTGACGCGGCGCAAGACCTCGCGCTCGGCCAGTCGCTGCTGCGTTTGCGCCATGACATCCTGAATTTCCTCGGCCAGCCAGCCGGGGAAGGGGTCGGGGATGCCGATGAGGGTTTGTCCCCCCAACAATGCCGCCAGGGTAAAGAGTTCTGGCGGGGAACAGAACAATCCATTCTCTTCAAGAAGGGCCGCCATTTTACCTCCTGAGAGAAATTATACTGTTTTTTGAGAAATGCGGAGCCTCATCTTGCGAAATTGTAGGGTGGATGTTTGCTCTGTATTTGCATGGAACGATTCGCTGCCTGGCAGGATCATTTCCGAGCACTGCGTAATTACCTGCTGTGTGGTAGAGCGAAACGCGGGGAAAGCAATCTTGCCGCAAGCAAGCAGTCGCTGCCAGCGGCAGTTCGCAAGGACACGGGTGGGTGGTAGTTACCTTTCTGATTTTGTAGCACAATTTTTTCCAGGACGCGCAAAATGCCAGAATTCATATCCGAGGGCCTGGAAAGGCCTTGCTAAAGCGGTCTGCCGCCCCCATTCGTTTATTCGTTCCTCATTCGTTGACGGTCTGCTCCTCCCGACGGCCTGGAAAGGCTGGCCTGCGGTTGCTTCTCACGGGAGCAGGTCTTTCGGCCAGACCTGGATTCCTGCATCTCTGCCTGCCAGCCACAACGGGCGGTCAAAGGTGGCCAGGAGGACAGGCAGGGTCAGGCGTTCCTGCCACAAGATGGCGCTGGCCAGATGCAGAGCATCATAGCCGCGCAGGGCATATCGCCAGGCCAGGCTGGCGGCCCTCTCGATGCTTTGAGGCGTGACGTGCAGATGGGTGAGGATTTCCCAGTCTTCTCCGAATGCGTCCCAGACCTGTTGGCCCTCTTCGGCGGTGATGGCCTGCGAGCGTACCAGCCGCGCGATGGCGGAAGCGGTTTCGACTCTGGTGATGACGCCAGTGGCGATTTCATCGGCCTCTTCCAGGAGTTTTCTGACCTCCTCGGAGCCGGCTTCCTGAATGTATCGTTTCAGCAGGGCGCTGGTGTCAAGGTAGATAATCCACATCCCGTCCCTCGGAAACGACTTCTGAGGCCGCTTTGGGGCCGCGATTGACGACAACCGCCTGACGCGGCTTGAGTTTCTGGCCGCTCCACTCCAGGAAACCGGCGGCTTGCAAGGCTTTCATGCGCTCCTGCAGGCTGGCTTCGATGGGGAGAATCTGGCCAATCGGCCTGCCGTGTTCGGTGACGATGATGGTCTCACCTGCCTTGGCACGGCGCAGGTAGGCGCTCAGTTTGTTTCTCAGTTCACGGGTGCCAACCCTCAGTTCGCTCATCGTTCCTCCTTTTTTGTGTCTACATTTTACCATACATGGACACAAAAACCGTCCTACCCTGTCTGCCGTTTCGCAGCCTGATAGGCTTGCAGGGTGCGCTCCTTGTCGCGTTCGACGATGGGGCGTTCGGGGTAACCCCTGACTTTGATGCCCTTTTCCCAGGGGGCATGGATGGACCCGGCGTCCAGGTGACGTAATTCCGGCAGCCAGCGGCGGATGTAGTCGCCGTTGGGGTCGAATTTGCGGCTTTGCAGGATGGGGTTGAAGATGCGGAAGTAGGGGGCGGCGTCGGTACCGGTGCCGGCCGTCCATTGCCAGCCGCCGTTGTTGGCCGCCAGGTCGCCATCGAGCAGGTTTTCCATGAACCAGGCTTCGCCCCAGCGCCAGTCAATGAGCATGTCCTTGACGAGGAAGGAGGCGACGATCATGCGCGCCCGGTTGTGCATCCAGCCGGTGGCGAGCAGTTGACGCATGGCCGCGTCCACCACCGGGACGCCGGTCTCGCCGCGCTTCCAGGCCTCGAATTCGGTGGTCACGTTGCGCCAGGGGATGCTGGCAAGGGCGGGGTTGAAAGCAGTGTGAGCGACATGCGGGAAGTGGTAGAGGATTTGAATGTAGAACTCGCGCCAGATGAGTTCGTTGAGCCAGACGCCCTCACCCCCGTCCCCTCTCCCGAGGGGCGAGGGGAGGCCCTCACCCCCGTCCCCTCTCCCGAGGGGCGAGGGGGGAATTGCGTGGACGGCCTGGCGAAGCCCAATCATGCCGAAGCGAAGGTAGGGGGAGAGGCGGGAGGTGGCGTCGAGGTCGAGGCGATTGCGATTCTCGTGGTAGGCCCTCACCCCCAGCCCCTCTCCTGGTGGGCGAGGGGAGGCCCTCACCCCCAGCCCCTCTCCCAGGGGGAGAGGGGAGCAGAAAGTTTCTAGGCGGCGGAGGGCTTCGGTTTCGCCGGCAGGAAAGTCGGGGTTGGGAGTGAACGGCGGGAGCGGTTCGCTGCGGATGCCTGCTGGGGTGGGGATGAAGTCGGGGGCGGGGAGCAGGCGAATCTCTCCCAGCAGGGCTTTCCAGGCTTTGGCGTAAGGGGTATAGACGGTATAAGGCTTGCCATCGGGTTTGCGGATGGCGGCGGGGTGATGGACAGTCTGGCCGTGGATGAGTGTCAGCGGCAGATGGCGGGCGATTTCGGCATCACGTTGACGGGCGTAGGGGGTGAAGTCCTCTTCGGCGTAGATGGCGGCGGCGCCTGTTTCGGGGAGCAGGGATTGCAAAACCTCGAGCGGTTTGCCACGGCGAATGACCAGGTATGACTTGCGCTGGCGCAGGTCTTTATCCAGGGCGTGCAGGCCTTCGTAGAGGAAGTCCCGCCGGCGGGGGGATGAGGAGGAAAAGGCTGGGTCGAGGATGAAGACCGGGATGACCTCCCCCGCTTCGAGCGCGGCGTGAAGCGTGGGGTTGTCCGTCAGGCGCAGGTCGCGGCGAATCCACCAGAGGGCAGTCATGCGGCTTGCTTCTTCCATTCTTCGCGTTTGCGGCGGTATTCGATGATGGGCAGGTCGCCC
>DAOTZT010000057.1:0-2012 GCA_034434255.1 Anaerolineales bacterium | reverse complement strand
GGTGAGGCTGGAGGGCAGTTCCATCCAGTTCACGCCGCCAAAGCCGCCGCCGAATGCTTTTGGCTCGTTCTTCCAGGTGATGCGGAACAGGTTGCGTGGATGCACGTCCCACAGACCGATGCTGGCTAATTCTTCCTTGATTTTGGCCGGAATTTTGGCCGGATCTTTCATTTGCGCAAAGGTGGGGATGATGATGTTACGCTCGCGGGCGCGTTGAATGGCGCGAGCGCGACGGTCTTTGTGAATGGTGAGGTCAATTCTGGACATGGGGAAACTCCTGATGGGGAAAAGGGGAAGTTGTCTGACAATTGAATTATATCGCAAAAACGAACGGACAACGATGGCTTGTGCGCTCAAAAGTTTTGATTGGGGTAAGTCACGCTTAACTCCGTTTCTTACAATCACTTTTCTGGGGCATGCTGGTCACAAATGCCTGAGGAGCCAGTTTCATAAAAAGATCTCTTGCAAAAGCACTACTTTGCCAAGGCTTTCTCCTGATTTTTATAAAAATTCGTGGCAAAAGACTCAAGGAAAGTCTATCTCATGACTTGTGCAAAAATTCTAATCTGTCTGTAGCAGCCTTCTTTGCCCTGACATCAGGCTAAAAAGACGGTAGAATCAGGGTATGAGTGTTTCTCCTCCTGCCACTTCTTCTCCACGCTGGAGCGCCATCACCAAACTGACCATCTCACTGACGATAATTGTCATTTTGGGGGCGTTTATTGTTCGTTTTCGCAATTTATTTGGCCCGATTTTGTTTGCGTTTGTGGTGGCTTATCTCCTTCATCCGGTGATTGCTTTTCTCACCCGCAAAACACCGCTTTCGTGGAAGGCGGCGGTCAACCTGGTCTATTTGCTTCTGTTTTTAGGGCTGATCACCCTGCTCACCTTGAGCGGGGTTGAAATTATCCAACAGGTGCAGAACCTCATTACGACCATTCAGCAAAATATAGACCAACTACCTGCCTACATCGAGAATCTCTCTACCTGGAAATTCTCTTTTGGCCCATTTGAATTGAATTTTGCCACGCTCGACTGGGGATTGATCGGCGACCAGTTGCTTGGCTATGTGGAACCGGCCCTTGCCCAACTTGGTTCCCTCGTTGGCTCTCTTGCGGCCAGTGCTGCTGCCACGGTAGGATGGATTTTCTTTATTTTTATTGTTTCCTACTTTTTCCTGTTCGAGAGCGGTGGCCTGCGTGACCGCATTATTCAGATTGACATCCCGGCCTATGCCGACGATATTCGCCGTATGGGATCCAAATTGGGCCGCATCTGGAACGCCTTTTTGCGTGGTCAGATGATCATTTTCTTTCTCACTACCATCGTCTATGCAATTGTGTTGAGTGCACTGGGAGTGCGTTATGCGCTGATTCTGGCGGTCATCACCGGCTTTGCGAACTTTATTCCCTATGTTGGCCCGGCGATCAACTGGGTTGTTTTGGGCTTGGTGACATATTTTCAGCCTGCCAACCTGTTTGGCTTTTCCTCGTTTGGTTACATGCTTCTGGTCATTGCGATTGCTGTCCTGATTGACCAGGTCTTCAATAACTTGATCAACCCGCGCGTGATGGCCAGTGCGCTCAAAGTTCATCCCGCTTTTGTGCTGATCGTTGCTTTGCTCGCTGCCGATTTGTTGGGCGTTGTTGGAGTCATCGTGGCGGCGCCGCTTCTGGCAAGTATTCGATTGATTGGGACGTACGTGATCCGCAAGTTATTTGACCGAGATCCCTGGCCGCCCGAAGAAGAGCCTCCACCTCCAGGACCGGTGTTTCCTCCCTGGCTGAAGCGCTTGTTTCGCCGCAGGCAGGCGGCGGGTCCAGACCCGAAGCCTGCTCGCCGCAAAAAGGGCTGATTTTTGTCGGTTTCGCGTTTACAATATAAGTAGTTTGACAATGTCAAGTTAAACTCTTGTTCTATAAACTCTACGCATTTTGTCACTGCGAGCAAAGCGAAGCAGTCTCCTGGTTTGCGAGGGGATTGCTTACCCTTCGGGTACGCTTCGCGGTCGT
>DAOTZT010000056.1:0-3648 GCA_034434255.1 Anaerolineales bacterium | reverse complement strand
CTATAAACTCTACGCATTTTGTCACTGCGAGCAAAGCGAAGCAGTCTCCTGGCTTGCAAGGAGATTGCTTCGTCGCAAAAAACGCTCCTCGCAATGACAACTATACGAAAAGATGACATTGTCAAATTACTGAAAACTGAACACTGAACAGCGGCTTTCTTCGTCAACGCATCCAGGCGACTTCGGCGCTGCGTGCGCTGCGGAGACTTCCACCGTGTATCTCCTTCTCTATCAGGCCGCTGGCGCGTACTCCTCCTGGAGTTGACGGGATTATACGCGCCGCAGGGGGTTACGTCAAGGCGCTTGTCCCGCCGCGAATTTCACGAATGGCACGAATTTTCTTTTTTCGTGCAATTCGTGCCATTTGTGGCAAAAAATCATCCTCATGGAGATTATAGCCCAAATTCCCAGCCCTGAATCAATGCAGGAAAGCGCCAGCAAATCCCCATCCGTGTAATCCGTGAAATCGGTGGCTATTTCACGGGCGGCAAAATATGGTATCCTTAATCCATCATCATTCTACGACGAAGACCAAAGAGAATCCTTCGTGTCCCTTTGTGTCCTTCGTGGTTAGGGAGAAACCATGTACATCGCCATCGAAGGCGTCATCGGCGTCGGCAAAACCACCCTGGCGCGTCTGCTCCAACCCCGATTTGATGCGGAACTGCTGCTTGAAGTCTTCGAAGAGAACCCCTTCCTCTCGGATTTCTACAGCGACCGCGAGCGCTATGCCTTTCAGACGCAAATCTTCTTCCTTTTGAGCCGCTATCATCAACAACATCGCACCGTGCCAGAGATTCTCGCCCGTGGCCGCCCGCTCATTTCCGACTACACCTTCGCCAAAGATTCACTCTTCGCCCGCATCAACCTCAAGAACGACGAACTGAGCGTCTACTGTCAGGTACACGAAGCCCTGGCCGAAAAAATCACCCTACCCGACCTGCTGGTCTATCTGCGCGCCAGCACCGACACCCTCATGCAGCGCATTGCCCTGCGTGACCGCGCCTACGAGCGCTCGATGGAACGCAGTTACATCCAGCAACTCAATGACGCTTACGAGGAATTTTTCTCCCAACCCTACGATAACACCCCCGTCCTGACCATTGACACCGACCCGCTGGACTTCGTCCGCATCCCGGCCCACCTTGACCTCATCGAAAATCGTATTCGCCAGGCCCTCCACTTGAGTCCCTACCAACCCCCGTTACTGTCCGAATAGCGAGGCAACCGTATGCGCATCACTCCAGAAACCCTGATTCGCATTGCCCGAGAGACCGCCCAAAAGCAGGCCCTGGTGGAACCTGGCCTGGTCGCCGCTTACCTGACCGGTTCCCTGCGAACAGATTCCCCCTTCCTGGGCGGCACAACCGATGTGGACATCGTCTTCGTCCATCAGGAGGCTCCCCCCATTCGCCGCGAGAGTCGTGCTATCACCCCCGATTTCTCCCTCGACATCACCCATACCCCCCGCTCCGAGTACGACAAGCCCAAAGAACTGCGTCTCCATCCCTGGCTCGGTCCCGAACTGTACGATCCGCTGCCCCTCTACACCAGTCAGCAGCACTTTTTTGAATTCGTCCAGGCCAGCGTGCGGGACAAGTACAACGATCCGTCCAACATTGCCACCCGTGCCCAACGCAACGCCGAACATGCCCGACAACTGTGGAGCGAACTTCTCACCCGTCAGGACAATTGGCCAGCGCTGCTCCGCACCTATCTCAAAAGCGTCAATCACGCCGCCAACGCCATCGCCATCCTGACCGGTGGGCCGCTCGCCGAACGGCGTCTCCTGCTCCAGTTCCCGGAACGCGCCCAGGCCGCCGGTGTCCCCGACCTGGCCGAGGCCCTGCCCCGCTTGCTCGGCGCAGACAACGCGGAGCCAGAAGCGCTCAAAGCCTGCGTCGCCGCCTGGGAAAAAGACTTCCTCGAAGCCGCCTCCAAACCCAGCATGGATGCCCGCATCAGTCTCCCCCGCCTGGCTTACTACAAAAAAGCCTTCGAGGCCCTGCTCGAAAGCGAATCTCCCCAGGCAATCCTCTGGCCACTGATCTTCACCTGGACCCTCGCCGCTCTTGCCCTTCCGCCGGCGCGACAAAACACCTGGGAATCGGCCATCAAAGGCCTGGGACTGATTGGCCCTGGCTTTGAAGAAAACCTCTCCCGCCTGGACAAATTCCTGGACATTGTCGAAGAAAAACTCGAACAGACCAGCGCCTGACGCCTACATCTGGCGCATCCAGGCCTCCTAAAAATCCCCAAAACTGTGGATAACTGCCTCTTTTCTGTGGATAACTCGCGCGGTCTGTGGAAAAGCAGGACAATTGTTCCATCCTGCTCCCCCCATATCTGGCCTGGCATTTGAACAACATCCAACATCTGGATTTGTGGAAAATTCTGGGGAAATCCGGTGGAAAACTTATCATAACTTCCCAAAAATTTTCCACACGCCGCTCCTGCTTTTCCCCCTCCGGATGGGCTACATCCAGGCAACTTTTCGTCCAGTACTACCACAAATGGGGGGACAGGCGGTTATCCACATCTCCACAGCCCCTACTATGAATACTAAACTCCTTAAACCTATTCATTCTTGTGGAACAAATTATGACAATCATCCGCTTTGAAGAGTTGACCTGGCCTGAAGTCGCCGCACTGCCGCGAGAAATGCCGCTTGTCCTTCTCCTGGGCAATGGATATGACCTGAGTCGCCTTCCTTCCCTGCTTGATGCGGAGGAAATCGGACTTTTGCCCCCTCTTCCTTTTGGCTGGAAAGGAAGCGGGCTGGAGGTGCGCCCCGAACTCTTCGCCGCGCTGACCCGCAACCTGGTTGCCAACCTGCTCGAGGATGGCTTCCACCGTATCTTCGTCCTCGCTCCGCCGACCCTGAGCCTGCCCGCCGACCTCCCTGTCCTCTCCCTGGCTGGAGGCAATTCTCCTGTGCCGCCGTTTCCTGCAGCAGATGTGGAAAAAGTGGTCATTCTCCCCATTGGCCACACCGAACAGCACGGATACCATTCCCCCCTTTCCACCGACACCGTCATCATCGAAGCCATCGCTCAGGGAACAGCGAAGGCTGTTCCGCAGCAGGCGCTCTGCTTGCCGGTTTTCCCTTATGGGGTCAGTACCCACCGGCGTTCTTTCCCCGGCACCTTCAACGTCGGCGGGCGGACGTTTGAGGACTTCTGGCTGGCCGTGATCGATACTCTGGTCGGGCACGGCTTCACCCGTTTTTACCTGATGAGCGGGCACGGCGGCAACTCGTCGTTCCTGGTCAACGTGGTCAAATACGCTGGCGAAAAATACCCCCACATCTTCTGCGCCACCTCGTTCCTGTACCTCTCCGGACCGAAGGGAGTGGCCGCGCTGGAGACCAGGCGCCAGTCTCCACTGGGCGGGATGGGCCACGCCTGCGAACTGGAGACATCCCTGATGCTCCACCTGCGCCCGGAGTTGATCCACCTCGACCGCGCTGTGGACGAGATGGACTTTATTACCACCCCGTCCTACTACATGGACTGGATCGAGGGCGGCGCCCTCATTGCCAATCCACCCTGGGAGGACGACACCCGCACCGGCGCCTATGGGGCTGGCAGTTTAGCCACAGCCGAAAAGGGCGCCTACTGGCTGAACGTTGCCATTGAGGAGAAAGTG
>DAOTZT010000055.1:0-3864 GCA_034434255.1 Anaerolineales bacterium | reverse complement strand
GAATGGCTGCCTGCGTGGCACAGGTCTTTGACCTGCGCGGACAGGTCGGAGACCTGTCTCACACAACAAAAAGCATCTAAATTTTGAAAAATTCAGATGGTATGATATAATTTATTTGTGAAAATTCCCCGCCTCCTTTTTGCTAGATGCCATCCTGCCGCAATTCTCGGGTATAATCAGGCCATTCATCCGCCATGATGTTCACGGAGATTCCCATGCCCCCAGCCACCCTTACCGTTCTCGACCGAAGCACAGTCAATCTGCGCGGCCAACCGGAACAGACCTTCACCCTGGTCTGCCCGCAGCCGGAAATCAGCGTGCGCGAGTTGATCCGCCTGCGCGTCTGGCAGGAAGTGGCTGCTTACAACCAGCAACAGGGAGAAACCTTCAGCGGACTGGTGCAACCCACCGATGCCGAGCGCACGCTGAACGGCTACAAAATGCGCCGTCCGCGTCTCATTGACGCCCAGGCGCAATACGAACTGGCGCTGCAGGCCTTCGAGCAGAACGGATTCATTGTGCTGGTTGGCGAAAAGCAGGCCAACAGCCTGGACGAGACCTTCGATGTGGCAGCCACCGGCGAAGTGACCTTCTTGAAATTGATTCAACTGGTGGGAGGCTGATATGTTGGACGAACTGGTGCAAAAACTCAACCCCCAAGACCCGCGTCAGGCCGCCATCAAAGATGCCTGTAAGGCGCTGAAATATCCGAAGAAGATGAAAGATTTGCCGTTTGCCAAAACGGTGCTTGAATCCAGTTTGCCTGAGCAGCGCGAATGGCTGCTCTCACTCATGGTCGGGTTGAAGAAGATGGATTTGGACGCACTGGACGCGCGCAAAGATTATTGGCATCAACGCTGGGAACTGCGCGAGTTTTGCTTCGACCTGTTGAAACGCAAACTGCCCTTCACCGCCGAAGACCTGCTTCTCATGGTCGAGTGGTGGAGCGAAGACATAATCTTTTACCGCGGACGGGACGCCGCGTCGCTCGTCAAAGCCTGCGAGACGTATTTCAAAGCCCACGCCGCGCCACACCCTCCCCAACTGCTGGCGGCCCTGCAAGGGCTGGCCAAACGCCTCAACGACAAAGACGACTCCGACGCCCAACGCTACGGCAGTAAACTGCTGGCCCTGCTCCACGCAGCGAGCGGCGCGCCCGATGGTCCGCGCCAGATTCCATCGCCTTTTCGGGAAGATGAAGATGCCTGGGCTGATTTTGCCCGGCAGGAAATCGCCGCCTTGCCGCCCGAAACCGCCAACAACTGGAACACCCTGTTAGCCGTGTGCGCCCAGGCCAAAGCCAGCGCGCCCAACGCCAAATGGCTGGCAGAAGCCCGCGCCGCCCGCGACCTGGTGGGTTGGCCCAACGTGCGCGCTGCCCTGTTTCGCTGGTTCCCGCTGGTGGATACGCCACGTACGGTCACAGATGAAGATGTGAAGGGTGTTCACGCCGATTACCGCGACCAGTACCGCGAAAAACTGCGTTGGGAAATGGCCGCCATTCACGGCGATATCCTCAAGGGACTGCTCTGGCTGTGCGCCGATTACGAAGACGCCGACGTAGCCCGCGCCGTGGGCAAACTGGTCAAAGACTCGTTCCGCAAAATTCCGGGGCATGGGGCGCGCCTAGCTCGCGTGGGCAACGCCGGGATATGGGCCCTCGGTCAGATGCCCGGCACGCACGGCGCAGCCCAACTGGCCCTGCTCAAAACCCGCCTCAAGCTCCCTATCATTCAAAAGCAGATTGCCGCCGCCTTCGACGAAACCGCCAAACGCCTGAACCTGCCCCAAAGCGAAATCGAAGAACTGGTCGTGCCAACCTATGGGCTGGGCGAAAACGGTCAGCCCGTCGGGGTGCGCGTCGAAACCTTCGACGAATACCGCGCCGAACTGCGCTTCGAAGAAAGCGAGCCGGTCTTGCGCTGGTACAAGTCCGGCAGTGAAAAGCCGCTCGCCGCCGCGCCAGCTTCCGTCAAGTCGGCTTATCCCGACGAGGTCAAAGACCTGACCCAAACCGTCAAAGACCTGCGCGGTATGCTCACCGCCCAAAAAGAACGCATTGACAACCTGTTCCTGGCCCAAAAAAGCTGGGACTTTGCCGCCTGGCGCGAGCGCTACCTCGACCACCCGCTGGTGGGACTGATAGCCCGCCGCATCATCTGGAAGTTTTCGCGCGCCGACCAGGCCGCCTCGGGCATCTGGTGGAACGGCCAAATTGTGGATTTGAACGACCAGCCCATCTCCTGGCTGGATGACCAGACCAGAGTCGAGCTGTGGCATCCGCTCAACGCCCACCTGGACGTGGTGCTGGGCTGGCGGCACTGGCTGGATACGCATCAAGTACAGCAGCCCTTCAAACAGGCTCACCGTGAAATCTACCTGCTCACTGATGCCGAACGCAGTACCGGCACCTACTCCAACCGCTACGCCGCCCACATCATCCGCCAGCACCAGTTCAGCGCCTTGTGCGCCGCGCGCGGCTGGAAGTACCAATTGCGCCTGATGGTGGACGCCACCTACCCCGCGCCATACCGCGCCCTCGAAAACTGGGGCTTGCGCGCCGAATATTGGGTCGAATCGGTGGGTGATACCTACGGCGTAGATACCACCGACAGCGGCACTTACCTGTATCTTTCTACCGACCAGGTGCGTTTTTATGCCCTGGGTGCCGGTCAGAACTACGCCCACGCCACCGGCGGCGGCTACGACTACGGGAGCAATGCCGACCAACCCCTGCCGCTCGACCAGATTCCGCCTCTGGTCTTCTCTGAAATTATGCGCGATGTGGATTTGTTCGTGAGCGTTGCCAGCGTGGGCAACGACCCCAACTGGTTCGATGGCGGCCCCGGCGGGCGGCATCTCACCTATTGGCAGGACTACTCCTTTGGCAATCTCACCGAAAGCGCCAAAACCCGCCGCAGCGTGCTGGAACTGCTGCTGCCGCGCCTGAAAATCGCTGCCCGCTGCCGCCTGGACGAGCGCTTCCTGGTCGTGCGCGGCGACATCCGCACCTACAAAATCCACCTGGGCAGCGGCAACATCCTGATGGAGCCAAACGACCAATACCTGTGCATCGTCCCCAAAAGCGCCGCCAGCATGGGCAAAGAACGCATCTTCCTGCCCTTCGAGGGCGACCAAATCCTTTCGATCATCCTCAGCAAAGCCTTCCTGCTGGCTGACGATAAAGCCATCAAAGACCCCAGTATTACGCGCCAGCTTGGGAAGTAGCCCTGGCCTGCAGCGTGCGTCCGTCCCTTTGCCAAAGCGCCGTGCAAACAATTCACGCCTTGCGCGCCGTCTACGGTTCGAGGCCCAGCGAGCGCAGGAAGGCGTTGATGTCCACCTGGAGCGAATCGAGGTACAGGAACATCTGCGCCAGCACGGTGGCCGAGACGATGATGGGTTCGGGTGGGGTCATGCGTCAATCTTAACTGATTTTTTGCGCCAAAAGGTATTTCAAACAGGATAGACAGGATACGCAGGATAAAGTCTATGCAATGAGAGACAATCCTGTGCATCCTGTTTTATGCTCTTTTGGCCGTATTCGTGATTCGCCAAAGGTCACATTTCGTACAGGAAAAATCATAGGCGCTTTCGCCTATGGTGCGGCGGTCAAAGAATGGCACGTTAGCTTTGACGCCCTAGGCGTAGAAGATGCCGGCCGGCAGGCGGCGGCAGGTGGAAAAATTTGGCATCAAGCAGGGGAAAAGGCACGCGAAAATTATGCCGTCAATCGTAACTACCTACCCATTTTAGCCTGAGTGGTGTTAAACTATACCCATGCCTGAACAAGCATTGACGACGACCTCTCTGCTCAGACGGCTCGAGAATTTGGAAATAGAGACAGGACATCTCCATGCAGAA
>DAOTZT010000054.1:0-3368 GCA_034434255.1 Anaerolineales bacterium | reverse complement strand
GAGTATTGGGTGGCGGTGAAGTGGAGGTTGCCTTCGGTGTCAATAAAGCCGATTTCGTGGGTTTTTTGGGAGGTGAAGGTCTGATTGGCTTCGTCCCAGGCGGCCTGGCGGATGAGGTAGCGGGCATTTTGAGCATCCCAGGCGATGTCCCAGCCCTGGCGGGTGAACATTTGCTGGATTTCAGCAGTCAGGCCGAGGGATTCGAGGGAGGGGCGAGGGATTTCGGTTTGGGTGGGGGTTGCGGTAAGAGTGGGGGTGAGCGTGGGAGCGGGAGAGGAGACAGTCGGCTGACCGCCGTCCATGGTCAACCGTCCACCGTCCGCTTGCGGTCTGCGGTCAGCGGTCTGCGGTCGGCAGGCAGCGAACAGGAGGCTGAGGGTCAGGAACAGGATGAGGAAGCGGGGGAAGCGGGACATGGGGAACCTCCACAGACAGGGTCAGGAGAGGAAGTCAGTGAAGTTCTCACGGTGGATGACGGTCAGCGAGGCGTCGGGGTAGGCGCGCAGAAATTCGTCGCGGACGGCGCGGCGCAGGGCAGTTTCCTGCCATTTGAATTCGTAGCCCTCCAGGCGTCCGCCGCTCTCTTCGAGGTAGTCTATCTCTTTCTGGTCATAGGTGCGCCAGAAGTAAGTGTTGACCATCCGCCCGCGCATCTGATTGGCTTTGCGCCGCTCCACAACCAGGAAGTTTTCCCACAGTTGGCCGACGTCATTGCGCAGATGGAGCGGGTTGAAGTTTTGAATCAGGCTGTTGCGCACGCCGTTGTCGTAGAAGTAGTAGCGGGCGTTTTTGGTCACTTCTTTGCGCAGGTTGCGCGAGAAGCCGCCCACGCGGAAGATGACGAAGACTTTTTCTAACAGGTCGAGGTAACGCTCGACGGTCTGCCGATTGAGGGCGAGCGAGGCCGCCAGTTCCGCCACGGAGACTTCCTGCCCGATTTGAAAGGCGAGCAGGCGCAGCAGGTCGGCGATTTTGTCGGCGCGGCGCAGGCCCTCCCATTCGAGCAGGTCGCGGTAAAGATAGGCGCCGACCAGTTCATTGAGCAGGCGCTGACGCAGTTGCGGCGTCTCGGCGGTGACGATGGCGGGGTAACCGCCCCATACCAGCCAGCGCTCCAGTTGGGCGCGGGCTTCGAGGGAACCGAAGGCGGCGCTGAGTTCGGGGTAACTGACGGGGTAAAGGTGGAAGGTCAATTGCCGACCGGTGAGCGGTTCGCTGATTTTGTTCGCCAGATCGAAAGAGGCGGAGCCCGTGGCGAGGATGCGGGCATGGGGGAAGGAATCCACCAGGATTTTGAGGTTGAGGCCGATATTGGGGACGCGCTGCGCCTCGTCAATGACCAGGAGTTCGGCATCACCGAGCAGTTCGCCGAGCGTCTGACGGCTCTGGCTGGAGAGGGCTTCGCGGTAGAGCAGTTCGTCGGCGCTGATGTATCGGGCGCGGTAGGGGGAGCGCTCGATCAGGTCGAGAACCAGAGTGGTCTTGCCCACCTGACGGGGACCATACAGGGCGACGACTTTGCCCGGCAGGAGGGATTCTTGCAGCAGGGGCAGGAGCAGGCGGGGAATTTTCACAACTGGATTATATCATACCATCGGAATTTTATAAAAATCAGATGGTTTGGGGCGGTGACTGGCGTAGCACAGGCTTTCCAGGCTGGAAACGATAGACCGTGGACAGTGAACCGTAGTTGCAGACCGTCAACGAGTGGGGAATGAGCTGCGCATCGTTTTTCTTGAGCGTTGCCTATTCCTCTTCCTCTTCGCTCTCCTCCCGCAGCCAGTCCTGATGTCGTACCAGCGCAGTCAGCACGATCAACGCCAGGATCACGGTCGCCAGGATCACGATCCCGTCCGTGGAGCCAACGCCGGAAAGGTCTTGCATCCCTGACGGCGTCTTGCCGATGGCCACTGCCGTTGGTGTGGGGACAGGCGAGGGGGTGGGCGTCAGGCGTGGCTGACAGGCCGCAACGCTCAGTCCCAGGATACATATCCAGCGCAGAATGCGGAAGGTCATAGAAGGTCTCCAGCGAAGATCTCGCTTGCAGGTAGAAAACCAGGCCTTACGGCGTTCGATGCATGAATTATACTCCGTTTTGTCCCTTCAAAACCTTGACAATTGAACATGTGTTCAATTATAATTCAATCAAGGAGGCATTTATGATGGCTCGTAAACCCAAATTCAACGAAAGACAGCAGAAGATACTCCAGTTCATTGAGGACTATCAGAAAGAACATGGGTATCCTCCCACGATTCGCGAGATCGGCGAACACGTTCGTGTTCCCTCGACCTCGTTGGTTGATTACTATCTTAAACGTCTGGAAATCCAGGGATACATCGAGCGCGCCCATGGGGTTTCGCGTGGGGTGCGGCTTGCCCGTTCCAATGCTCAGGAGCGTTCGATGCTTCGGGTTCCGATCCTGGGCGTCATCGCCGCCGGCCAGCCGATCCCCGTCCCCGAAGCCGGCCAGACCACCTATCTTACCGACGACGAATCCTTTGCGGTGGAGATCGCCAGCAGCCTCTTACCAGAGGCCGAGCGCGGTCCGTTGTTTGCCCTGGAGGTCAAGGGGGATTCGATGATTGATGCCATGATCAACGATGGCGATATTGTCGTGCTCAAGCCGGCGGTCGAAGCGCGCAATGGAGAAATGGTGGCTATCTGGTTACCCCAGCGAGAGGAGACCACGCTCAAGTACTTCTACAAAGATCGCGATGGCTACCTCCTCAAGCCGGCCAACCCCTTCATGCAGCCGATTCGCATCCCCAAGAGCGAGCCGCTGGAGATCAAGGGGAAAGTCGTCCTGGTGGTGCGTCGCGTTGCTCCCGTCGCTGCCTGAAACGTGCTACCGAAAATGCCGGGGAATTGCATCCATAGACGGTAGACCGCGGACGGCAGACCGCGGAGGGACAATGGACGGTGGACCGTGGATGGGATAGGGGGCAAACCGTCAACGAACAGGGAACGAATACACGAATGAGGGACTGCGGATGGCGGACTGCAGACCACGGAATGGGGCGCAGGCGGTGGACAGTGGCAGGATGGGCCTTCCAGCCCGTCGCGGGACAGGTATAAAGTTGCGGGTAACTATTCAGCCATGTCATTGCGAGCCGTTTTCTGGCGAAGCAATCTCCCGTTTATAAGGCCAGCTTGACCGCTTGGGGATTGCTTCGTCGCAAAGAACGCTCCTCGCAATGACAAACACAACCGTTTTGATGCAAGACTGAACAGTTACAGTTGCGGATGGTAGGGTGGAAGGCTTCATGTTGAGAAAAGACAACCAACAGGAGGCTCGAAAACGTTCGCAACCGGGTGGCAGAGCATTACCGACGGAATCTCGCCGCCGGGCGAAGGGGGAAAGCTCTCT
>DAOTZT010000053.1:0-3656 GCA_034434255.1 Anaerolineales bacterium | reverse complement strand
CGCCTGCTGGAGGCGCTGAAAGACGCCCCGCCGCTCGACCTGGCGGTGTTCAACGCCTGCGAAAGCGCCGACGGCGCGCTCTCGGCGGCACAGGCGTTTGCCCAGGCCGGACGGGCGCGCGCCGCCCTGGGGCACCCCCAACCCGTGCTGGATGACGAGGCGGTGCAGTTTGCCGCCCGCCTGTATGCCGAGATGGCGCGCGGCGGCTACACCCTGAAGGAGGTCTTCGCCCGCGCCCAGACCAGCGTCCGCACGCATGTTCCGCGCTTGTTTGGACAGGACGATTTGCGCTTCGAGGCCGTCGAGCCGGGCGAGCCGCTGACCGACGCCCGCCGCGCCCCCGGCAACCTGCCGGCGCGGGAGCGCTTCTTCTTTGGCCGCGGGCGCGAACTGGTGACGCTGGCGCATACCCTGGAGAAAACCCCTTCCGCGGCCATCATCAGCGGCGTGAGCGGCATGGGCAAGACCGCCCTGGCGCTGGAGGCCGCCCACCGCAACGCCTGGCGCTTCCCCGGCGGGGTAGTTTTCGGCGATGGACGCGGCGCGCCGCTGGCCGACCTGCTGTTGAGCAACATGGTCCTGCCCCTGGAGTTGACCCTGCAACCGGGCCAGAAACCCGAAGAAGCGCTGCTGGACTACGCCCGTGATAACCCCACGCTCTTCCTGCTGGACAACCTGGAGGACCTGCCCGAAGCCGATTTGAAGCGCCTGGCGGCGTTCTTGCGTCGCCTGGGACCTGCCAGCGCCGCCCTCGCCACCCTGCGCCCGCCCGCCCCGCTCTTCGAGGAACTGCCCACCGCCCGCCCCCTGCCCCTGCACGAAGGGCTGGGAGCGCAGGCCGCCCGCCGCTACCTGCTGGCCCTGGGCGAGCAGAAGGATATCCCGACCCTGCTGGAGCCGCATGTGGCCGCGCAACTGGCCGAAGCCGGGCGCGGACACCCGCTGGTGCTGGAAAAACTGGCCGCTCTGGCCGCCCGTCGGCCTGCGGAAAGCATCCTGCGCGCGGCGCGCGAATTGAAAGGGGACTACCTCGAAATCCTGCGGGCAGTGATGGATTGGTCGCTGGAAGCGCTCGATGAAGGCGCGCGGCAGGCGCTGGCCTGCCTGCCGGTCTTTGCCGCCGGTTCCTGCACGCCCGAAGCCTGGGCCGCCGCGCTGAACGTGAGCGTGGACGACTTGTTCCCCCGCGCCGACGCCCTGCGCGAAGCCGCCCTGCTGACCTATGCGCCGCACATCGAACGCTACCGCTGGCACGCCAGCGTGAGCGATTACGCCCGCGCCGCCCTGCTGCCCGCCGACCCAGACGGGGCCCGCCGCCGCGCCGTGGAACAGATTTGCACCGTCTTCGAAGACCTGCCCGCCAGCGCCGATCCCTCCACCCGCCCCGATCTGATGGAAGACCTGCTCAACCTGTACCTGCTGGAAGAATGGGCGTTGGCGCAGCCCTCGGGCGACGTATTGGCGCGCATGGCCACCGCGCCGCACAACTGGTGGAACATCCTTTCCTTCCACAAGAACTGGCTGCCCTGGCTCGAGGCCGCGCTGCAAAAGGGCATCACAGAAAAACGCTTGCGCGCCAACGTGCTGAAAGCCATCGGCGACGTCCAGCAGTTCCGAGATGAACGGGAGGAAGCGCTCAAGAGTTACGGTCAGGCGCTGGCGCTCTTCCGCGAGATCGGCGCGAAATTGGGCGAAGCCAACGTGCTGAAAGCCATCGGCGACGTCCAGCAGTTCCGAGATGAACGGGAGGAAGCGCTCAAGAGTTACGGTCAGGCGCTGGCGCTCTTCCGCGAGATCGGCGCGAAATTGGGCGAAGCCAACACCTTATCGGCTTTACTGCGCCTGGATTATGCCAGGTCGCAAGACGTGGCCAGGGCAGAATTAGAACTTGCCCGCATCGTAAGCATCCGGCAGGCCATCGGAGATCGCTATGGAGAAGGCGCAGACCTGGGCAATTTTGCCATCGCTCTGCTGAACAGCGGGCAGAAACGGAAAGCCAGAGAATACGCCTTGCGCGCCAGGGAAATTTTCGAGCAAATTCAGATTCCTGCCATCGTCGAAATGATGGATCGTCTCATCGCGGCCTGCGAGGAGTGACAGGGAAACAGGAACCGTCCACGAATGGGGTCACGAATGCACGAATTGGGCCATTCGTTTCCCCTTGCACCGCCTGCAAGGGCAGGTGTTCGTGCGAGATTCGTGGACGGTTTGCCCCACGAACGCCATCCGTTTATTCTAAGGAGGTAAACATGCCCCTCGTTGTAGATGCTACCGGTAATGACTTGACCTATAAAATCATCGGTCTGGCGATGGAAGTTCACAATGAAATCGGATATGGTTTCAAGGAGGAAGTGTACGAAAAAGCGCCGGAAGCCAAACTTAATCGTGCAGGAATCGAGCCGTTCCGTCAGTATGAGGTGTTCGTGGATTACGAAGACGAGCGGGTGGCAACCTTTTACCTGGATTTGTTCCCAGAGCAACAGGTCGTTGTGGAAATCAAGGCATTCAGCCACCAATTGACCAATGATGAACTAACTCAGGTCATCAACTACCTGGAAGCCACTGGCGCACCGGTAGGATTGTTGTTCAACTTTGGACGCCGAAGATTGGAATACCGCCGCGTGTTCCCGGGAAAGGACATGAAGCCCGTCCAGCGGCTCGGACGGGATAATGCTATCAAGAGGTGACGACAGGAACCGTCCACGAATGGGGTCACGAATGCACGAATTAGGCCATTCGTTTACCCTTGCACCGCCCGCAAGGGCAGGTGTTCGTGCGATATTCGTGGACGGTTTGCCCTTCTGGACGCTCTGCCTGTGGGGAGGGGGCGATGCCCAGCCTTCAGTCTGCAACGTGCGGCCTGGTCGAACCGGCCGAAGGTCGGTGGGTATCCCCAGGCTCTGCCTGGTCAAACCGACCAAAGGTCGGTGGTACAGGTTGGGGGTACGTATCCCCAGGCTTTGCCTGGTCTAAAACCAACCGAAGGTCGGTGGTACAGGTCCGGTGGGACGTATCCCCAGGCTCTGCCTGGTCTAAAACCGACCGAAGGTCGGTGGGACGTACCACCAGGCTCCGCCTGGTCAAACCGACCAAAGGTCGGTGGTACGTAAGTGGGGTAGGGGAGGGGTGGTTCAGTGAGCAGTGTTCTCAGTGTTCAGTAATCAGTGATCAGGGAGTAGTGGAACAAACGCGCGCTGATCACTGAGACTCCTTGCTTACTGATCACTGCCGAACAAGAGGGGAGTTGACAGGCGGCGGGTTCGGCTGTAAAATCATAATGCTTTTGATAAGTATCATTATCATAAACATAAGGAAACCGCCATGCAGCCCCCAGAAAACGGCAAAACCGTCGAACAGGCCATCCAGGCTTATCTGGAGACCGTCCGCAGCGCCCGCAGTGAAAACACCGCCCGCGCCTACGCCAACGCGCTGTCCGCATTTCTGCGCGTATTGAAAGAGCACTGGATCGAGCAGCAGTCCCCCGTTGCCAGTTTGAGCGAAGACGGCCTGACCTGGATGCTCGCTTACCTGAAGGTTTTCTCCGCCGCCACCGAGCGCCTCTATGCGCAGGCCGTCAAGGGCTTCTACGAGTACCTGGCCGCCGAGCGCCTGGCCGAGGTCAACCTGCCGCGGCTGGAACAACTGCTCCGTCAGCG
>DAOTZT010000052.1:0-3483 GCA_034434255.1 Anaerolineales bacterium | reverse complement strand
AAGCAATCCCCAAGCGGTCAAGCTGGCCTGATAAACGGGAGATTGCTTCGCCCAAAAACGGCTCGCAATGACATGGCTGAATAGTTACCAATAAAAAATAGAGAACTACCTGCCATTTGTGTCATTGTGAGCCGTCACAAGCGGCCACTCTCTTTTTGCCGCGGCAGGTGAGTGACGAAAATAGAGCAAACGTTTGCTCACGAGCACAGGAGGTTTGCCATGAAATTGCCTGGATTGCCGATTTTCTCATCTCTTCGCCAGAGCATCCGTTCTTTTGTAGCGCTTGCAGCAGTTTCTTTTTTTTCCTGCTATGTGGGGGCGTGATGGCATTCGGCTTTGCCCCTGCCAAAGCGATTGAAGCCTATCGCATTTCCCGTCTTCCTGTGACCGACAGCGCTGACCAGGTGGCTGCAGCGCAGGCGGGGGAAGAACTCCTTTTCACGGCTGTTTTAAGCGACAACCCGGCACGGTCTGACCGTTTTGATTTTGTCGCTTATTCCGTGGAAGAGTGGAAAGTGACGGTACCCTCCGACGATAGCGACGATGCAGAGCCAAGCGGTCACTGGGAAACAGTCGAACACGTCGTCCCGGCCTTGAACGTCGAACTGCAAGGGCAGCCCGTGCTGCTGCAGGAGGCGCAAAGCGTCCGTTTGGGCGGCAATCTGCACATCCAGATCGTCAAAGGCAACGGCCCGCATCAGGCTGAGTACGAGGGAGAACCCCTGCCAGAGGGAACACGGCGTTATCGCGGCCTCACCGATGGCGACCTGGTGACGATTGTGGGGAAGAAATCCACCACGGGCGGCGTGCTGCCTTCATACGTGTTTGCTGGAGACCGCGTCCAGTTCGAGCAGGCACAACGGCAAGAGGCCTCCGGGCTGTTCATGGCCGGGTTGTGCTTGATGGGGTTTGCTCCCATCATTCTGCTTGGTGGATTGCTCTTCCGCATCTTTCGCAAATAGTATTGGTCAAAAGATGCAAAAAAACAACCGACAACCTGCAACAAATTTGTTCGACTGGTCAGCGAAAGGACAGGCAATGAAACGATTTCTGCCGCTTTTTTCTTCTGTTCTGGTCATTCTCAGTGTCTCTTGCTCGCTTCTCTCTTTGCCTTCGGAAACGCCCCCTTCGCCCGTCCCAACCGAAACGGTCGGGATGGCTCCGATCACTCAGCCGAGCCAGGTCCTTCCGCCGTTGCCGATCCGGTCGCACCCGGCTTCTCTCTGCGGAAACGGAATCTGTCAGGGACCAGAAAATGCGACCAACTGCCCCGCCGACTGCGCCGGTGGGCTTCTGACTCCCCAAAGCACAGGGACAACGGGGACATACACTGTCATCAATCCATCAAGCGGGGCGGCGCTGGCAGTGTACGTCAACATCCCTGCCAATGCCAGCGCTGAGTCTCCTGCTCCGGCGCTGGTTCTCGCGCCAGGCGGCTCTGGAGCGAGTTCTTCCTTCCGCAAGCCAGATGGCGAGTTCTATGTTTTTCCGCAGGAAGGATATGCGGTGATCGTCTTCGACCCCGATGGGCGCGGAAAAAGCACAGGCACCGAAGATTACAACGGCTTCCTCCAGCAGGACGGACTGGCTGCGGTGATCGAGTTTGCTGCCAGCCTGCCCGGCGTGGACCCGTCCAGAATCGGCCTGGTGACCTATTCTTACGGCATCACCATGGGAGCCGGCGCCCTGGCGCGTCATCCCGATTTACCGGTGAAGTTCCTGATTGACTGGGAAGGCCCTGCCAACCGCAATGACACCGGCGGCTGCGACGCCGGCAGCCTGGGGCATCTCCAGGATGTTGCTTCCTGCACCGACGAAGCCTTCTGGTCACAGCGGGAGGCCAGCACTTTCATCTCCCAAATCCGCGTGCCGTATCAACGCATTCAATCCCAGGAAGACCACGTCCAGCCGGATAACGCCCATGCCATCCTGATGGTGAACAACGCAGTCAACGGCGGCGTTCCGTGGGTGCGGCTGAACGACCTGCCCCCCAACCAGACCTACGACCCGGCTAACCCTCCTGCGATGCTTCCTGAGCAAAACTCCAATGTTCTGCCAGCCCTGGTATTGAAATACGTGCAGCAAATGTTTGAACTGGTGGAGAGCGGAAAATGAACCGCCTGCTCCCCTTTTTCTCGCTTTTCCTGCTCTTCACCGTCTCCTGCTCGTTGACGGCCTTCCCCACCCCTACGGCGGAGAGTCCGCAGGCAGAAACGGCCCCCGCTCCCACAGCCTCGACTGACGAGGGCAAAGCCGTCCTGTACGTGGGAATCATGGTCCACCTGGAAGGCTGGAATGACGACCAGGATCAGGCGAAGTTTGCGGAGCATGTCCGCCTGATGCGTCAGTCTGCGTCCCTGTTTGAGACGTATGGCGCCAAATTGACCTGGGAAAGCAAAGATGTGACCGACGGGGCGCTGAAATGGGGCGATAACGTGTTACTCGAAATGCAGCAGCGCGGGCACGGGGTGGGAGTCCATGCCGATATTGGCGGACAGCGCAATTACGATTGCAGCCGCTTCAGCGCAGATCTGCGCGCCGAGAAGCAGCAACTCGAATCGCTGGGCGTGACCGTCCGCCACGTCTCGGGCATCGTTTCGCACTGCGACTGGGTGACTGCCGCGGCCGACGCCGGTTATCTCTTCACCACCGGGCAGGTAGCGTACGCGGTCATGTCCATGCCTGAAGAAAACCGTCCACCGGAATATCGCAATTGCCCCAGCCCGGCTGCCTGTCACCAGGTATTTCCTCCTGCCCTCGAGGCGCGTCTGCATCCCTGGCGGATGAACAGCGGCCTGGACTGGCTGACGCCTTCTCCCAACGGCAGGCTGGTACTCATCCCATCCAGCGGTGAGTTGAACTACATGGAGGAAAACGCCACCGGTCGAGCACCTGATCAAAACAAAAACCTGACCCAGGCGGATATTGATTATTCCATCCAGGAACTGGAACAGGCGATCGCCCTTGCCCGCCCTGGCCAGGTGAACACCTACTACGTGAGTTGGAGTTTTGGCACGCCGCTTGACCCCAAGATGCTGGAACTCTGGCTGCAACGCATTGACGTTTATGTGAAGGCTGGCCAGGTGGAGTGGAAGACCTTGCCGGAGATGTACGATGCGTATGTACAAAATGAGCCGTAAGGAGGATGGCGTGAAGAAGACAAAAATGCTTGAGGTGTTGCTGATTGGTGTGGGTGTTCTGATCGCGATGTTCTTGCCGGTGGTGCCGGTGTGGTCTGCGCCGGTGGTGCCGCCCCCGTTTCAAACCTACAGGCTTGAATTGATCTCGATCTTACAGGCAATTTTCTCGTTCTTCCTGGTTGGTGTTTCCTATCGCTGGGAATGGTACACGCTGTTGGTGATGTTACTGACGCTCGTTGCCGGCTTTGGCCTGGGGCGGGCTGCCAGCAAATTGCTTCTCAACCATCGCCAGAAGTAGGGAGAATCTGTTCGATCTATCGCGAGAGGTCGAAATGCGGTTCAT
>DAOTZT010000051.1:0-5500 GCA_034434255.1 Anaerolineales bacterium | reverse complement strand
TTCTCTACCGTACAAACCCAAAACCCGAACGCGGATGACGCGGATTTGGCGGATTTGTTTACAAAAAACATCGGCGTCATCCGCACCATCAGCGAAATCCGCGATAAAAAAGAGAGTTCAAGGCAATCTGTACGGTAGCAAAGTCCAGAATAAAACTCTCTCCAGAGACGCCAAGAGCATAGAGTGCCAGGTAGGGGGTGATACACGACATCCGGGCGATGAAATGATTTACAGCCCATTCTGCAATTGAGTCACATTCCCTATCTTCCCGCTGTTATCTGACTGGCAAAATTAGCACACTCACAAGCAATGACAACCTGGCCTCCTCGCGTCAGGGTTCCAGAGTAAGGAACCGGCCCATTATGGGCGATCCAGCCTTCAAAATTGAAGGGGATGACGCTGTCTGCTGGAATCCATTCTCCATTGTACTTACGCGCCACGTGGACATGGGTACCGGTCGCTGTTCCCCCTTCACAAGAAGGGTATCCAACGACCTCTCCGGCAGCCAGCACCGTCCCTTCCGGAGCCCGTCCAGACGTAGCGACATGCAGGTAAAGCAGATTCCAGCCGGTACGCTCATCTCCGTCCCCGTCCAAATCCAGGATCACAACGCCTGTTTCAGAACGCGCCACCACGCCATCTGCCATTGCAATGACAGGTAATTGCGATGGAGCACAACCGGTTACCGCAGCGGGCGGCGCAAAATCCACTGCAGCCCAGGGCCACAACGTCCCCCAACCGGTGTGCGGGCCGCCGGTCAATGCCCACGTTTCGCCAGGGCGAAATGGCAAGGTCAAGGCAGGTTGCTGTAAACTGACCGGGATGTGGGGAGTATCCGCCTGCCAGGGATCACCAAAAAGACGTTGATAGGTTTGAGCAATTCCTCCTGGTCCAATGGCGCGAGCATAATCGGCAGGGTCTTTGAGACGGGAAAAGAGGTATTGCAAAGCAACGGTGGCAGCAGTTTGCCATGGATCGGGACGTTCCAGGCGGCCATCCCGCAGTTCAAATTCGGTAAGTTGACCCGTGCGCCAGCCATAGAAGCCATGATTCATGACATTGGCCACCCACACCAATTGCATGTACAGGCCAGCATAGTTGTAATTGTAAATTTTCAACGGATAACGGCCTTCCGGCGCAACTGGATTGGAAAGCGCACCGCTCTGATATTCCAAAACTGCCAGCAATAAGCGCGGGCTGACGCTGTAGTTGCGGGCCACTAGTTGGACAATGTCTCCCCCACTGCGGGTGGCGCCTTGCGCCCAATCGCGGTAATCCTTCAACCAGCCGGGTTGACTTTGGACAAAGGCCTCTACATCAAAGCCAACTTGTGCCGGCCCATTGACGTAGAGGCTATCCGGCAAAATTTGAAATTGGGTTCCCCAAAAGGGACGGTAGTAAATGGGGATTTGCATGGGCATGCCTGGCGGCATGGTCGTTGCATCCTCAGGAATCTGCGGGTTGGCGCGGAGAATTTGCTCAATGGTGGTATTGAAACGCGCTGCCAGGGCTGGGAGCGTGTCCCCGCTATGGGCGATGTATTCCACCAGTTCACCAGGCTCGTATTCGGGACGAGGGGGAAAATCTGTAGCCGTGGGGGTAGCAGGTGCCGCGGCAAGCGGGGCAGCCGGCTCCAGGTCTATGGACGGAGCGGGCAAACAAGCCACAAGCAAAAAAGACAGGCTGAGAACAAGCAGTTTTTTCACGTGTACTACCCGCAGATTCAAAGCAACATCACTCGTCCGGCTGGCGAATGATTTGAGATTGGCGTGTCCCAACCTTACTGGAAATAATAATCTGGTCCCCTTTTGTCAATGTGCCGTAATAGGGGGCATCGCCCTCATGGGCTGTCCAACCGCTCAGGACGAACGGCACCGGGCCGCCGGCGCCAATCCATTCCCCATTGTATTTGCGGGCAATGTGAACATGCGTACCGGTAGCCAGCCCTCCTTCACACGAGGGATGTCCAATGTGCTCCCCTGCATCCACCCACTTCCCCACAGGAACCCGATCTTTGGTCGCAATGTGCATGTAGAGGATGACCCAGCCAGTTTGTTCAAAGCCATCCCCATCGAGATCAAGGATAACATAACCGCCACCCGAACGGACGATCAGGCCGGGGGCCACAGCGACCACCCAGGCGTTCGATTCGCTGCAGCCGGGCTTGTCCATCGCTGGCGCGAAATCGAGAGCCGCAAGAGCGCTTTCCTGCTCCCAGGCAGGATGCGGACCACCGGTCATGCTCCACAGGTAACCCACTTCAAAGGGCAGGGTCAGGTCAGGCTGGATCAAGAGAGGAGGAAAAAGTGGTTCAACGGCTGCAGCACGTTCCCATGGGTTGCCAAACAGATTTTCATAAGTGGCTATAAAGCCTGTATCGGGGTCAAGCACCTCTAGCCACTCTTCGTAGTTATACTGGCGCGAAAAATGATATTGCAGGGCAACCGTGCCGGCATTGAGAGCCGGGTTTATTCGCAAAGTTTCGCCGTTAGGGAAGGTGAGTTCAGTCAAAGTACCAGCGCGCCAGCCATAATAGCCAGCATCGAGATCCTGGACAAGCAAGCGCAATTGCTGGTAAAGGCCGCGATAGCGTAAGTCATCCAGGCCAAGGGGGTACGTTGCATCTACTCCAGGGAGGGGGGCACCGGTTACCCAGCCTGTTTTGTATTGAATATAAGCCAAAAGCAGACGCGGGTTAATCGAACTCTCTAACGCAATCCGCCGCACAACGCCAGAGCCTGGGAGCCAGCCATCTACAGCAAGGTATTCTCGATAAGTGCTGAGAAAACCATTTGCAGAGGTAAGATAAGCAGCAATGTCAAAATCAACAGCGCTGGGCGAATAGACCAACTCGCTGTCAGGCAGTAATTTATCGGCCGGGCTCAGCGGCACATCTGCAAGGCGGTTTGGAATAACCAGCGGCGTTCCCGGGGGAATAAAACCGACTTCGGGGTTTGCAAGAGAGGTGACAATTTCTTCGGGTCCAACCCCAAAATGAATGGCTACCACCTCCAGGCTATCGCCAGATTGCGCCGTGTAGAGAACGGTTGGATTGGGGGTGGTATTCGGTGTAGGCGAAGTGGTAGGTCGGAGCAAAGGCTCCGGATCCGAACCCGCAGCCTGAGTCTCAAAAGAAAGGGCGGTGGCTGTCGCGGTGAGGGGAGAGAGCGTGTCGGTCATCGGTGGCACTGCAGAGGGGGTCAGGTAAGGAGAATAACTGCCCCACAGTCCGCTTTTGCAACCTGTCAATAGAAAAGCAAACAGCAAAAGTGCTGCCAAAATAGTATTTTTAGGAGTAGGAGATTTCACAACAGATGATTATACAGCAAAGCCATTAACCAGGAATAAGAGCGGAGCCGGTCAGCGGCTGCTGAATCATTCGCCCGGTTTGGGATGATAGTGGCCTTCGACCCACTCTTCGCCCGCAGGGCCAATCTCTTTTTTCCAGACCGGAACAATCTCTTTGAGCCGATCAATGCCATAACGAGCGGCTTCGAAGACACCCGTATCGCGATGAGCAGCCGTACAGGCAATCAGGGTTGTCGGTGTGCCGACCTCGAGCCTGCCCACGCGCTGGATAATTGCAATGCCCTCCACAGAAGGCCACTGACGCCGGATTTCGTCAGCCACCTGACGCATTTTTTCTTCAGCCATGGGGGCATAGGCTTCATACTCCAGGCGAGTCGTCTGGTGTGGTTCGCCCCGCCAGGTTTCTCCACGTACAAGACCAGTAAAAACCACCGCTGCGCCAGTGGTGGGCAGAGTGATTTTGGCTAACACAGAATCAACATCCAGGGAAGAATCAGTGAGAGAGATGATTGTAGGGTAATGATGAGCCATAATCAGAATAATCCAGGCGAAAAATTAACCACCAGAGACAGGGGGGAAGAAGGCTACCTCTGCATTTTCGGGAATGACCTGATCTGCCGCGGCATACTGGTGGTTAACAGCCACGAGCATCGAGTTACGCACCTTTTCCAAGCGAGGATAGCGAGTAATCAGCAAATCTTCCAAAGCAGCCAATGTTGTCTCTGCCGGCAAGTCAAGTTCGAGGAAGCGTGTCCCGACATAGTCTCGCAAGGTAGCAAAAAATAAGATTTTGACGCGCTTCATAGTTCCTCACGATTGACAACATCGCCCGATTGACCGCCATGTTTTTCCAACAACCGGATGTTTTGAATACGCATCGTTTTCTCAGCAGCCTTCGCCATGTCATACACCGTCAAGGCAGCAACCGAAACAGCCGTCAAGGCTTCCATTTCGACGCCGGTCTTACCAATCGTTTTGACCGCAGCCGTAATCACCACGCCGGGGAGAGAATCGTTGAGGGACAGGTTGACCTCCGCGTGGGTGAGTGGCAAAGGATGACAGAGCGGAATCAGGTCCGAGGTCCGTTTGGCCGCAGCAATACCGGCAATTTGGGCAACAGTCAAGACGTCGCCTTTTTTTAGCTGGCCAGCGCGGATGAGATCAAGGGTCTCTTTTTTCATCACAACTTCGCCATAAGCGATGGCAATGCGTTCAGTATCCGGTTTCTCACCGACGTCTACCATCCGGGCACGGCCAGATTCATCGAGGTGGCTAAGTTTGGGTGTCATGCCCAAATTATACGTTATAATCCGCCTGCTATGGACTTAAATATCGCCGGCTACCAGACAGGAAATTACAATGTGGCATTGCCCGTGTACGAGGGGCCACTTGACTTGTTGCTGCAATTGATCGAACGCGCCGAATTGGATATTACTGCCGTTTCACTGGCGCAGGTGACGGATCAATATCTGGCCTATATTCACGAGATGCAGGTACCGCCCGATGAAATTTCGGCTTTTTTAGTGGTCGCGGCGAAACTGATTCAAATCAAGTCAGAAGCACTGTTGCCCCGTCCGCCAGTACGGGAAGCAGGCGAGGAAGATCCCGGCGAGTCGCTGGCTCGACAATTGCGCATTTACAAACGTTTCAAGGAACTGGCCAACTGGCTTGATGACCGTCAAGAAAAACGACTGCGCACCTATCTGCGCGTGGTCTCCCCTTTGCACGTTGAAGGTAAACTGGATTTATCCGACGTCACTCTGACCGATCTATTGGCTGCCGCCCAAACAATTTTTGCTGCAGAGCAGAACAAAGCGGAACTGGGAACAGTAATTTCTGCACCTCGAATCACAATTCGCGAAAAAATTGCATGGATTGCATCCAGGCTAGCCCAAGAGCCGTGCACCAGTTTTCGCAGTTTACTGGGAGAAAAGCCATCCCGTCTCGAGGTCGTAGTCACCTTCCTGGCGCTTCTTGAACTTGCAAAACGATACCGCGTATCCGTCACACAGGAAAGATTGTTTGATGATATTCGAATTGAAAAAACAGCGGAATGGCAAGAGAATGAAGAACTAGAAATAGAATTTGAGTAGTTTGACAATGTCAAGTTAAACTCTTGTTCTATAAACTCTACGCATTTTGTCACTGCGAGCAAAGCGAAGCAGTCTCCTGGTTTGCGAGGGGATTGCTT
>DAOTZT010000050.1:0-1790 GCA_034434255.1 Anaerolineales bacterium | reverse complement strand
ATTGCGCGTCAAATCCAGACCCGCGGCCCGGAACTCATCCGACTGGCCTGGTACGACCCGACGCGCATCTCCGAGGAGACTCTCGCCCTGTACAAAAAGCCGCTCCAGGCCGAGAACTGGGACCGGGCGCTCTGGGAACTGACGCTTGCCAGCCAGGAATCTGACCTTGCTGAGCGCCTGAATGAATTCACGATGCCCGTTCTTGTCATCACCGGCGAAGCAGATAAAATTGTACCGACCAAGCAATCCGTCCGCCTGGCCGGGGAACTGCCGGATGCCCAACTGGTCGTCATCCCGCAAGCCGGTCATCTTCCCCACGAAGAACAACCCGCTGCGTTTCTTGAAGCGGTGGAGGCGTTCGTCCAATCCCTCCCGTAAGGCGGAATTCATCCCGCCCCACTGGTAAAGCGGAATTATGAATTTTAAGAAATTATTACCGTAATCTGGCAATCTGCAACTATCCACCGTCGTACCACCGACCTTTGGTCGGTTTGCCAGGCAGAGCCTGGTGATACCCTGTTGTACCACCGACCTTTGGTCGGTTTGCCAGGCAGAGCCTGGGGATACCCTGTTGTACCACCGACCTTTGGTCGGTTTGCCAGGCAGAGCCTGGGGATACCCTGTTTGCTCCTGCCCTGCGCTCGCATTTTGAGCCGGGGTAAAAGCCTTTTGGGTCATGGTCAGGCTAAAAGCCTGCCTACGGGCGGGCGGCTGAGGCGGGGAATTGATCCCCCCGCCGGCGCCGGAGAGAAAGTCGCCAGATTATTTTTTAAAATTTCATTATTCCGCCCCACTGGTAAATTTATTCCGCCACAATCTCGTTCACCAAGAAAGGAAAAGCCTATGTCTGCCAAAAAATCCTCTTCTCCTGCCGAGGCCTCCGAAAAGACCTTTCGCGGCCTGCGCACCTTCAACCTGGTGATACTGTCCACAATCAAAAAGAGGCTGTCCCAAAAGTGGGCAGCCCCTTTTCCATCGCTCTTTCGCCGCTGAAAAAGTTTTTGGGGCTATCCTTTGTTTCGGGATAGCCCCTGAGTAGACTGGCATGGCGGCGGGTTAGTGATTGCCATTGCCGCGGCCACCGGCCCAGCCCGGGCGGCCAGTCTCCTGGCGGAAGGTGTAGGTCGTGCCATCGTCAAGTGTGATAGTGATGGCGGTGAACAGACCCTGGTCGCCAGTGAAGCCGGTCACGCTTAGATGCTGGCCTGGCTGCGGGTTGAAGCCCAGGCTGTTGACATAGTTCTGGTTGCCCAACTGCACACCCAGCGTTTGACCGTCATCGGTAAGCAAGGTGAGCGTTCCATAGGCATAGGCCTGCACAACACCGCTCACGGTGCTAACCTCCCTCAGGTTGGCCTGCGCCTGCGTAACACCGCTGCCATTGGCCTGACCATTGCCCTGTCCGCCGCGTTGATTGCCGTTCCCCTGTCCGCCATTGCCCTGACCGCCGCTGCCATATGCGTTTCCCTGGCCATGGGTGTAGGTCAGCGCCGCGGCATATTGTTCAGCAGTCATGTATTGGGGGGCGTAGGTTTCGCCAAACTGGTTTTGCAGCGTGTTGGTAAACGCCTGCAAGTGATTCTTCGAGCCATTGCTCAGGTTGGTGAAAACCCATTGAATATCGGCATTGTCGGTTTGCGCCAGGCGGGTTTGCAGGTCGAGAATGTCTATCTCTTCGATAGCTGCGCCCACCCTGAGGGCCTCTGCTGCTGACTGGCTACCCTGCGCCACAAGACTGGTGTAGAGATTCTGGAGCGAGGCATTGGCAAATTGACCGGCAGGCAGCGCCG
>DAOTZT010000049.1:0-3429 GCA_034434255.1 Anaerolineales bacterium | reverse complement strand
GTGCCGCTCTTTTTGGGAACAGGCGGCGGAAAGATTTTTTCGAATTCCTCTCGCGTCAACGTTTCGACTTCTAAGAGTTTATTTGCCACCGCATCCAGGGCAGAGCGATATTGCTGCAAGATGGAAAGCGCCTGCTGATAGGCTTCGTCCACAATCCGCCGCACCTCGCGGTCAATTTGTTCGGCTACGGCTTCCGAGTAATCCCGCTGCTCAGAAATTTCGCGTCCCAGGAAAATGAGTTCCTCTTTTTGACCATACACCCGCTGGCCCAGTTGCTCGCTCATGCCCAGGCGGGTGACCATCATGCGCGCAATGCGGGTGACCTCTTCCAGGTCCGAAGAGGCACCGGACGTAATGTCATCAAAGACCAGTTGTTCGGCGGCTCGCCCACCCAGGGAACCGGCCAGTTGCGCCATCATCTTTTTGCGAGAGGTAAGGATGCGGTCATCTTGTGGCCGGTACCAGGTGAGGCCTCCGGCCTGCCCGCGGCCAACAATGGTGATCTTTTGTACGGGGTCTGCCTCTGGGATGGCATTCATGACAACCGCATGACCAGCTTCATGGTAAGCAATGATCCGTTTCTCCTCATCGCTAATCAGGCGAGATTTGCGCTCAGGCCCCATGACCACCCGCTCAATCGCTTCTTCCAGTTCGGCCTGACCAATCGCCTTTTTGTTGCGGCGGGCTGCCAGGATGGCACTCTCGTTGACCACATTTTCAAGGTCGGCTCCAACAAAGCCAGGAGTGCCGCGAGCAATGGAAGCCAGGTCAACATCTGGCTCAAAGGGCTTGCCACGAGCATGCACTTTGAGAATGGCTTCGCGGCCTCTCATATCAGGGCGATCGAGAGTCACGCGGCGATCGAAGCGACCAGGGCGAAGCAAGGCCGGGTCGAGAATGTCGGGACGGTTAGTGGCCGCAATGATGATGACGTTGGTATCGGTGTCGAAACCGTCCATTTCGACCAGCATCTGGTTGAGTGTCTGTTCGCGCTCATCATGTGAGCCGCCTAGCCCAGCGCCGCGTTGACGCCCAACAGCGTCAATCTCGTCCACGAAGACGATGCAGGGGCTGTGCCGCTTGGCCTGGTCGAACAGGTCCCGCACCCGGCTGGCGCCCACGCCAACAAACATTTCAACAAATTCAGAACCAGAAATCGAGAAGAACGGTACGCCGGCTTCCCCAGAAACAGCCTTGGCAAGCAAGGTTTTGCCAGTGCCAGGAGGGCCGACCAGCAAAACGCCTTTGGGGATGCGCGCTCCCAATTGAATGAATTTTTGTGGTTCTTTCAAGAACTCAACCACCTCGCGCAATTCTTCTTTGGCCTCATCCACCCCGGCAACATCCTCAAATGTCACCGTAGGATGTTCGCCGCTAAACATACGCGCTCGCGATTTGCCAAAGGCCATAGCGGCATTGTTGCTTCCCTGCGCCTGGCGGAAAATGAACCAGAACATAATTCCCAGGAAAAGCACAGGCAGCAAGTAACCAGCCAGAGTTAAAATTCCGCCCCATGGGCTCGGAGGCTTGGCCTCAATGGTCAGGACACTTGGAGAGAGTTTGTCTGGTGATACTCCTAAGGCCAGCAATTGAGCCACCAGCGTAGTTTCTGGCTCTTTCTGCGAGATATGTTCAATTTCTTGGCCGTTTTCATCGCGCGTGATGACTAGCAAAGAGTCGTTATCGTTGACAACAATGCGGCTCACGCGTCCTTCTTGAACCAGAGCAGCTACTCGATTAATTGTGAGCGGCCCTTGCGATTCAGGTTGGTTCTTGATATTAAAGTAAATCATCGCTACAATCGCGATTCCAAGCAAGAGATAGATGATAAATGACTGATTTCGTGAATTCACGGACACCTCCTGTAATTCAAGCGGATTATACCAACCTCTAAAGAGCAATGCTATACAGCCAGAATATTTTATACGAATTTCTAATAAATTCGTCACTTCCTCTTGTCTTTTTACTGGCACATCTCATGACGACGCAGCCATCATTAGGGAAACGAACAAGCCCGTCTCCAGGAAGTGATTCCAGGCAGCAGAGACAATGCCTCCCTTGCTTGTCGGGGAATTGCTTCGCTTTGCTTGAATGACAAACAAAGACAGAGATTTTCTATCTGATGGTCCCCGGGGCAGGCAATGACGTAAACTCAGCCAGATTTGTGACTGAAGGGGTATTTTTGTCAAAAGTCTTTTTGTGGTAAACTAAACACAGCGAGGCTTGGAGTGCTATGACCGATAAAGAAGTTAAGTCTATTTTGTGCATTGAAGACGAACCAGAAATGATTGACCTGATTCGTCTTATTCTCACCCGACGCGGATTTGAAGTCAGAGGGGCTAATGGCGGCAAAGAAGGCCTGGAAGCCATCCGCGCCAAACGTCCCGACCTTATTTTGCTCGACTTAATGATGCCCGACATGGATGGCTGGGAAGTTTACCAACAAATGAAAGCCAATGAGCAGATGCGCGACATTCCGGTCATTGTTGTAACGGCCAAGGCCCAAAGCATTGACAAGGTCCTCGGTCTGCACATTGCCAAAGTAGATGACTACATTGCCAAACCTTTCAGCCCGCAAGAATTGATGAGCAGCGTAGAAAAAGTGCTCAGCCGCAAAAATATTCAATCGTAAGTCGCAAGAAGCATTTCTCACCTTCCGTTACTCGTGATGACAAAAATTGTGATTCAGAATCGAAACCAGCCTCTGGCCTCCCCTCTCCAGGCCGAGTGGTGTGAAAGTTTTCTCTGCCGCCTGCGCGGACTCATGTTCCGCAGTCATCTGGCACCACATCAGGGATTACTTCTGGTCCAACCTCGCGATAGTCGACTCGACAGCGCAATCCACATGTTCTTCGTTTTTATGGACCTGGCTGTGATCTGGATTGACTCTAACTTGACCGTTGCAGACACTGTTCTAGCGCGTGCCTGGCGACCTGTCTACCTGCCTCGCCGGGCTGCCCGGTATGTCCTGGAAATCCATCCCAGCCGGCTGCATGAATTCCAGCCAGGGGATCAAGTAGAATTTTCTCCCATTTCAGCATGAATTCGAGTTTAGACAAAATTGGGGGCGGTCTTGCCCTTGAGCAAAACCGCCCTTTGGTAGAAACTGGGAGTTGTGAACACGCCAACTTCTACCAAAGAGAACATTAACATTCTTATCGAATTTCGTCAAGCGGTTTATAAGCACGTCTTTCGGAAACGCCGCGATGCCCTGTTTGATACGCTGGATGCTTTGCTGTCCAGCGGGACATTTGCTTCTTTCGCCTACTTGAGCCAGAGCGAGCGCTTTCAACGCAAGTGGCCGAGCCTGTATGCGGCAGTAGAAGATGGGCAGATAGATTCTGAAGCCATGCACCAACTACTGATCAGCCAACTGCCACAGAAAGGCATCTGCGTCTTCCCGCTGGATAGCTCGTCCTGGGCGCGCCC
>DAOTZT010000048.1:0-4324 GCA_034434255.1 Anaerolineales bacterium | reverse complement strand
GGCCAGGCCATTGCCAGCGGACAGATCATCAACATTGCCGATATTACAACCGATGCGCGCTTTGTCACTCCTTCTGAACCGCCTACCTACCGCTCTTTGCTGGTAGCGCCCATTTATAGCGCTGACAAGCCTCTTGGCACAATCAGTGTACAGAGCAATCGGATATTAGAATTTTCTCGCAATGATGAGCGGTTGTTGCAAAGATTGAGTACCCAGGCAGCTATTGCTATCGAAAATGCACGCTTGTTAGACTCTACTCGCCAAAGTGTAAGGGAAATAGAGGCTCTCTACCGGATCAACCAGGTATTGATTGGTTCCATTGAACCAAGTGAGGTGATGAAGCAGGTGGTTGATCTGCTGCAAAAGAATTTTGGCTATTACTACGTACAAATTTATGCCATTGACAAGGAGAGTGGCGACCTTGTATTGCAAGAGGGCACCGGTCAGATTGGGAATAAACTCAAAGAACGAGAGCATCGTCTCTCCGCTGGAACGGGGATTGTGGGACATGTTGCCCAAACAGGGCAGGCCTTTATGACAAATAATGTAGATCAAGTGACTTTCTTTTACCGAAACCCTCTCTGTCCCTCTACAAAAGCCGAATTAGCGGTGCCTATCAACATCAAAGGCAAGATCATCGGTGTCCTCGACGTTCAATTGCCGGCACCAGGCGCGTTCCATGAGCATGATTTGCACGTGGTCAGTAGTGTAGCCGATCAGCTGGCCATGGCTTGGGAGAAAGCAAATCTGTATGCTGATTTACAAAGCGCTCTCGAGCAAGAAAAAGCCATGCGCATGGAGTTGATCAAAAATGAGAGATTGATAATCATGGGGCGTTTGTTAGCGTCGGTCTCCCACGAGTTGAACAATCCGCTGCAAGCCATTCAAAATGCCCTTTTCTTGCTGCGACAGGAAGGTGGACTTAATCCTCAAGCATGTCAAGATTTGGAAATTATCTTGTCTGAGACCGAACGGATGGCTGCGATGATCGCACGACTGCGTGCCACCTATCGGCCCGTTGAAGATGAAGAATTTCAGGCAGTGGACCTCAATATGCTGGTGGAAGATGTCTATGCGCTGGTGGCTACTCACTTGCGCCGTAATAGAATTTGTTTTGTGTTCCATCCCGATCCGAGCCTGCCTCTCATTCCCGGACTGCCCAACCAGCTCCGGCAGGTGCTTCTCAATCTAATTATGAACGCGGTCGATGCTATGACAGACGGTGGAAAACTGGATGTTTTGACCCTTTTCTTGCCAGAGAATGGTAAAGTCTTCTTGTCAGTGACAGACAACGGTCCTGGCATTGATCCCGCCATCTTGCCTCATATCTTTAATGCCTTTGTCACCACTAAACCAAACGGCACTGGGTTGGGTCTGGCTATTTCATATGACATTATTCTTAAACACAATGGACGCATTGAAGCCAAAAACAATCCTGAAGGCGGCGCTACTTTTAGCATATGGCTGCCGGCTGGAGCGGAGAAAAACATATGAACGTCCACGGTCATATCCTGGTCATTGATGATGAACTTGCCCTGCGCAAGACGCTGGCGCGCATTTTGCAGCGAGTCGGCTTTGAAGTCACTAGCGCAGAGAGTGCTGAGCAAGGTTTAGCCTTGTTGGAAACGACCCATTTCGATTTGGTTTATCTGGATATTCGCATGCCAGGTTTAGCCGGTTTGGATGCTTTGAAGTTAATCCATGCGAGAGATGCCAGTTTGCCGGTCATCTTGTTTACCGCTCAGCCCGACCTGAGCTCAGCAATAGAGGCCTTGCGCCGAGGGGCTACCGATTACTTGCTGAAACCGCTCAAGCCAGAAGTCATCATCGAACGGACGAAGAGCGTTCTTGCGCTCCAGCAAAAAGAACGACGCAAGCGCGAAATTCAGATGCAAATCGAGGCCCTGCAGGCTGAACTCAAGAGTTTGGAAAGCAGTGACGGGAGCGTCTCTGTACCTGATTCCCACGCCACGCTCTCTGACCGTTTCCTGAAACGCGGCGCCTTGCTGCTCGATTTGCATACCTATCGCGTTACCGTTGGCGAGCGGGTTGCCAGCCTGCCGCCTACTTCTTTCGATTATCTTCTGGTGTTGGCCCGACACGCTCCTCATGTGGTAGATTACCAAACCCTGATAGCGGAGGCGCAGGGGTATCAGGCCGAAGTGCGCGAGGCGCAGGAACTGGCGAAATGGCACGTCCATCTCATCCGTCAGGCTATCGAGCCGAACCCACAAAGTCCCACTTACATCATCAACGTGCGGGGGAGGGGATATCGCCTGGTGACAGAATAGGATGAGGCGTAGATTCGCCTCCTCGCGCGGCAGCCCGCTTCAGGTCCGGACCCGAAGCGGCTGCCGTTTCCCAACTTTTGCCAACTTTTTTGCTCCCATCCCTATCGTTTTTTGGGGGGATTTCAAGGAAAATGAGAGCAATGGAACACTCGACCTCTTCCGCTACTTCAACTCCAATGCGCGTCTTGGTCGTAGACGACCATCCCGGCACCGCGGAGACCCTGGTTCGGGCGATTGCACGCATTAGTCCCAATCTAGAAGTGCAATCAGCCAGTGATGGAGAAAGCGCCTTGAAACAATACAATGGTGAACCGATTGACATCATCATTACAGATATGATGATGCCGCGCATGGACGGCATAGAACTGATTGAGCAACTGCGTAAAAGAAATGGGGGAAACGCGCTCTACTCTATCCTGATTACGGCCTATGACGTTCCGGGCTTGAAAGAAACTGCCCGCCGGATGAAAGTAGACCAGGTGCTCATCAAGCCATTTCCGCCTGAACGAATCTGTCAGATTGTCAGCCGAGCTCTGGAGCGCACAAGGCCTGCAAAGCCTGATATTGACCCGCCCAATAAACTGCCAGTCCACCGTCTGCTGATTGCAGACGATAATCCTGGTAACATTTTTCTGCTGAGGCGCTACTTGCAGGAAGATGAATATGAGATCGTAACCGCCGCGAATGGTCAGGAAACGCTTCAAATTCTGCGCTCTGCGCCGTTCGACCTGGTTTTGCTCGATGTCAATATGCCAGAAATGGACGGGTTTCAAGTCTTGGAGCAAATCCGCAATGATCCAAATCTGGCCCATATTCCTGTTGTCATCATTACAGCCGCCCGCCTCGACCCTGTTGATATGCAATATGCTCTTAATTTGGGGGCAGATGATTACATCGTCAAACCATTTGATCGCCGTGAATTAATGGGGCGCATTCACACCCGGCTGCGGGTCAAAGAGATGGAAGATGCCCTGCGCCGCCGCAACCGCGAACTCAGCCTCGTGCCAGAAATCGGGCAGATGTTGAGCGGCGATTTCCAGCTGCCTGTCTCGGTTCCTCTTATCTTACGCCGTATAGTCGAGACCCTGGCGGCCTTGTGGGGTGCGTTGAGCATGACCGATGCGCAGGGAAATCTGGGCCGAGAAACATATTTCTTTGATGGCGAGCAGAATATTCAACCTGCGCAGATGGATTGGAACGCATTTTTGCCCCAGATTCATGAAAACCGGCGGGGGTGGGTGCTAAAAGTGAAACATGGTGATTTGCCCTGGTCTGGTTCTGCCCGTTTGCTCGCGGTTGTGCCGCTCTTTTCCGGCGCTAATCTGCTGGGACTGCTCCTTCTGGCAAGCAAACAACCGGATGCTTTTTCTGAAGAACATCTTTCTTTGCTACAAGCCATTGCCGGGCAAATTGCCATGGCAGTAGAGCATGCCCGCTTTTCCGGTTTGCTGAACAGATCAGCAAGTTGAAACGTAAACGAAAAGGAGAATTTCATGAAAACCTGGTCTCTCTTTCTCTTTCTCATTTTTACTCTTTCTCTAGCCGCGTGCAGTGGACAGCCGACAAACGTTTACACGGAAGTCGCACCCGCTGTGCTTAAACCAGGCGACCCTATTCCTGCCCCGGTCGGCGAGGTGATTCTCACTGTCAGCGGTAAAATCGGCATCAAGAACAGCGGCGACACACTGCAGCTAGACATGCCCACCCTGGAAAAATTTGGGGTGGTGGAATATGCGATTAATGACCCCTGGCTCAAACAAAAAGTGACTTATCAGGGTGTGTTGATGAGCGAATTTCTCAAAATAATTCAAGCCGAGCCGGGCGTCGAAACTGTTCACTTTGTAGCGCTCGATAACTACGAGGTGGATCTTGCCGTTCAAGAAATTAATAAGTGGCCTATTCTGCTCGCCACCCGCGCCAACGGGCAATATATGAGCATGAGCGAAAACGGCCCGACCCGCATCATCTTTCCCTTCGACCAGTTCCCTGAAATTGACCCGAAAATCTACCGCGATTTGATGATTTGGAACATT
>DAOTZT010000047.1:0-5879 GCA_034434255.1 Anaerolineales bacterium | reverse complement strand
GTTGTCATTGCGAGGAGCGTTTTTTGCGACGAAGCAATCTCCTTGCAAGCCAGGAGACTGCTTCGCTTTGCTCGCAGTGACAAAATGCGTAGAGTTTATAGAACAAGAGTTTAACTTGACATTGTCAAAGTAAAAGCGGTGTAAATTATTCCCGTTTCAGGATATGGGTGATGATGGTAGCCCCGCTGCCACCAATGTTCTGCGCCATACCGATACGGGCATCGGGAACCTGGCTGGGGCCACATGCACCACGCAATTGCTGGACCACCTCCACAATCTGATACACGCCCGTCGCGCCGACCGGGTGGCCGCGCGCCTTCAACCCGCCGCGGGTGGTAATCGGGATGCGCCCACCGGGGAGGATGTCTCCTTCCAGGCCGAGGCGGACGCCCTGCCCGCGCTCCGCAAAGCCGCACGCTTCCAGCGAGAGCGCCGACATGATGGTGAAGGCATCGTGCAATTCAAACACGTCAATCTCCTGCGGGCTAACGCCAGCCTGCCGATACGCTTCCTGGGCCGACTTGTAAGCCGCGGTCAGGAACAAGGCGTCGGAGCGGTCATGCACCGCGAGGGTGTCGGTGGCAGCAGCCGACCCGGCAATCACAATACGGGTTCCGCCACGGAGCGTCTCCGCAGGCACCAGGTAAAGGGCAGCGGCGCCATCTCCGATCGGGGAAGCATCCAACAGGTTAATCGGTGTGGCAATCATGGCCGACTTTTCGAAATCTTCGACGGTGATTTTCTGGTGCAGGCGCGCAAAAGGATTGTGGAGGGCGTTGGCATGCGCGTTCACAGAAAAAGGCGCAAAGTCGGCGTGTTTCCAACCGTATTCGTGCATGTAACGGCGCATCAGCAAGGCATTCAACCCCACAAACGAAACGCCCATCTCCACCTCAAAGTCAGCATCGGCAGCAGTGGCCAGGCCTGCTGTGACTTCGTGGGGATGGCGGTCGGCCATCTTTTCAATGCCGAGCACGATGGCCGAGTCCAGTTCGCCCGAAGCGACCGCCATCAGAGCCGCGCGCAGGGCAGCACTCCCAGAGGCACAGGCCGTATCCACTTTCACCGCCTCGGCTCCTTTCAAGCCGGCAAAATCAGCCAGGAGAGGGGCCAGGTTGTTTTGCTCGTCGAGAATGCCTGCCATCATGTTGCCAGCAAAGAGTCCCTCGGCACTCTCGCGACCGGCGTCCTGCAGAACGGCGCGAATGGCCTGAACGGCAAGATCACGGATCGATTTGTCCCAATGCTCATCAATTTTGGTTTGTCCAATGCCGAGAATGGCAACCTGTCTCATAAAAAATCCTTTCCGGGTAACACAGATAACGTCAATTCCGCAATGTTATTTTGACTCTCTGATTCTCTCTGTTTTGAATTTTAACTGCCTGACCTATCAGAGCCTATCAGATTAAACGACCATCTTTCCCAACTCACGGAAATGACGAACTGCTTCTTCCGGCAAAACGGGCGGTTGGACCCCCAACATGCGACAGGTAATGAGTTTATGGGCCGTGACCTCGATAATGTCCGTCAGGTCGGCAGCACGGCGCAGACTGGTAGCCGCTACCACCAGACCGTGATTCTGCATCAGGGCCGCCACACCCTGCGCGCCAATGGCTTCGCCCACCGCTTGCGCCAGTTCATCCGTGCCAGGCACAAGAAACGGCACCACCGGCAATTCGCCAATAAAAACCGACTCGGCGGAAATGAACGCAAAGGGAGTGTCGGTGAGCGCCAGCAGCGTGGCATAGGGCGCATGGGTATGGATCACCGCCATCACGTCTGGCCGCCGCCGGTAAATGGCACAATGGACGCGTCGCTCGCTGGAGGCAGTGTAGCCGTTTTGGCCCAAAAAATTGCCGTCCAGGTCCATCCGCACCATCATGTCCGGCTCCAGCGCCCCCTTGAAAATAGCGGAGGGGGTAATCCAGATTTCTTCAGGGCGGTGGGGAGAACGGGCGCTAATGTTGCCGCCGGTAGCGGTCACCAGCCCGCGGGTGTAGAGTTCGGTCGTGATTTGCACAATTTGCGTGCGAATGTCTTGTTCCATCACCTCAGTCCTTTTGTTCCAGAATCAACACCTCGTCGAGGTGCATTTGCCAACCCACAGAGGCAACGTCCGTCAGCGAAAAATGGGCCAGAAACTCGACATTGCCCTTTGGCCCCAGGACGGGGCTGCGCGCCAGGCCGCGTACCGCAAAGCCGCTCTCCTCTGCAAACGTCAGGGTGCGGATCAGCACATCCCGATGAACAGAGGAATCGCGAATGACGCCTTTGTGCCTGGCCGCCTCCCGTCGGCCCGCCTCAAACTGCGGCTTGATGAGGGCAATGACATCCTTCCCCACCCTGGACAAGCCATCAAACCACCCTTTCACCACTGGCAACAGCAAACGTAAGGAGATGAATGAGGCGTCAATCGTGACCAGGCTGACTGGTTCCGGCAAGCGCTCGACAAAGCGGGCATTGGTCTCTTCCATCACCACCACGCGCGGGTCGGTGCGCAGTTTCCAATCCAGCAGGCCCTTTCCAACGTCAATCGCATAGACCCTGGCAGCGCCATGCTGCAGCAGGCAATCGGTAAATCCGCCGGTGGAAGCCCCCACGTCGGCGCAGATCCGCCCGCTGACCTGCAGCGGGAAACGGCTCAGGGCCGCTTCGAGTTTTTCCCCGCCCCGCGACACGAAGCGGGGGCCGGCCTCCAGGTCCAGCCGCGCCGCCTGTTCTACCTGGGCCGATGGCTTGTATTCCACTTCCCCATTCACGCGCACCTGTCCGGCCATGATGAGGGCCTGGGCTTTAGCACGGCTCTCGGCCAATCCGCGTTCGACAAGTAAGACATCCAGTCGGGTTTTGTTCACACTCCTATTCTACCTGCAACCTCTCTGCCGTGGGATGGGGTAAAATAACGCCATGTTACGCGCTTTAATCAAAACCATGCGTCCGCGCCAATGGACAAAAAATATCTTTGTCTTTGCTGCCCTGGTCTTTGATGGAAAACTGTTCCATCTGAACGATTTTCTGCGCACATTGGCCGGCTTCTTTCTGTTTTGCCTGGTTTCCAGCGCGGTGTACCTGCTCAACGACATCTTCGACGTGGAAGCTGACCGGCAACATCCGCTCAAACGCAACCGTCCCATCGCCTCAGGGCAACTGCCGATCGCCGTAGCCGCCGGGGCAGCGTTTCTACTGGCGGGTGGTGCGATAGCCGCTGCCTTTTTGCTCCCCTGGCAATTTGCGCTCACCTTAATTGCGTATTTTGTGCTGATGCTGGCCTATTCGCTCTGGTTGAAACACATTCTTCTCGTGGATGTGCTGATCATCGCTGCCGGTTTTGTCTTGCGCGTTCACGCTGGCACGATGCTGATTCAGGTGGAGCGCTTCTCCCCCTGGCTGTATGTGCTGATGACATTGCTGGCCCTCTACCTCGGATTCGGCAAACGCCGCGCCGAACTGGCTCTGCTCACCGGCGAGGCAGCCAGCCACCGCAAAGTCCTGGAGGGGTACACGATTCCGCTCCTCGATCAGTTCATCACCATCGTCTCCGGCACGACTATCGTGTCCTATTCCCTCTACACCTTTTCCCGCCCTGAAACGCCCGGCAACCATGCCCTGATGCTGACCATCCCCTTTGTGGTCTATGCCATCTTTCGCTACCTCTACCTCATCCAGGTCAAACAAATCGGTGGCGAACCAGAAGAAATCCTGCTCACCGACCGTCCCTTTCAGGTCTCTCTGCTCCTGTGGGGATTGACCATGCTGGCCGTTTTCTACCTGACGTAACAGGAACGACTCGGGAAATGGCTCCCCAGACCTCTCGCCTGACAAACTGTTCTTGACTGTGATGAGCACTGCTTCTGCCCCCGGAAAAATCATCCTCTTTGGTGAACACGCCGTTGTGTACGGGCGACCGGCGCTGGCCGTCCCCGTGACCCAGGTCCAAGCCACCGTAACAGTCGAAGCGGGAGCAGAACCGGGGGTCTGGCTCGAGGCCCCAGACATTGACCTGCACTGTTTCCTCTCTGCCATCCCCGCTGACCACCCGCTGGCTGCCGCCGTGTATCACGTCGTCGCGGCCCTGGGCGTTTCTCTCCCAGAAGCGCTGAAAATCCGCATCCACTCCACCATCCCTGTTGCCTCAGGCCTTGGCTCTGGAGCAGCGGTGAGTGTGGCGCTCATCCGCGCCCTTTCTGCCTTTCTCGGTCAACCGCTGCCCGATGAGCGGGTCTCGGCCCTGGCCTACGAGGTAGAAAAAATCCATCATGGCACGCCATCGGGTATTGACAACACCGTCATCACCTATGCCCGCCCGGTGTACTTCGTCAAAGGCCGTCCGATCGAGACATTTCACGCCGGCCAGCCATTTTCGCTTGTCATTGCCGATACCGGCATCCCTGCCCCCACCAGGGAAGCCGTCGGCGATGTGCGCAAATTGTGGGAAGCCCACCCCGAAGAATGCGAAAAAATCTTCGACGAAATCGGCCAAATTGCCGATCTTGCTCGCCAGAAAATCACCAGCGGCGAGTGGCAGGCATTGGGCGAGTTGATGGATCGCAATCATCTCCTCCTGCGCCAGTTGACCGTCTCCTGCCCGGCATTGGACCGCCTGGTACAGGCAGCCCGTCAGGCCGGAGCGCTGGGAGCAAAATTGAGCGGCGGCGGGCGCGGCGGCAACATGATTGCGCTCATTGACAAAGAAAACGCCCCGGCGGTTACCGAGGCGTTGAAATCCGCAGGTGCACGGCGGACAATCGTCACCCAGGTAGGGGAAATTACGGCTGGATGACAATGCTTGACGCCAGCGCGTCGAGGGCAGTCAGGGTCGGAATAAAACTCTCCGGTGGCTGGCTATTCAATTGATTGACCATATCGGCGATATAGGGTTCGTAAGCATTGCTGAACTCTTCCCACGTCTGCCCATTGGGCGGGTTGTTCGCATCGGCAGGCAGCATCGGGTGATTGATTGGTAAAATCGCCGAAATCCAGTACTGCCCGTCGGCGGTCATGCCTTGGTAAGTATAGAACAGATCGTTGTTATTGACGGGAGCATAGTACTGCGCATATTCGGTCAGGAAACGAATGCCACTGCCATTCACAAAGGGCAGCACTTGATAGTGGGCAAAAAAGATCTGCCCTGCATTGAAAACCGGCAAAAATGGCAGCGCCGGTCCAAACGATCCAGCGAAGGTCGGTGTAGTCGCGCCGCTGATCAAATTCTGCAGCAAAGCCACCCGGTCATTGACAAAATCCGGTTGCAGAGAGCGATAACTTTCCAGGGGATAGACGGCAATTTTTGCCTCAAAAAACTTACCTGCCAGTGGGTAGCCGTTCAACGTGAGCAGGGTATGTTCAGGGTAAACATCGAAATCAGCGTTCGAGGCAGGGACTTTCTGGCAGTCATAACTGGACGCCATCGCCGGGTCAATGAACAACGACAATTCGTAACAGGTCAAATTGGTTGTCGGAGGCGGTGCAACAGCAGTGTCCGTAATCACCACAGGCGGTTCACTGGCCACCGGTGTATCAGAAACCTCGGCTGGTATGGTGGCCACCGGTGTATCAGAAACCTCGGCTGGTATGGTGGCAACCGGTGTGGAAGGAATAGCGCACGCTAAAGTAGCGACCAAGAGCATGATTAAAGCACCAGAAACGCGTTTCATAAACCACTCTCCTTTCTTGTTATTTTTATGACTCCACTGCAAAAACCCTGAAGTTTCACCACGAAGACACGGAGTCACAAAGTTTCCTTTCATTTACTTACTCGTGTCTCCGTGTCTTTGTGGTTCGATTTTCACCTTTTTGCAGGAGACTCTTTTATTCTAAACCTCTTGCCCAGAAACGCCATCTCCCATTGGAGTCATACCGTGGAACAAAAAAGCCCTGGC
>DAOTZT010000046.1:0-2438 GCA_034434255.1 Anaerolineales bacterium | reverse complement strand
GGGAGAAGGGAAGAAGGGAAAAGGGAGAGGGGAGAAGGGAGGGGAAGCAAGTCCTTCCTTCTCCCTTTGGCTTATTTCGTCAGCGACAGGAAAAACTCGTGGAAGCGAGTATCGGCGGTTAACTCGGGGTGGAAGGAGGTTGCCAGCAGTTTTCCCTGCACGGCAGCGACAATCCGCCCGTCGGGCAAAGCAGCCAGGACGCGCGCCGGGCCAGAAACGGACTCGATGATCGGGGCGCGGATGAAAACGGCGTGATAGGGAGGCTCACCCAGTTCGGGAATGGCCAGGTCGGCCTCGAACGAGTCAACCTGCCGGCCAAAGGCATTGCGCTGGACGGTGATGTCCATCAGGCCGAGCAAAGGCTGGCTGCGGCGAGCATCCTTCGAGAGGAAAATGGCTCCGGCGCAGGTGCCCCAGATGGCATGCTGTTTGCCAAATTCGCGCAACGGCTCCATCAGGCCAAAATCTACGGCCAGTTTGCCAATGGTGGTGGATTCTCCGCCGGGGATGATGAGGCCATCCAAACCGGTCAGGTGCTCAGGCAGGCGCACCTCGGCAGTTTCCACGCCCAGGCGTTTAAGCATGGTAATATGTTCGGCGAAATCGCCTTGTAAAGCAAGGACTCCGATTTTCATAGTGGGCAGTGGGCAGTAACAGTGATCAGTAATCAGTGGGCAGTGATCAGTGGGCAGGAAGCAGTTACCAGCCTCGCCCGGCGATCTTCTCGAGTTCGGGCATGGCGGCCACGCTGCGCCCCACCATCGGCTCGCCGAGATTCTTGCTGACTTCGGCCAGGATGGCAGGGTCGTTGTAATGGGTCACGGCTTTGACAATGGCCGCAGCGCGTTTGGCCGGGTCACCAGACTTGAAAATGCCCGAGCCAACGAAGACGCCGTCCATGCCAAGTTGCATCATCAGGGCAGCATCGGCTGGGGTGGCAATGCCGCCAGCAGCAAAGTTGACCACCGGCAGGCGGCCCAGTTCTTTGGTCTCTTTGACCAGTTCGTAGGGCGCGCCGATTTCTTTGGCGTAGTGCATCAATTCCTCGTCAGCCATCGTTGTCAGGCGGCGGATTTCGCCCAGCACGGCGCGGGCATGGCGAACAGCCTCCACCACGTCACCGGTGCCGGCCTCGCCTTTGGTGCGGATCATCGCTGCGCCCTCGCCGATCCGGCGCAAGGCCTCGCCCAGGTTGCGGCAGCCGCAGACGAACGGGACCTTGAACAGGTGCTTGTTGATGTGATGTTCTTCGTCAGCGGGGGTCAGCACTTCGGACTCATCAATGTAGTCCACACCGATCGCTTCCAGAATCTGCGCTTCAACAAAATGGCCAATGCGGCATTTGGCCATGACCGGGATAGAAACCGCGTCCATGATTTTGAGAATCAGTTCCGGGTCCGACATGCGGGCAACGCCGCCCTGGGCGCGAATATCGGCAGGGACGCGCTCCAGCGCCATCACCGCACACGCGCCAGCGTCTTCGGCGATTTTTGCATGCTCAGGGGTGACGACGTCCATGATGACGCCGCCTTTGAGCATTTGCGCTAATCCTTTTTTGACGGCAAATGTACCAGTCTGTTGTTCCATATCCTAACACTCCTTTTTTAAATTGCAGGGGGATTCTACCACGTGCGTCAAGGGCAGGAGGCCTTGACAGAAGACAAAAATGATATACAATTAGTACAATGATACAATTATACAATCTTCCGTCCTATGAACCTGCAACTTGATTTTCGTTCAGAAGTCCCCATTTATCTCCAGATTGTTGACCAAATCAAGGAGATGATTGCCGATGGTCGCCTGAAGCGAGGCGAGCAACTCCCTACCGTGCGAGCACTGGCACAGGAGTTGCGTATCAACTTTAACACCGTCGCCCGCGCCTATCGCATCCTGGATGAAAGCGGCATCATCTCCACGCAGCAAGGACGCGGCACCTACATCCTGGATATGCCACCGCCAGAAGTGACCCAGGCCATGCGTCAGACCACCCTCGAGGCGCTCACCGACCGCTACCTGAACGATGCGCTTCGGCTGGGGTTTTCAGGTGAGGAAATTCTTGGCTGTATCGAACAGCGACTGGTATCGAAGCAAAACACAATTTCTGACTAAAAAAGGAGTTACCCCATGTCTCCAGACACTTCTCTCACCCTCAACAAAGATAACAAACTCAACAAACAACAACCCGATTTGCACATTCCACCCATCGCAGGCTTCCTCTTTGGAACTTTCCTGCTCATTGGCTTACTCAGCGGAATCTTCTTTTCTGAAGCCGGTATCTTCTCAGATTTTTGGGTTTCCATGTGGATACTTTGACAATGTCAAGTTAAACTCTTGTTCTATAAACTCTACGCATTTTGTCACTGCGAGCAAAGCGAAGCAGTCTCCTGGTTTGCGAGGGGATTGCTTCGTCGCAAAAAACGCTCCTCGCAATGACAACT
>DAOTZT010000045.1:0-20865 GCA_034434255.1 Anaerolineales bacterium | reverse complement strand
AACAGGGGTGTCACTGCGAACGAGCGCTTTTTGCGAGTGAAGCAGTCTCCCAAAGCATGGTTTTTCCTGTTCAAGACGAGATTGCTTCGGGCAGAGAACGCCCTCGCAATGACAGCCTGAATAGTTACATCTATTTTGAGATAGTGTGCCCGTGATGGGGACCCGTGCTGTCGGCTTCCAGTCCGTCAGGTGCTGAGACGTTAAAACAAAAGCGGTGCTCAAAAAACACCGCTTCTGTGGAATCTGTTCAAACCGACGCTATTTATCGCGCTGGATTTTTACATACATTGCCCCGCCAATGAAGCCCAGGAACAGACCGGCTACCGAGGCGGCATAGGTGAGAAAGGCCAACAGAAAGCCCGTAATGCCTGGCATGCGCGTCAGGTCTATCACGCCGAGTTGCATCAAAAAGGGCAAAATCACCCCGATCATGACCAGCACAAAGCCGATCACGATCATCTGGATTGGTTTCTTCTCATCTTCAAGTTTCATTGCTTGTATAACCAGCACTGTACCTGATGATTCGGTTCTGGTTCAAATTCTGGCGGCTCTTGCTGGTCGCACAGTCCCTTGATAATGCGCGAGCAGCGAGGGTGGAAGCGACAACCAGCAGGCGGCTTAACCAGACTGGGCGGTTCACCAGGGGGAACTTCTTTGTAAGTCTCTGCATTCCTGGCATCCGGGTCAGAGGTAGCGGCCATGAGCGCAAAAGTGTAAGGATGCAAGGGGTTTTTCAGAATCTGGCCAATTGGCCCTTTCTCCACCAGTTTGCCGGCGTACATGACGAAAATGCGCTCAGAGAAGTATTTAACCGTCGAGAGGTCGTGAGTAATGTAAATGAAGGAGAGGTTATGAGTCTCCTGCAAGCCGCGCAACAGTTTGAGAATCTCGACCCGCACGCTGGCATCCAGCATGGAAACCGGTTCATCAGCAACAATCAGTTTTGGATCGCGAATCATGGCACGCGCAATCACAGTACGCTGTTGCTGCCCTCCACTCAACATATGAGGGAACTTGGGCAAAAAGTCTTCCACTGGATACATCTTGACTTCGTTGAGCACTTTGTGAATGCGTGCCATGCGCTCTTCTTTATTGCGTATGCCACCAATCACTAACGGTTCGTCAAGGATACGTAAAACGTTCATAAAAGGTGGCAAGGCACCGTACGGGTCTTGCTGGATGTATCCTACCTGAGAACGGTACCAGTTGAGGCCCTTGCGTCCCATTTCACTGATGACCTGGCCATCGAACACTACTTTCCCCTCGCGAGGACGATACAGGCCAAGGACAGTTTTCATCAGGCTGGATTTGCCACAACCGCTTTCCCCAACAACTGCGATGGCTTCGCCCGTGTGTAAATCGAAACTGACATCATCCACTGCCCGCACATAGCCTGCTATGCCAAATCCAAAGCGCCGCAATTCAAACCATACACGCAGGTTTTGGATCGAAAGCAATACCTTGCGCGTATCTTGTGCTGTGTTTGTAGTCTGAACTGTCTGTGTCTGTGCCATTGTGTTTCTCCTATGCATAAAGCCAGCATTTGACTTTGCGGCCGTCTTTTTCCACTACCGGCGGATCCTGATCGCATTTCCCGAAGCGTTTCGGGCAACGAGGTGCAAAGCGGCAGAAGGTTGGCAGGTTGATCAGGCTCGGTGGCTGGCCCGTGATGAATTCCGGGTCCTGGTCGGCGCGCAAACGCGGGACACTGGCCATGAGCATTTGGGCGTAAGGGTGAAGCGGAGCCGGGAAGAAATCTTTTGCGTGAGCCGTCTCGACGATTTGACCAGCATACATGATGGCTACTTCGTCAGCCAGTTCACTGGACGTGGCAATATCGTGGGTGATGAGGATGAAACTTGTGCCCAGTTCCTTCTTGATGCGTTTGAGAACGTTGAAAATGTTCGCCTGTGTCAGCAAGTCGAGGGCGCTGGTTGGTTCATCGAGGACAATCAGGCTGGGAGAAGTGACCAGGGCCATGGCAATTGCTACGCGCTGCCGCATGCCACCTGAGAGTTCAAACGGATAACGCGCCAGGAAATCTTCGGGAACACCGACATGCTGGAACATTTGCCTGGCCAGGTTGAGCGCTTCTTCTTTTTTGACGCCCAGGTGAATCATGGCCGGTTCAGCGACCTGATCGCCAACGCGAATGACCGGATTGAGCGCATTCATCGCTGCCTGCGGCACCAGACTCATACCCACCCAGCGCACATTCTGGCGAAATTCTTCGTCATTGAACGCCATCACATCGGTACCATTCAAGTACACCTTGCCGGAATATTTGGCAACGTTGCGGGGGAGCAAGCGCAGAATGGCTTTGGCCAGAGAAGTTTTTCCACAGCCACTCTCTCCCAAGATCACCACGGCGCGATTGCTATCCAGCGAAAAATCAATTCCATCAACTGCCTGGACGACGCCGACAGTTGTGCGAAAATGTAAAACCAGATTTTCTACTCGCAATAATTTATCACTGTTCGTTGCCATTACTGACCTCGCAATCGCGGATTGAAGATGCGGTCCAGAGAGAACCCAAGCATCGCAAAGGCTAGACCCGTAATCATCAGTAAAACAGCCGGTTCGAGCACCCAGTAATACAAGCCCTGATACAGGGCTCCGTTCCCCTGGGCATCATTGATGATCTTTCCCCAAGTCGGTAAGACCGGATCCCCCAGGCCCAGCACCGCCAGGGAGGCTTCCAGGAAGACGTAGCCGGGAATAGCCGTCACCAGGCCAGGGATGAGCATCGGGATAATGCGCGGCATCAAGTAGCGGGTGATAATTCGCCAGTTGCTTGCGCCATACGAACGGGCGGCTTCAATGTAAGGGGACTCCTTGATTTGGAGAAATACCGACCGGAAGGTGACGATGCCAGAGCCAAAAATGCTCAACGCAATGGTAACCCCGAGAATGATCCAGATGCTCCTGGAATAGAAAGTACCGATCATGATGAGAATGGGCAAGAAGGGAATGACGAGATTAACAGCCGTAATGCGTTGGATGACCTCGTCTATCCAGCCACCATACCAGGTGCCAACAGCAGAGATAAGCATGGTCAGTACACTGGTTCCCATCGCGGCTACAAGGCCGAACATCAAAGCAATCGGCGTTCCCCAGAGAATGGCGATTCCCAGATCGCGTCGGAGATGATCGGTACCGGCCCAACCAGCAACCTCTCCATGAAGCACGAACTCAGCATCCACAGTTGCGTCTTTTTCGAAGGAAATGGCGGTCACCACAATTTTATAAGTGCCACGCAAAGCAACCGGGTTTTCAGGATCAGAATTGGGGTCGCGGAAGAGACCGACCTGAGGGAACTGGCCTGCGAGCCGGCGTTTTAGTTTTTCGTCCTGCGAAAAGCGGAAGGTGTTTGTGTTCGAAATGGCGTAATCTGCAATGCGAATTTCACGGCCATCGGGGGTAAACCAGGAAATCGAAATAAACGGCTGCTTTTCCTTGTGCGTGGAGCGGAAATAGAAGATCATTTCCTGGGGAAAACTATCATACTGGTAGTCAAACGTGTAAGTCAGGGTAATTTGCGTCTGGGAACTACCTTCTTCTACAATCTTTTCTGCCGTTCCATCCGCGCTATTCAGAGTAAACGAAACAGGAAGTTTCTTGGAGCGGAAGAAATTGGTCCACTCAGGCGGCACGTTTTTGGGATTCTTGTACCAGACTTCCTCGCCACCCCGCCACAAGCGAATGGCTTCATCATAGGGGATAGCGATCATCGAGTAAATCGCGATCACAAGCAAGATGAAAATGATGGAAAGTCCAAAAACAGCAGAAGGATATCGGAAAAGTTCTTGCAAGTTTTTGCGCCACGTTTTCATGCCTGCGAACCTCCCTGCCCGCCCACCTTGACACGCGGGTCAACCAGGGCATAGACAAAGTCCAAGATAAACAGAGTAATTGCCAGCAAGTAGGCAAAGATGACCGTTTCGCCAACGATGACGGGGATGTCGAACAGGCCTACAGCATGATAGATCTGGCGCCCCAATCCAGGCCAGTTGAAGACTGTCTCAAAAATAGGCGCGCCGGTCCAAATGCCAATCAACACAAACGCAAAGGAGGTAACAATGGTGGGCAATGTCGGACGCAGGACGTAACGGCGTTCGATATTGCGCGAAGTCAGACCTTTGGCTTTGGCCATCTCCACGTAATCTTCGCTGGAATAGATCATGAAAAAGGTACGCCATGAATAGATACTGATAATCACCTGATTGGCTGCAATGGCCATCGTGGGCAAGATCATGTGTTTGAGCAAACTGACAAAATACTCAAACGACCAGCGCGGCGGAGGCGGGGAATCCACCATGCCACCAAAAGGCAAAATCTTGAGCAAAGCAGCAAAAATCAAAATCAGGAAAATCCCATAGAACCAACCGGGAGCAGAACTCAGGGGGGCAAGGGTGACAATAATTTTGTCCATCAGACTGCCATACCGGCGGGAAAGTGCCAATGCGAGGAACAATTCTACAAAGAACAGAATCAGTCCCACCGTCCCAAACAAAATCAAGGTCGGAGGAATACGCTCGAGGATGATCAAACGGACCTGCCGCGAGCCAGTATCACTGGACATATTTTGAGAACGCCCCAAGTTGAGGGTAAGGGCATCTTTCAGGAACTTGAAGGTACGCACAAGGAAAGGTTTATCCAGGCCATAACGCTTATAGGCCAGTTGAATCTGTTGATCAATCCACGCCTGACGCTCCTCTGGTGGCAAGGCCTTGATCGCAGGATTCAAAATAGCAGCCTGTTGATAGGTCTCCTGGATTTCACCACGTCGGATGGTATCTACATACCCACCCATATTGGCAATGATGATTGTAAGAAATACTCCAACGACAACGGTTAGAAAAAGGGTCACCAAACGAACAGCCACATAACGGGTTACCCGAGAAAAAGTTGTCTCTGGTTTCTTCGCTCGAGAAGTGGTTTTCGTTTTGCTTACGGCCTGAGTTTCTTCGCTCATGATTTGCCTTCCAAACCTAGGAGGATAAAAATCTGGCAGGGGAAAACTCTTTCCCCTGCCAGATTGCAACACAAACGGGTTATGGGGCTGCAGTCACAAATTCGACGCTGCCGAAGGACGGAATGCTGACGACTTTGGAGGTGACAGCGACTTCCAGTTTGTTCGAGCCAGCGGCGAGACCGGTGGTCGGGACAACGACCTGATACTGGCCATCGGCCACAGCCGTGGCATCACCCTTGGCTACCAGGTTGCCGTTGGCATCGAAGAGCAGGAACTTCACGCCGCCGATCTCAGCCTGCGGGTACGGCGCATCTTCGTAGGTCACGAAGACATCGAAGGTGGCATCCGTGCCAATGGTAACGCTGGCGGGGCCGGTAACATCCACGACGGCGATCTTCGGGGAGGCAAAGCGCACCCATTTGTCCGCCGGATCAGGGAAGTTCTCGTAGCGGGCCAAAACGACCGAACCTTCGATTGGGAAGACTGATTCGAGGTAGAACGGGCCGGTGCCTACCCAGAAGTGATGGTGGACGTTGTACCACGCCTGCAGGTTCGCAAAGCGGGCTGCAGCCTCTTCCACAGTCACATACTGCCCCAGCGTAGGAGCGTACGGAATGAACGGGCTGGCTACATCCGCAGTCAGGTAATCAGCCAGGATATCCAGGCTGGGGCCGCTGATGTAGGACATCCACTCAACACTGTTGGCTTTGGCTTTGTCGGCGGTGAAGGCCAGTTTGCCATCCGCTTCCGCCTGGATACCCAGGGTCAGAGCGTGCCAGGAAGCCGTACCATAGGAGTAGTTCGGATACAAGGCCCAAACATTGGCCTCTGCATCGAGGTAGTACTGGTCAGTGTAGGTTTCGATGGTCAGCGGGTCGGTCGAGACAATCTTGACGCCCTTGAAGGTGGACATGAAGGCTTCAAATCCAGGAACAGCCGCCTCGTCGTAAATGGCGCTCTCAGGCTTGGCCGGATCGAAGGTCATAATCATGCTCATAACGAAGTCGCCCATCGAGAGCGGCGAGCCATCATGCCAGGTCACCTTGCTGAAGAGATCCGGTTCATAGACGACAACCGACTTGATGTTGGCGGTCACGCCCTCGCCGGCCGGGATAAAGGTCTGGGTAGTCGCATCCCAGTCCGCCCAGGCATCGGCGGGAACCTGAATCTCATCCGCGAACTCGAGGTTCACCCAGTCAAGGGTCTTGCCAATCGGCAGACCGGTCTTGGCAACCACGGTCGCGCTCTGAATGCGCTGCGGCCAGGCCAGGCCAGTGTAGGGGTCGGCAATTGCCGCATAGTCGGTCGTGGCGCGGTAGACGGTGGCATCGTAAATCCAGTTCGAGCCACCAATCGGGTTCCAGGGGTCACCCAGAATACCAGGCTGGGCCCAGCGGACGGTACCGCCTTCCTGACCCTTGAAGCGAATGGTGTAGGGGTAGATCTGAGCACCCGCAACGCCACCCGCCAGGTCGTAGGTGACTTCCAGTTTCGCCGACATGGGCGAGAAGGAGACCTGATCTACCAGCCAGACGCGCTGCGACTCTTCGTTTGCCAGAACGAGGGCGCGGGCGAACAGTTCACCGCGTTCTTCCATGGAAGCAAAGTCGTTGGTCCACAGGCGGGAGGCAATGTCATAGTACTCTTCCGAGTTGACATACGCCTGCCACAGCGGGGTGCCGCCGCCCAGGTTGGTGTAGAAGTAGCCGAAGTTGGTGGCGTCGTCGCGGCTCATTGCGGTGGTAATCCAACCGCCGGTATACCAGTGCCACAGACCATCGGCAGGATTGGAGCGCATCCAGATGGGGGAGGCTTCGGCTACGGTCTTGTACTGGCGGTCCACAGTGAAGCCAAGTTTCTCCAACTGGCTGGCGAAGTAATCACCGATCTGTTTGCGCTCATCCTCGGTGCGGATGATGCCAATGAGGACCACCGGTTGACCTTTGTAGGTCCACTTGCCATCCACCAGTTCAGCGCCCAGGGCGGTCATTTCCGCGGTGACCACTTCATTGGCCTTTTCAGGATTGTAAGCATACTTGGCCTCGATGGCGCGGATGGTATCAACGTAGCGGGCATAATCCGGGAAGGCGCTGTTGAGCGAGGTGTACTTGACCTTCGCCAGGCCGCCGTAGATTTCCTGAGCAATATAGTCGCGGTCAATCAGCCAGTTCATGGCTTCGCGAATCTTGGCAACAGCAAACGGATTCAAACGGCCATCCGCGAATTCAGGACCAGCGGGGTTGAAGGTCAGTTCGGTGTAGGAGCCAAAGGCAGTCGTGTAGGCCAGGTTCGGGTCTGACTTCACGGTCTCGAACAGTTTGGGATCGCTGACCGAGTAGGCGTAAACATCAATTTCGCCTGCCTGCAGTTGCGTCACAGCAGCCTCGGCCTGATCGATGCTGGTGAACACAATGCGATCAACCCAAGCACCGTTGCGAGTAACAGGCGGGGGGGTGGGTTCTTCGGTAGTAACAGGCAGGGGGGTGGGTTCTTCGGTAGCAACTGGCGTAGCAGTAGTCTTGCCGCCGCAAGCAGAGAGAATCATGCTGGCGACAACCAGCAAACCGAGAACCAGCATAAAGCGGTTACGTGACATTGTCTTTCTCCTCCAGAGAAATTATGAAATGAGATGGGTAAACAGGTTCAATAGATGCGTAAAACCAAGGTGAGGCTTTTTCCCGAGAATCACCTCCTTTGCTTACGATTCGCCGTTTTCTAGACAAAACAAGACTCGGCGAAGTTAGATTAACACAAGAGGAATAAAAAGTCAAGTGAGACTCGTCAGAATCTATCCAAAGATCATGGAACGCAGGCCGGCTGCAGAGAAAGATTTTCAACGTTCCATAGACTTACTGCACTCGGGTCGAGCGAGAGGCCACAGACTTCAGGACGAGCAGCCAGGATTTTCACCCGCCAGTAAAGAGGAATAACGGGTAAGTCCTGCGCAAAAAGGGCCTGGGCCTGCGCAAAACTGTCTGCATGGATCGCCTCCCCAGGGGCAGATTGCTGGGCTGTGTCACAGGCTGCATCAAAGGCGGGATTGCTGTAACCGCTGACATTGGTGCCTATCCATAAATTCTCCGGCGCAGGGATTTCGGCAGTGGCGTACCAGTTACAGGGCGGTTCCAATTCTGGATTGCCCATCGCGAATTCAGCCATCTCAAAAGAACGCCCAAAAAGCAAACCATCCGGCCCAGCAGCATAGAACTGAGATGGTTCGAGATACTGCAGGTTGACTTTGATGCCACACTGGGCCAGCGAGTCGGCCACCAGTTTGCTGACCTGGAGCCGCTGGAATGCGCCCGTAGTGACATAGTCCACTTCAAACGGCGTCCCATTGGCAATGCCCGGCACATTCCAGGCCTGGCGCGGGGTGGCAGGATTATTGTCCACATCACGCCAGCCCGCCTCTTCCAATAACGCAGTCGCCTTTGAGACATCGAAAGGATACTCCGGCACATCTTCTGCGTAAAACGGATGAGCAGGATAGACGTAAGAGAGGGGCACAGACGAGAGCCCGTACAACACTTCCTCTACAATCCTTTGGCGATCAATGCACATGGCCACCGCCTGGCGTACGCGAACGTCACCGAAATAATCTGGCCGGTCATATTGCGGGTTGTAACCGTTGTCGTAAGCCGCGGGAGAAATTCCAAAAGCCAGTTGCTCCATCACCGGCACAGGAGAGAAGAAGGCCTGAATCTGGCCTTGTTGCGCTAAGGATTGCAACAACGCCACCTGACCATCGAGCGACACACTGACATCGAGGACATCACACTTGCCCGCCAGCAATTCAGAAATCGCCGTCTCAGGGTCCGAGATAAATCGAAAAGTCAGGACATCAATTTTGGGCAGGCCTTCGCTCCGGCGAAAGTAATGCAGATTTTTCGTCAGGGTAATGTGCGAACCGCTTTCCCATTCCTGAATCTGATAAGGCCCCCAACCGAGAGGGGTGCGGGAGGCTGCCTCAGACTCGGCAATGGCATCCGCTGGCAGGCTGCTCAAGACGTGAGCCGGCAGCGGAAAGAAGAATGTGGAGGCGAACTCTGAGACGATGTAACCGGGCTTGCCCCACCATTGCACAGTCACGTCGTCCGCTGCTTCATATGACTGGGTGCGAGCCACCAGCAAGGAGGTCCCAAGGGTCGCAGCCAGTTCATACGAATAGACCGAATCGGCAGCCGTGAGCGGCTCACCATCCGACCAGGAAAGGCCCGGCATCAGCCGAAAGGTGATTGTCATCTGGTCCATCGGAACCTCGGACCTGCCATCGTACACGATGGCGCACTCCTGACTGCGGCATCCTGCCGGGCGAATACGGACGCCAGCGGTCAGCGTAACCGGCAAGCCGTTTGCATCCACGACCTCATCGCCCACATAGACAGAGGTTTGAAAAATCTGAGCATCGCCGTTTTCCAGAGTGGGCATCGTGGTCAAAATCACGGGCTGATCCTGATAAGAGAGAACATCCACAGGACCATCGTAAAGCGCTGCCAGGACGGATTGCGCAGCAAGCGACGGGTTGTCAATCGGGTAAAGGCTGGGAGGTTCAGAGCCGAGGCAGACCGTCAATTCAGCAGGCGGAGGTAAAGGCGTGGAGGTCGCGGTGGGCGTGCTGGTCACCGGCACGTTTGTTTCGGTTGCCGTACACGCAGAGAGCAAGAGAACAAGGATAAAAGAAAAAAGGATCGCCGGCAGTTGAGAACGCATCGTCAAAACCTCGCTTTCTGGTAGGTCAAGGCGATTATACGACATTTCGCCAGCGCCCTTCGACAGGGGGCGTTGACACCACCCTGTCATGACGGTACAATCAAATCAACATCATCCCCGAGGAGGAAACTATGTGGAAAGAATTCAAAGCCTTCATCATGCGCAGTAATGTCATTGACCTGGCCGTAGGCGTCATCATCGGCGGAGCATTTGGAAAAATCGTCGCCTCCCTGGTCAACGACATCCTGATGCCGCTCATCGGTTTGATTTTAGGAGGAGTCAATTTCAGCGGTCTGGCCTGGAAAATCAAAGACGCCTCCATCAACTACGGCATGTTCCTTCAGAGCGTCGTTGACTTTCTCATCATTGCGACCGCGATTTTCTTTATTGTCAAAGCGATCAACCGTCTGCAGAAAAAGCCTGAGACTGCACCTGCCCCAGCCGAACCGACGACCAAAGAATGCCCTTATTGCCTGTCCACCATTCCCATCAAAGCCACCCGCTGCCCGCATTGCACATCTCAATTATAGAGAACAGAGGATTAGAGAGTAGAGAACAGAGGATTAGAGAGTAGAGAGCAGAGGATTAGAGAGTAGAGAACAGTAACCTGCCGCTCTCCTTCAATACTAATCACTACTTTGACAATGTCAAGTTAAACTCTTGTTCTATAAACTCTACGCATTTTGTTACTGCGAGCAAAGCGAAGCAGTCTCCTGGCTTGCAAGGAGATTGCTTCGTCGCAAAAAACGCTCCTCGCAATAACAACTATACGAAAAGATGACATTGTCAAAGTAGTTACCTCCCCGCTGCAGGCTGTATAATTGAAGTGCCATGAGATTCAACAGCCTTCAAACACGCCTGTCTCTGCTCTTTGCCGCCTTCACCCTGCTCGTGCTGATCTCCGTCGGCGCGACGGTGTAGGGCGTGGAAACGCAGCGGCAGGACGCGCGGGTGATTAACCTGGCGGGGCGTCAGCGCAGGTTGACGCATGGGGGAAGGTGTCACCAATGCCGCCTTGCAGGAGACGGAGCAGACGCCAAATTAAATACCATACGCCATTCTGCCTGTTCCTTCATACGTCAGACGGCTCTTCGGGCGTTTCGGATGATTCTGTACAATGAAGTCATTCGAGACGCCCGATGATTCTTTCGCCCTTCCTTACCTTTCCCTGCGACTGCGACAAAGCCTGCCGCCGGGTGCAATTTCAACTGGCGCAAGCCGGACTGCGCGCCGTGCAAACCTTCGACCTGCAATCGGCGCGTCACGCGTTGAGCGAGTGTCCCTGCCCGCCTCACGGCACAGCCGAATGCGACTGCCAGATGGTGGTGCTGCTGGTCTATGGCAAAGCGGAGGAGCCGCTCACGTTGATCTTGAATGGCAATCAGGGTGTCACGTGGGTTTCGTTTGCAGAAGGGACAGGACAGAGGGCAGATGCAAGGTTGATGAGCGCGGTTCAAGCGGCATTGAAGGCGAACCTGCCGGCGCTCCCGCGATAAGCCATTTGGCTTATTGCTGCCGCGCAATTTTGCGCTGGTAAAAGCCTGTTGCATTTCTTATACTCTGCCGCATTCAAGTCAACGGAGAAGTAAGATGAAAAAAGGATGGTTTTGGATATGGACGCTGTTGTTCCTGCTGGCTGCCTGCGCCCCAGCCGCCGCTCCCACTGAGGTCATGCCCAGGGGGGGTGCGCCAATGGCTACGGCGACACCCGGCAGCATGATGATGGAGAACCCCGAAGCGTCGCACATGATGGAGCCAATCACCGCACCGAACGTTCAGCCTGCCACGCAAAGCGAGGGCGGGCAGCCCCTCGAATATCGCCTGGAGGATGGGGTCAAGGTCTTCGAGCTAACGGCGAAAGCGGTGCAATGGCCCATTCTGGATGGTGTGACCGTTACGGCGTTCACTTATAACGGAACGGTGCCGGGACCGATGATCCGCGTCACCGAGGGCGACCGGGTCCGGGTCATCGTGCGAAACGAATTGCCCGTTCCGACCACCATCCACTGGCACGGCGTGGAAGTGCCGAACGCCATGGATGGCGTACCGGGCGTCACTCAGGAGCCAATTCAACCTGGCGAAACGTTTACGTATGAGTTCACCGCCAGGCCTGCCGGAACGTTCATGTATCACTCCCATTATGAGGGCGATGTGCAGGTGATGGCTGGGCTGTATGCGCCCTTTCTCATTGACCCCAGGGAACCCGAGGCCAACCCGCCAGCAATGGATAAAGTATTGATGATTTCAGAGTGGCTGGTGCGCGGCGGACAGACTTTTGCCGCCATGCCGATGAGCGGCATGGAGCCGAATTACTTTACCATCAACGGCAAGGCATTTCCAGCCACCGAGACCATCACCGTCAAAAAGGGCGAGCGCGTCCGCCTACGCTTGATTGCCATCGGACAGTTCATCCATCCCATGCATCTGCATGGCATGCCGTTCAAAATTGTCGCCGTGGATGGGCATCCTGTGCCTGAGGCTGCACAATTGACCAGGATACAGTCAGCGTTGCGCCGGGCGAACGGTATGACATCGAGTTCATTGCCACAGAAACAGGTCAATGGATGCTGCACTGTCACATTCTGCATCACACCACCAACGACAATGTCGAGCCGGGCGGCTTGATGATGATGACCGATGTCGTTGAATAAATCCAAAGGAGCGATACAAATGCGTAAGGTCCTCTTTATCAGTATTTTGACAATGTCAAGTTAAACTCTTGTTCTATAAACTCTACGCATTTTGTCACTGCGAGCAAAGCGAAGCAGTCTCCTGGTTTGCGAGGGGATTGCTTCGTCGCAAAAAACGCTCCTCGCAATGACAACTATACGAAAAGATGACATTGTCAAAGTAGCCATGATCCCAGGGGTTCTTTTTGACAGGATTGACCCATTTGACATTGCACTCCACGTAAGGCTTGCCAGCGCGGTTGGTGAACGAGCCGTTCGAATCGATCAACTGGCGCGGCTGAAACGGCTCACGGGCAATGGGATTCTGCGGGTCAATCAGCCCCATGCCGCGGTCGGCCAGAATCATTTTCGCCAGGAAAGGCGGCATGTACTTCTGCTCGTACTTCGTCATCGTCGCGTAGTCCACCATGATTTTGTCGTCCAGTTGCTCGATGACCAGGCCGCTCTGCGGGCGGCGCTCGGCGATGGCCTCGGTCGTCACCAGCGACCAGGCGTCGCATCCCGCGCCCGCTCCGTAGTCAATCACGCCGATACGTTCGCCCGGCTCGGCGAAGTCGAGGATGTGCGCCAGCGAGAGCGGAACACCCGCCGCGCCGCAGTCGCCGATTTGGGCAGTCAGCACGTAGGGCAGGACCTGCATCATGTCGAGTTCGAGTTTGCCCATCGTCATCAGCGGGCGGATGCCGGTCTTTTGCGGGACGGCAAACTTGGCAAAATCGGCCGGGGTGAGGCCGGTCTTCTGGAAGAGCGCCTGCCCGGCCGGGACGACGTGCTCCAGCAAGCCCCAGTTGGCCACCCAGCCGTAAAATCCGGCCCCCGGCTGGATGAAACGCTCGCCTTCGACGCGGAAGTAGTCGTTCTGGTCATGGGTGTGGGTAGCCAGGGCTTCCAGCACAGCAATCGGATTTTCCTTGCCGAGCAAAAAGGCCACCGCGCCCGCCGAAGCGACATATTCCAGCACCATGCCCGGCTGCGTGTGGCGGTTGATGGTATCTGCAGCAACGACCAGGGCGTATTCGACCTGGCCAGACTCGACCAGACCGGCTGCCAGCCACAGGGCAGTGGAGCCGGATTTGTCGGCACACTGGATGTCTGCCGCCAGGACGTGGTTCGGCAGGCCAAGGGCGTCCACCATGACCGCAGCGGCGGCTTTGGTGGCATAGGGGCTGGTGCCGCTGCCCAGGAACAGTGCCCCGATTTGTTCGGCGGCGATGCCGCTCCGTTCGAGGGCCTGTTTGGCGGCCGCGACGGCCAGGGTCAGGGTGTCCTCTTCGGGTCCCAACACGCCGCGTTCGCCGATCGAAAGCATGTCGAAGAAGGTAGGGGAGATATTTTTCCAGACTTTCCAAATCTCCCCGGCTTCGATGCGATAGCGCGGCAAAGCCACGCCGTAGGAGAGAATGCCTGTGTTCAAAGTGACCTCCTTGTGAGACCGAAGACGCGGCGCGCCACAGGCTGGCTCATCGTCTCTGGTCTCCGTCTCATGGTCGGTTTAGTACTTCTTGGGCAGGTTCCACAGGCCAGAGAAGGCGATGGCGTCCATCATCGGCCCTTTCATCTTCAGCAGTTTGGCGTTGACCAGTTTCATCGGCGGCACTTCGCCGGTGAACATCTGCACGATGTGCTCGCTGTTGCCGCTGATGACCAGTTTTGGCTCCTTGGTCTGGCCTTCCTCGACCGTGGCGGTGCCGTCCTGGATGGTCAGGGTCCACTTGGACGGTTCCTGGCCCTGCAGGTCAAACAGGATGACGCGGTTCCAGCCTTTGGCCTTTTCGGGCTTGAACAGGCTGGGCAGGCTTTGCATGACTTCTTTGATTGTGGACATGATAGTTTCTCCTTTTCTTGAAAATTAGGTTGAGCAGCCAGTCTATTCGACCGGCCCAAAGATTTTCTCCTGGACGGTCAGGATGCGTTCCATGTCATCCGCCGGCACAGTGGTCAGTTCGAACAGGCAGGCCTCGCCGTCCATGCCCAGCGAGACGATGCGGCGGTATTGCGGCGAGACCATCGGCGGCATGGTGATCATCATCGTCGCCTGGCCATGCACCTCGCAGTAGCGGCAGATGCCGTAGCCGAGCGCCAGGCGGGGCAGGCCGTTCCATTCAGCGACGCGGTAGTAGATTCCGGCCAGTTCGCAGTTCTTGAGAATGCTTTGACGGATGGTCTTCTCGCCCTCTTCGCGGTCTTCGCCCTTGCGGTAATACTGGTCAGCGTACATGCCGCGCAGGCCGAGTTCCATCAGGTCGCCGATGTCCTCGAAGCCAGCCGCTGGCAATACGGTGGCGAAGAATTCCTTGCTGACCGCCCACATGAACTCCTCGGCGGTGGCGTCCACGGCGCGGCGCAGCGCCTCTGGCCCTTCGCGGCGCACCAGGCCAGCGGCGTTGATCCCGCCCCAGATGAGATAACGGTTGTAGTTGGCTACCGAGCGCAGGCAGGAATCGAACCACTTCTCGGCCAGGTCGGGCGGGAACTGTCCGCTTTCGAGGGCGGCGAGCGAAGCGTCCTGCCAGACGCGCATTTGCTCGGCCCAGTCGGCGGGGGTCTCCCAGCCGACGGCGGCGAGGGCGTCTATCCGTTCTGGCGGGACGATGCCGTCGCGGGCGACCAGTTCGCGCATGTCAGCCAGGTAGCGGGCATGGAATTCGTCGGCCTGGGCGGTCAGTTCGGGGTCGCTTGCCCATTCGGGGTGACCGGCGCCCTTCAGCAGGGTGCGGAAACGCAGTTTCATTTCGTGCTCGACCGAAACCCAGTAGGCAGCCATGACGCGCATGCCCGGATACACGTCGTCATCCGGCAGGTCTTCGCCATGATAAAACGCCTCCAGGCGGTTCTCGGCCAGCAGTTGGCGGGCGTGCTTGAGATTGCGCGCCCATTTGTGGTTGTGGAACTCGTCGTAATACATCGGCTCTCCTTTCAGCAAAAAAAATACCGCGCCCAAGCGCGGTAAATTCTTACTGTAGTTTCGCCTTTTTATGGTTTATGCGAAATTTTCGGGGAGAAAGCCGCCATATTTTGTACTTTGACGCTTTGCCTGCTACCATATATGGCGGTTAAACAAAATTGGCGAAAGTGCAGATTCTTATTTCGATTCTCCCATCATCCAGGAACCCTGCCGGGCTTTGAGCAACTCATCCAGGGAACTGGTGGGCGGGGCAGTGATGACCACCATCACCAGCGGCTCGGTCTGGCTGGCGTTGGCGAAGCGCCGGTGCGGCAGATTAACGTAGTAAGCCAGGTCGCCCTGCTCCAGGAAAATCTCTTCGCCGCTTTCGGAGATGAGACGGGCGCGCCCGCTGAGCAGGTACACCAGCGTATCGGCGTCGTGCTGGCGGAAGTGCGGCTCCTCGCGCCCCGGCGCAATGTGGACGAGGAGCGGTTCCATGCGCGGGTTGGGGCGGTTGACCAGCAAGGTAACCGAGGCCGGCGTCTCACCGTTTTCGGTCAGGCGACGCAGGATGTCGGCGCGGCGGGTGACCAGCACGGGGCTATCGGCCTCGCCGCTGAAGAAATGCACCATGTGGACCTGGTAATAGCGCGCCAGTCTTTCGAGGTTATCCACACTGACGGAGACCTTGTCGCGCTCCAGCATGCTGAGGAAGGAGACCGACAGGCCGGTGTCGGCGGCCACCTGCTCGAGGGTGAGACCGCGCCCCAGGCGCAATTCCCGTAGACGAAGGCCAATGTTGGGCATGGGCAACTCTTTTCTAAATATCAAAAATTTTCAGTATTATGATAGCAAATTTTCAATATCATGTCAATAGGCAGTAAAAATTTCAGCAAAAAAGAAATCCACGAGTCCATCCGCCCCGCAACGTCTGATGAAAAACACAACAGACAGGCCTGCGCCTGTCCGTTGTCGTTCCGAATTCTGGGCTGGCTACCCTTCCATCCACAGCCCGCCGGTGGCCACCCGTATCAGGGCGACCAGGACAAGACCAGGGAATCGTCCACCAAGCCTTGTCTGTTTACGGCTTGCTCGGTCTTATGCATTTGTTCGTTCATGGCGCTCCTTTGGCTGAGGACAAAGCAATCACCCTGCAAAGGTTAAAAAACTCCCGCCCGGAGGCCGGGCGGGAACAAACGGACGGATGGACGGGGGAAGATTCACGGTGAGAGGCGGCGCCAGACCAGCACCGGGTTGCCAGGCGCCGGTGTTTCGATCAATAAGACGTCACCTTCACACAAATACTGGGCCGGGCTTGCGGTGGCTACACCAGCAAAGTCGCCATCACTGATCGGGCTGGTGACCGGCACATCAACCTGGTTGCCATCGAGGAAGAGCCGTGTTGTGAAAACCAGGTTGGTGCTGGTACGTGTGCTGGTGATGGTGGTCTCGGTGGCCAAATAGGTGGCGTTGATATTGCCATTCATCACAACGCGCATCTCGGGGGAGACTATTTGATCCAACAAATTTTCCATCTCCGGCAGGAGCAGGCTGACGGTGAGATTCTGGTATTCAACCGTCGCGTGGCCGCGATCATCGAAGATCATCAGGGCGGTTCCACCCACCCATTGGACCAAAGGGTCGTTGACCGGATCAGGGAAGAAGGTGCGCATGTATTGCATGTAGATATCGTTGTCCATCTCCCAGGTGCCCACCAGGCAGCCAGCCGTACAAACAGAGGACTCCGCCGTGATGTTGGCATTGGTTGTCTGCAGGCCCTGTTGCGAGCCAACCCCGATCATGTAAAAGACCAGTTCCAGGTCGTTGCAGCCGGCGTCAATCTCGAGAGGAACAGGATTCCACAGGCCGGGGGCCATGGCGTGGCGGAAACTCATCCGGGCATCGGCTGGCGGGGTGGGCAGACTGAGGTTGTAGAGTTTCCCGTTCTCAAAGACCACCTTGTAGCGGCGGGGGACAAAGGATTTGTACCCGACCTCGACGGTTCCGGCAACTCCCTGCCGTCCGGCATCAACGAATTGGGGGGTATAGGCGTGAATGCGCCCGGAGGTATCAGCGATCCGTACATCCATGAACTGGCGGGTGAATTCCTCGAACAGGTTGGCGATATCGGGGTAGGCGGCCAGGGCGGCCAGTTGCTTATCGAGTCCAGGCTCAGTGGGCATGGACCGTAAAAAATCAACCACCCCCGCCGGTCCCAGCCGGTTGCCGAGGTACTGCATGAAAATGAAGTTCTCATAACTCATCTCGGTCAGCGGTCTGCGCAGCGACAGGCTGTTAAAATCATCCAGCCAGCGGTATTCGTAGTCGGCGTTCGGATAAACCAGGTTGCTGAAATATTCCGCTGAACTTTCCTCCCACCATTTACTGGATGCATACCCAGCCCCCAGCTGGCTACTCAGGTTGAAGGCGGTGAAGCAGTGCCAGATCTCGTGGGCAATCGTCTGCTTGTAGTTCGACTCGGACATGGAAAGACTGAGCGGGTAGATAAGCACCGGGCAGGCCTCGCTGCCGGGGTGGAAGCGGGCTATTTCGGCGGCTGCCAGGGTCGAGAGCGGAGTATCGGGGTCCGCCAGGATGCTGAAAACGAAGTAGATTGGGCGCATCGCGCCATAGGCCTGCATGACAGAAACAGAGTCGGCAATGGCCTGGCGGGTGAGTTCGTAGTAGATGATCTTGGAGGCGTCTCCCTGCCAGGCGGCCGGGAAAAAGACCTGGTAGGTATTGCCGTTGATCACCTGGGAGTTGGCCAGGAAGCAGGGGAAAGATGGAGTGCGGTCATCCGGAAAGCCGCTGCGCCAGAGGGTGGCACAGTCGGCGGCCTGTAGCACTTGGGGGGCGGCTACCCTGCCGCCGCCTGTTGACTGGGCGCCGCTTGCCTGCGAATAGCGCAGCAGGGCCTCCTGGGAGGGAACCAGCATTTCCAGCAGGCGGGTGATCTCGGCCTTGCTGTTCTCGTCTGTGCCGGTCTCAAGGTACTCGCTCGCCAGAGAGAAAATCCCTGTGCCTTCATTCTCCAGCAGGTTGGCGGAATCCACTGCCGCCGCGGCCGGATCGATCTCGCCGGCGAACAGGCGCAGCATGGTCACCAGGCCTTCCCCCTCGCTCCACTCACCGGAGGCGACCTTTTCTTCATAAATTCCCACCAGGTCGCGGACTGGGGGGGGGCGGGAGACCCGGGTCGAATTCCTGTTCCCCGGCCGGCGAGGCAGGGGTGCTCCCGGCAGAGTCAGCCGGGTTTGTGGCCGGCGGAAGGGGGCTGCCGGCACCGCCCAGGTTGCAGGCAGTCAATACCAGCAGGAGTACAAATGAAATGATCTGAAAGGAAGCGCGTCTCATCAATTTCTCCAAGCCTGGCGAAATCTGCCTGCTCCAGGCATACGGTCAGTTCACCAGGGAATGTATTTTTATAAAATTATATCTTATTTGTCCGGTTTATTTCGGGCAAACCTATCCCCCAAAAGGTCTGAATTTTTATCCTCCCGAATGCATTCTGGCGCGCCCAGGGAGGCTGGAGGACAAGAGTCTGTCATGAACCGGCAAACCAGGTCGTAGGTGCCCGGCAGGCAGCCGCTTGAGAGCCAGAATTCGCCCACGATTCCCCAGCCGGTGAAGACAAAGAGGCGGCAGAAGACGGCCCCCCACTCATCCAGAGGCAGCGGGTAGTGGGCATCCAGCCAACCCCAGAAGGAACCATGTTTCAAGCCCAGGGCCTGAATGTCGCAGGCGTTCTCGATGGTACCTGTCTGTTGTCCGTTCGTCTTTTGGGGATAATTACCCTTCCATCCACAGCCCGCCGGTGGCTTCCATCCAGTCAGCGATTTGCTCCACGGCGCGCGGGATGTCGTTGTCGGAGATGTCCACTTCCAGCCGCGGCAGGCGCGACTCGCCCACCAGCCGCCGCATCAGTTCCTGTTCCCGGACGAAGACCGACAGGTCGTCGTACTGGTCCGGTTTGCCGGAAACCTTCAGCCGTTCCTGGCGCGCCGCGGCGAACGACTCAGGCAAGCGGTGCAGGAAGACAAGGCGGAAGTTGAGCGGCACGAGGCGCGCCTCCAGCCAGCCAAAATCGTAGTCTTTGCCGTAAGTTTGGAGTTGGTAGGCGCGGGTTGAGATGTGGAAGCGGTCCACGATCCAGGAGTAGTAGCGCTGGAGTTCGAACAGCCGCACCCAGGCGGCGTAAGTCTCCATGGCCAGGGCTTCCTCGTGCGGCTCGAAGTTGATCAGCCCCCGGCCCCAAGGAAAGTTGGTGAAAGCGCACCATTCCGCTGAGATGAGGGGGGAATGGTAACGGTATTTGCGCGGGCCGACCAGGCGCGGATGCTCGTTGAGGGCAAAGGCAATCTCGGTCTTGAAGGTCAGGCGCGTGCTTCGAGGATGATCTTGGGAGTGAGTTTGGGGCCCATGGGAGGGTTATTCGCCGATGGCTTTCAGGATTTCTGGGGAGAGTTCCATGCCGAGTTCCTGGGCGCGCAGGAGATAAAAGCGCGCTTTTTCCAGATCGTAGATAGTCTCATCCAGATAACTCACGCCGAGCATGTAGTTGATCCAATCATCTGTTTCCAGAATCGGGTAGAGCGGCTCGGCATAGTCCCGGCACAATTCGTACTCGCCCTTGAGGAAATAGGCCGTAGCCAGCATATATTGCGTATCCCGCAGATATTCCACCGGGTAAGCGTCGGAAGACGAGTAGATGTCCTCGGCGACCTTCAGCAGCGGGATGGCATCGGCTGGACGTCCCATGTAAATATAAACCTGACCGGCGCCAAAATATCCCTCCGGATTCTGCGGTTCAATTTCCCTGAGAATTGTAACTACCTACCCATTTGACCCTGAACGGTATTAAACTATACCCATGCCAGAACCAACAGCATTGACGACAACCGCCCTGCTCTTGCGGCTTGAGGATGTGGAAAAAGAGACAAGACATCTGCGGGCAGAAATCGAACGGTTGCAAGCGGAGAATGCTCAGCTGCAAGCGGAGAATACTCGATTGCAAGCAGAGAATGCTCGGCTGCAAGCAGAGAATGCGGAGCTTCGTCGTAAGTTGGGAACAAATAGCAGCAATAGCCACAAACCCCCTTCGAGTGACGGATACCGCAAGAAAAAAGTGACATCTGCTTTGCCAAAAGAAAAGCAAAACTTTGGGGGACAAAAAGGGCATACAGGCAGAACGCTGCGTGCGGTGGAGAAAGCGGATAAAGTTGTGGTGCATTTACCAAAACAATGCAGTCGCTGCGGTCGGTCGTTCGAGGGAGAGAGAGCCAGGCGAGTAGTGAGCAAGCGGCAGGTATTCGACTTACCGCAGCCGAAACTGGAAGTGACGGAACACCAGATTGGCGAAATCGAATGCTGTGGCTGCGTTCAGCAGGGTGAGTATCCGCCGGACGTACGAGCAAGCGTGCAATATGGGGCGGGAGTACGCGCCTTGGTGACCAAACTGTCGGTGGATCATAAAATGCCATTGGAGCAAATCTGCTGCCTGTTTGCGGATTTATATGGTTACGAGTTGAATAGCGAAACGGTGGAAACGGCCCTGGAAGAGGGGTATGAGTTGGCCCGTCCGCTGGAAGAGAGCATTGTCG
>DAOTZT010000044.1:0-12970 GCA_034434255.1 Anaerolineales bacterium | reverse complement strand
AAACCATCTCTCTTTGCTTCTTAGTTTTCTCAAAGTCAAATCTTTTACTGCAGAGCCGCTGAGAACGCAGAGAAAACCACAAAAAATCTCTGCGAACTCTGCGTCTCAGCGGTCAAAATTCTCAATTGCCGTGTTTCGCCCAGGGCATCCAGGGACTTTGAGAAAACCATAGGATTGGGGAAAATTGCCATCTTGAAAGACCTTACTCTGTGGTAAACTTACCGCTTGGTATTTTTCGGAAAAATCATCAACTCTACTGCAACAAGGTCTGCACCACTAAGGACACGCGGTACACAAAGGATTTCTCAAAGGCGAAAACCTTTGAATTTTGGCACACAATTGTTTCAAAAAACTTCGTGCTCCTTTGTGCCCTTTGTGGTAAAAAAAGATTTGTGCGGTGGACTCATCACCCGATTGCAATTAAACTTTTTTCAGGAGGCCAATCATGGCAAAGAAATGGGTTTACCTTTTTGATGAAGTAGCAGAAGCCGAGAAGTACGCCGGTTCGTGGGATGGCGTGCGCGGCTTGCTGGGTGGGAAAGGCTCCGGTCTGGCCGATATGACCCGCGCCGGCGTCCCCGTCCCCCCCGGTTTCACCGTTACCACCGAAGCGTGTAACGAATTCCGCAAGACCGGTCAATTCCCGGAAGGAATGTGGGAGCAGGAACTCGCAGCCCTCAAGGTGGTCGAAGCCAAAACCGGCAAGAAGTTCGGCGACCCCTCCAACCCCTTGCTCGTCTCATGCCGCTCGGGTGCCAAGTTCTCCATGCCTGGCATGATGAACACCATCCTGAACATCGGTCTCAATGACGAGGTGGTGGAAGGTCTGGCAAAACTGACCGACAACCCGCGCTTCGCCTGGGATTCCTACCGCCGTCTGATTGAAATGTTTGGCACCACCGTCTTCGGCCTGGAGGATGAGGCCTTTGAACATCCCATGGCTGAGTACAAGGCCAAAAAAGGCTACAAACTCGACACCGAAATGACCGCCGAAGACTGGAAAGCCCTGGTCGCTATCTTCAAGGATGTCTATAAAAAGGGCGTCGGGTCTGACTTCCCGCAGGATGTCTACAAACAACTCGAACTGGCTACCAAGGCCGTCTTCGAGTCCTGGATGGGCAAGCGCGCCATTGACTACCGCCGCGCCACCGGCATTTCTGATGACCTCGGCACGGCTGTCAACATCGTGACCATGGTCTTCGGCAACATGGGCTTCGACTCCGGCACCGGCGTTGCCTTCACCCGCAACCCCTCCACCGGTGAGAAGAAGATGATGGGCGAGTACCTGCTCAACGCCCAGGGCGAGGACGTGGTGGCAGGCATTCGCAACACCGATCCCATCGAACACATGGCTGAAACCATGCCCGACGTCTATCGCCAGTTCATGGACATCACCGCCAAACTGGAAAAGCACTACAAGGACATGCAGGATGTCGAGTTCACCATTGAGCGCGGCAAACTGTGGATGCTTCAGACCCGCAACGGCAAGCGCACCGCCAAAGCCGCCATCAAAATCGCAGTGGATATGGCCAACGAAGGCCTGATTACGAAGGAAGAGGCGGTTCTCCGCGTCACCACCGAAAACGTGGATACCCTCCTCCATCCGCAGTTCGACGAAAAGGCGCTCAAAGAGGCCGAAAAGACCGGCGCTTACCTTGCCAAGGGCGTCAACGCCTCGCCGGGCGCGGCCGTCGGCCAGGTTTATTTCGACGCCGATACCGCCGAGAAGATGGCCAAAGAACACAAGCAAGACACCATCATGGTCCGTCCCTTTACCAAGCCGGATGATGTGCATGGCATGATCGCCTCCAAGGGCGTCCTCACCAGCGAAGGTGGGGCCACCTCCCACGCCGCGGTTGTCGCCCGTCAGTTTGGTATCCCGTGCGTCGTCGGCGCCAGCGAAATCAAGATTGACCTGGAAAAGCGCCAGATGACCATCGGCGACCGGGTCATCCGCGAAGGCGAATGGATTTCAGTAGATGGCACTACCGGCAAAGTCTATGCTGGCAAAATCCCCACCACCGCCCCCAGCCTCGAAGAGCAGACCGAACTGATGACCCTCCTGCAGTGGGCCGATGAGATCGCTGCCCGCCCCGACATCCGCGTCCTGCCGACCGGCGAGAAGAGCCGCGGCCTGATGGTCTGGGCCAATGCCGATTATCCCAAGGATGCCCGCCGCGCCCGCGCCTATGGCGCCGTCGGCATTGGTCTGTGCCGCACCGAGCACATGTTCTTCGAACCCGAACGTCTCCCCATTGTCCAGCGCATGATCCTGGCTGAGACCCCTGAAGAACGCAAGCAGGCCCTCGACGAACTCCTGCCCTCTCAGCGCTCCGACTTTGAAGGCCTGTTCGAGGCGATGAACGGCTACCCGGTCATCATCCGCCTGATTGACCCGCCCCTGCATGAATTCATGCCCGACGAAGAAAAACTGCTCGAGGAAGTCATCACCCTGCGCGTCAAGGGCGGCGACCCGCAAGAACTGGCCGCCAAAGAGAAACTGCTGGCGTCCATCAAAGCCCTGCACGAATCCAACCCGATGATGGGCCTGCGCGGCGTTCGCCTGAGCATCTACATGCCCGAAATCGTCGAGATGCAGGTACGTGCCATCTTCGAAGCCGCTGCCAACTGCACCCTGCGTGGCATCGTTGTCAAACCCGAAGTGATGATCCCGCTCACTGGCACGGTCAAGGAACTCGAATGGATTCAGCCGCGTCTCGAGCGCATCGCTTCCACCGTCATGGCTGAGAAGGGCGTTCACTTCGAATACAAATTCGGCACGATGATCGAAATCCCGCGCGCCGCCGTCACGGCTGGCGAAATCGCCAAACTGGCCCAATTCTTCTCCTTCGGCACCAACGACCTGACCCAGATGACCTTTGGCTACTCGCGCGATGACGCCGAACGCAACTTCCTGGTCAAGTACGTCGCCGAGGGCATCCTGCCCAAGAACCCCTTCCAGACCCTCGACCGCGAAGGCGTGGGCCGGCTGATGCAGTGGGCCATCAATGAAGGCCGCAAGACCCGCCCCGAACTCGAAGTGGGCATCTGCGGTGAACATGGCGGCGATCCCGACTCCATCGAATGGTGCCACATCATCGGCAACAACTACGTCTCCTGCTCGCCCTTCCGCGTGCCGATTGCCCGCCTGGCCGCTGCCCACGTGGCCCTCAAGTACAGCGGCAAGCAAATCGCTGAAGATAAGTAGAACAAAACTGTAGGGCAGGTCTCTGACCTGCCATGTCTGAAGGCAAGTCAACGATTTTGAGGGCAGGTCTCTGGTCATTTCCAGAACCTGCCCTTTCTGCTTCGGGTTTCTAACCTGTCCTGCCAACCTGGTTTAAGTTTTATGCTGCCCTTTACCCACTTTTCTAACCCCGAACATCAAGATTTCCTTCTCGAAGGCGGACGGCCGGCGGCCCTCCTTGTGCATGGTTACCCCGGCACCCCGTTTGAAATGCGCCCGCTGGCTGGGGCCCTGCACGAACGCGGCTGGACCTGCCGCGGCATCCTGCTCCCTGGCTTCGGTGCGCAGATTGAGACTCTCCCGTCCCGGCGCTGGACCGAGTGGCTGGATGCCGTGCTGGACGCGCTGGCCTCCCTCCGGGCCGACCACGCCCCTCTTTTGCTTGTCGGTCACTCGATGGGCGCGGCAGTGGCCCTTTCGGCGGCGGCTCGTTTCCCGGTGGATAGGTTGGTCTTGCTGGCACCCTTCTGGCGCAACCGCGGCCTCATCTGGGCGCTTTTACCGGTTTTAAAATACATTTTCCCGCGCGTCAAACCCTTCCGCATGTTTAAAACCGAAATTGATGACCCCCGCCTGCTGGAAAATATCCGCGATTTTCTGCCCGAAGTAGATTTCAGCGACCCGGCGACGATTGCTGCCATCCGCGAGTTTGTTGTGCCGGTAGCGATGTTTGATGAGTTACGCAAAGTGGGCGTGGCGGCGTATCGCGCGGCTGCGAAAATTTCTTGTCCCACCCTCGTGATCCAGGGCAGCGAGGATGTCACCGTTCGCCCTGCAGATACCCGTCGGCTGGTGCAGCGGTTGAAGGGGCCGGTCACCAGCCTCGAGGTCCGCGCCGCGCATGAACTGGTGTTTGCCAATACGCCCTCTTTCCCACAAGTGCGGCAGGCCGTTCTTGACTTTGCCGGTTCGGTGGACAAGTCTGCGCAGGCAACTCAATAATTCCGTGAAGTTTTCCCGTTTAGGCTCGTGACTTTTTAAGAGAATTATCATTTTTTATAGAAAAATAGTCCACAATAACCATTGTCGAAATGTAACTACTCAGCCACGTCATGGCGAGCCATTTTTTGGCGACCGCGAAGCGTACCCGAAGGGTAAGCAATCTCCCCTTTATCAGGCGAAATGGACCGCCTGGGGATTGCTTCGTCGCCAAGAATGCTCCTCGCCATGACATGCACAACGGTTTTGAGACAGGGCTACATAGTTCCCTGCGCTTTATATCCTGCGTCTTACCCTCTCTCCTCCTCTTCCACGCTTAACCGTTCAAGCCGCCGCTCATCCGGCAGCGACTTCTCGACCACGCTGGCGCCGCTCTGACTGATGTTCAAGGAAAAAATACGCGCAGCCAGCCCGGCCTGCGCAAACGCCTGTTGCATGGCCAGGCCAATCTGCGCCTCAGCCGGCTGACCCGAAAAGGCAATCAGGCTCGGGCCTGCTCCAGACAGAGCCACCGCGCTGGCGCCAGCCTCCCTGGCCGCCCGCATGGCCTCCCGCGCGCCCGGAAGCAGCGGCAGACGATAGGGCTGATGCAAGGCATCCTCCATGACCTCGCCCAACAAGGCCAGATCGCCCGTCTCCAATGCCTTGATAACCAGCACCGCTCGACTCAAGTTGAAGACGGCATCCTCCCGTGCCACGTATGCGGGCAAAATCTCTCGCGCCGCCTGCGTCGGAAAGTAAAAATTCGGGAACACAACCGTAATCGCCAACGGACTGACCACCAGTTTTCGCGCCACGACCTTGCCGTCCTGAAACGCCGACGCCACCAGGCCGCCCAACATGGCCGGAACCACATTATCCGGGTGGCCTTCGTTCTCAACCGCCATGGTGAGAATCTCCTGGCGGGAAAACGGCTCGCCCAGTAGAGCATTCGCGCCCAACATGCCGGCCAGCATTGCAGCGGAACTCGAACCCAGGCCGGAGGCGAGCGGAATACGGTTGAGGCAGTGGATATGCATTCCCGGCGGCGATTTGCCCACCAGCGAGAAGATTTGCAGCGCCGACGCCAGAATCAGATTCCGTTCATCGGCAGGCAAAATCCCTTCCCCCTCGCCGCGAATGGTCATGACACAGCCGTCGTCCCCTGTCTGCACGAACTCCGTCTCGTTCCACAAATCCAGTGCCAGGCCAACCGCGTCGAAGCCCGGTCCCAAATTTGCCGTAGTTGCCGGCACACGCACACAGACCCGTTTCATGAGAGAATCACCTCTTCCAAAGCCTCCAGACGCGGCGGCACAACCAGCGGCCTGACGACATCGCGAGTAATGATATCGGGGTCTTTCAGGCCATGGCCGGTGCAGATTGCCACGATCCGCTTGCCCCGGGCCGGGAATCGCCCGGCAACAATCTCGTGCGCCAGACCGGCCAGCCCGGCTGCCGAAGCCGGCTCAACCCAAATGCCCTCCAGCCTCGCCAGCAGACGCTGCATGTTCAAAATTTCTTCGTCGCTGACCGCAATAATCCGTCCGCCCGAATCTTCCGCCGCCTGTAAAGCCTGTTCGCCGCGTGCAGGCCGCCCGATGCGAATGGCCGTCGCCACGGTCTCCGGCTTGTCCACCGGATGGCCGAGCACCAGCGGCGCCGCGCCCTCCGCCTGAACGCCGAGCACGTGGGGCAGACCGCTGGAGTTCAGGGCGTGATACTGACGGAAACCGGCCCAGTAGGCAGTAATATTGCCGGCGTTGCCCACCGGCAGACATAACCAGTCGGGGGCGGCCCCCAACGCATCGCAAATTTCAAAAGCGGCTGTTTTTTGCCCCTCGATGCGATACGGGTTGAGCGAGTTGACCAGGCAAATGGGATGTTTCCGGGTAATTGCCACCACCATGCTCAAGGCGTCGTCAAACGAGCCATCCACCTGAACCACTTGCGCGCCATAAGCCAGCGCGCCGGCCAGTTTACCGGCTGCAACTTTGCCTTGCGGGATCAGGACAATGGCGCGCATCCCAGCGCGAGCGGCATAGGCCGCGGCCGAGGCGGCAGTATTCCCTGTCGAGGCACAAATCACCGCCTTTGCCTCCCGCCCGGCCGCCTCGCTGACCGCCGCTGTCATGCCGCGATCCTTGAACGAACCGGTGGGATTCGTCCCTTCGAACTTGACGAACAACTCAAAGCCACCCCCCAGTTCATCTGCCAGCCTGCGCACAGGAATCAGCGGCGTGTTGCCCTCCAGTAAAGTCACTGGCCTGGTATGCGCCGGCAAGTCCAGCAAATGCCCATAACGTTGCAAAACGCCCTGGTACGCTTGCATACGCCTCCAATCCAAAGCATACTGTGCCCGGATGGGATACGCCATAAGCCGGGCGCCAGCAGAGATGAATCTGCCGCATTATACCCGCGTTTGCGCGCGAATGAGCAAAAGAATCTTTCCCGCCTGCATGCCAGGCTGCAATTCTGGTGCAATTTCGGGGCCGATCATGCCTGGCGCGCTGGTAGCGTTTGCTTGTGTGCAGGCTGGGAAGCCGGCACCGACGGCTGGGTTTCCATCGCTCCAATGGTATAATACATTGTCATCTGACGATCCCTCAAGGAGCGCACCCTTGGCCTTCAACCCTTTCAAATGGCTTCTTGGTCTCTTCTCGCTCGATATCGGCATTGACCTAGGGACCGCCAACACGCTGGTATATGTCAAAGGGAAAGGCATTATCATCAATGAGCCTTCCTGGGTAGCCATTGAAAAACGCACCCGACGGCCCATGGCCGTTGGCCAGGAAGCCCGCAACATGCTCGGTCGCGCTCCGGCAAGCATCAACGTGATTCGTCCGCTGCGCGATGGCGTGATTGCCGAGTTCGAGATTACCGAAGCCATGCTGGAGTACTTCTTCAGCAAGGTGCATGAACAAACCGTGGCCCCCCTGCCGAGCCCACGCGCGGTCATCGGCATTCCAATCGGCGTCACCGAAGTCGAGAAGCGCGCTGTCTACGACGCGGCGATTGCTGCCGGCGCGCGCGAAGCCTATCTGATTGAGGAATCCATGGCCGCGGCCCTCGGCGCTGGCCTGCCGGTGGACGAAATGCATGCCAGCATGATTGTGGACATCGGCGGCGGGACCACCGAAGTGGCCATCCTTTCCATGGGCGAAGTGGTCCTTTCCCGCTCTATTCGCATCGCGGGCGATGAAATGAACGCCGATATCATTTCCTATATCCGCAATAAATATAACCTTTTGATTGGCGAGAGCATTGCCGAACAACTCAAATGGCAGATTGGCTCAGCCTTTCCTCTCCCCGTCGAAAAGACCGCCGAAGTGCGTGGGCGTAACCTCGTCACCGGTTTGCCAGAATCCATCGAGGTCTCTTCCATTGAGATACGCGAGGCGCTCGGCCCTGCCGTGCAAACCATCGTGTCCACCGTCCGCGACGCGCTGGACGACGCCCCGCCAGAGACGGTAGCCGATCTGATGGACAGCGGTATTTGCCTGTCGGGCGGCGGAGCATTGCTCCAACGCCTGGCCGACCGCCTCTCCGACGAACTCCATCTACGCGCCTGGGTAGCAGAAGATCCCCTGACCTGTGTGGTGCGCGGCGCCGCCTGGGTGCTGGATGATTTTGTCGAACGCAGTCGCTATCTGGTCGGTCTGGAACGGGGCAGCACGCGTCATTCGTAATCACGTCGCTCACGCCGGCGCGATTGACTCCCTATGAAACTCCTTTCCCCACGTCGTCTACAAGTCGTGATCGTGGCCTTGATCAGTTTGGGAATCATCCTGCTGGCGCTGGGCGGTTATTTGCGTTTTGCCACCGATCGCCTCAACCGCTGGCTCGTGGAGGCTCAGGCGTGGGTTTCGACGCGCTATATGGCGCTGACCGATTTCCTGACCATGCCGCGCGAGGTAGCTGCCCTACGACAGCGCAATGCCGAACTGGAAGCGGAGGTTGCCCGCCTGCAGGCGCAAATTATTGAACTCCAGCAACGCGTTACCGAAACGGAAATCCTGGCCGCCCTGGTGGACTTCGCGCGTGCCAATCCGGAAAACACCTACAAAGCGGCTACCGTCATCGGTCGCGACCCAAGTCCCTTCTTGAATTATGTGATCATCAACATTGGCTCGAACGACGGGATTCGCCCCGGCATGCCGGTGGTGACCGAAAAGGGCCTGGCCGGACGGATCGACGCGGTCATCGCGGAAGCCGCGCGCGTCCAGTTGATCACCGATTCGGCTTCGGTCGTCAATGTCCGTCTGCAAAACGCGGCCACCAACGCCATCTTGAGCGGCTCGCTCACTGGCGAACTGACTCTCGATATGATTTCTCAAGATGTCAATGTTCAGGCCGGCGATGTGGTGTTGACCTCCGGACTGGGCGGCGGTTATCCGCCCAACTTGCTGATTGGTCAGGTGACCAGCGTGCGCAAACTGGATTATGAACTCTTCCAGCAGGCGACGGTTCAACCGCTGGTGGATTTTGACCACCTGCAATATGTGCTGGTCATCACCAACTTCAAGCCTCTGGATATTTCGCCTTTGCTCCCTGCTCCAACCCCCTGAACCATGTCCGCTTTTCTGGCACTTCCTGTTTTCGGCCTGGCATTGATGGCGCAAACTGCCATCTTGAGCCGCCTGACGTTGCTTTCCGGCTGCGCCGATTTGCTCCTGTTGCTCGTGGCGGCCTGGGCTATCCAGGAGCGCGTGCGCACAGCCTGGCAGTGGGCCATCGTGGCCGGCCTGTTCGCCGGCTATGTTTCTGCCCTGCCCTGGTTCACGCCCCTGGCCGCCTACCTGCTGACAGCGGCTCTGGGGCGATTCCTGACGCGTCGACTCTGGCAAGCGCCACTCCTGACGATGTTCGTGGTGACGCTGGCCGGAACATTCCTTTCTCAGGCCCTGGCGCTGCTTACCCTGCAAGTCGCTGGCCGTGCCCTGCTCTGGGGAGAAGCCTTCAACCGCATTCTGCTCCCCAGCGCTTTGCTGAACCTGATGCTGGCAATTCCTGTGTATATCTTCACCCGTGATCTGGCCAGTCTGCTCTACCCAGAGAAAGTAGAAACATGAAAACCAACGGCGTTTTGCACTTCCAGCCCTGGCGTTACTGGACAGTGTACAGCCTGATGACGCTGACGGCGCTGCTGTTTGGCGTGCGTCTCTTCACCCTTCAGATTCTGCAATACCCCCAATGGCTGGCGCGCGCGACCGAGAACCGCACCAAAGTCATCGCCGTCTCGCCGCGGCGCGGCATCATCTATGATCGCAACGGCTATTTGCTGGCGCGCAATGTCGCTTCGTATAACATCGTCATTACCCCGGCCTACCTGCCCGATGATCCGGCGGATGTGCAACGCATCTACCGCGAACTGTCCCGGTTGACCGGCATGCCTGTTAACCAGGGGACTGTGGAACAGGCCAAGGGGTTGCTGCCCTGTAGCGAGGGGCCAGGGATTGCGCAATGGGTGGAACTGGGCGCCTCGAACGCTCCGTATGAGCCGGTTAAAATTCAGTGCAACGTCAGTGAGGAAATTGCCATGATTGTGCGCGAACGCGCCGTGGACTGGCCGGGCGTTGCCATCGAAGTCAAACCGCTGCGCGACTATCCCAGCGGCTACCTGACCGCCAACATTGTGGGCTTTTTGGGCCCGATTCCGGCCTCGCAGGAAGCCGCCTACAAAGCGCGCGGCTTTCAGCCCGGCGAAGACAAGGTTGGTTATGCTGGCATTGAACTTTCCATGAACGATGTCCTGATGGGGGAACCCGGACGGCGTGTGGTCGAAGTTGACGTGGCCGGCAAGGAATTGCGCAACCTGGAGCCGCCTGTCGCCCCCAAGGCTGGCTATAATGTCATTCTGACGATTGACACCCGCCTGCAAAACGCGGCGGAGGCCGTATTGCGTTCGGAAATTGAGTGGTGGAACCATTACTACTACGGCAATAGCGGCGAAATGCGCATCTCCAGCGGCGTGGTGATTGCCATGAACCCCAAAACGGGCGAGATACTCGCCATGGCCCAATACCCCTCTTACGAGAATAACCGCATGGCGCGTTTCATCCCCGCCTATTACTTCAAGCAACTGGCAGAAGAGCCGCGTCATCCCCTGCTCAATTACGCTATCTCCTACGAACTTCCACCCGGTTCCACCTTCAAACTGGTAACAGGCACGGCGGCCCTGAACGAAGGAGTGGTCACGCTCAACCAGATCATCCAGGCGCCGGGCAAAATCGTGCTGGAAGAAAAATTTGCCGCTTCCGGACAGGTCAGCGAGCGCGAATATCACGACTGGATTTACGACGTCCGCCCGGAAGGCTTCGGCACCATTGACTTTCTGCACTGTATCGCCTTCTCAAGCAATGTTTGCTTCTACAAACTGGGCGGCGGATACAAGGATGAGATTCCAGAAGGGGTAGATATTGACCGTATCAAAACCTATGCGCGTGCGCTGGGCTATGATCAGATCAGCAGCATCGAACTGCCGGGCGAAGCGCCTGGCCTCATCCCCGGCCCAACCTGGAAACGCCGCACACAGGGCGAAAACTGGTCCACCGGCGATACCTACCTGGCCGCCGTCGGTCAGGGATACGTCCTCGCCACGCCGCTGCAAGTTCTTCTCTCTGCCGCGACGATCGCCAACAACGGAAAACAAATGCGTCCTACCATCATTCGCAGCGTGGTGGACGCCAGCGGCCAGCCGGTCGAAATGTACTGGAACGAAGATGGCAGCGTCACGCCTCAGCCGAAGGATGCCAAAAGTCACCGTATCTCCCCTTTCGAGCCTCAGGTACGCTGGGATATTACCACCGACCCCATCATTACCGATTTCATCTGCAGCGGCGGCTACTGTGAGAAGACAGGGCAGATGAAAACTGTGCAGCCCTGGGTGATACAGAAAATCCAGCAAGGCATGCATATGGCAACGACGGAACCGGGGGGAACACTCAATCGTGAGTATTCCTTCCAGGGCTACCCGATAGCCGTTGGCGGTAAGACGGGCACCGCAGAATACTGCGACGCAATAGCAGAAGCCAAAGGCCGTTGCCTGCCCGGCCAGTGGCCTTCCCACGCCTGGACCGTAGCCTACGCGCCCTTTGACAACGCCGAAATCATCATCGTTGCCTTCGCCTACAACGCCGGCGAAGGTGGTTCGGTTGCCGCGCCCATCGTCAAAAAGGTCATGGACGCTTACTTTGACCTCAAAGCCGCCGATCTGGCGCGCGGCAAGACGACGCCCTAGAAAACAGGCTGCGCGGCGAACGCCTGCCGCGATTTCCAATCACCATGTCCAGGAATTCGCCAGCCATTCCCCCGCTTTTCCTCGAACGCATGGCACACTGGTTGGGCGAGGAATATCCATCCTTCTTCGCCGCGCTGGCGGCGCGCCCCGTCTCGGCGCTGCGCGTGAACACCCTGAAACTGTCGGCGACCGACTTTCAACAAATAGCCCCCTTCCCACTGGGGGAAACGGTCGCCTGGTGCCCTTCGGCTTTCCTGTTGCCAGCGGAAGCCGAAGGGAAAGCCGGAAAACATCCTTATCATCTGGCCGGTCTGTACTACCTGCAAGACCCTTCGGCCATGGCCGTTGCGGAAATCCTGGCCCCGCAGCCCGGCGAACGCGTCCTTGACCTGGCCGCGGCGCCCGGCGGCAAGACAACCCACCTGGCAGCACGCATGGCTGGAGAAGGATTGCTGGTCGCCAACGAAATCAAGACCTCCCGCCTGGGCCACCTTTGTCAGAACGTAGAACGCTGGGGCGCCGCGAACGTGGTCGTCACGAACGAGACGCCGGAACGGCTGGCAGATACATTCGGTGCCTTCTTCGACCGCGTTCTGGTAGACGTGCCCTGCTCCGGCGAAGGCATGTTCCGCAAGGACGAACGTGCCCGCGCCGACTGGTCTTTGTCCATGGTCGCAGGCTGCGCCGCGCGTCAACGACACATCCTGCGTCTGGCAGCCAGGCTGGTGCGACCGGGCGGGTATCTCCTCTATTCAACCTGCACCTTCGCCCCGGAAGAGAACGAAGCGGTAATCTATGACCTGTTGCAAAGTCAGCCGGGGGAATTTGAGATCATGGAAATACCGCGCCAGCACGGATTTCTGCCAGGGCAACCGGCCTGGGCTGCCCTGCCAGCAGCAGACCGCCTGGCCGCTTCCCTGAGCGGCGCCGTGCGGCTCTTGCCTCATCGTTTGACCGGCGAAGGCCATTTCATCTGTCTCTTGCAGCGACGCAAGAATGCCTCCGCCTCAAGCCACGGCTCACGTCGTTCCGGCCCAGCCACGTCGGCCAGTATTCCAACTACCGCGCGGCTACTCTGGCGAGAATTCGCCGAACGTACATTGCAGATATCCCTGCCAGAAGAACGTTTGTTCCTGCGCGGCGAACGCCTGTATCTGGCCCCGGCGCAGATGCCCGCCTTCGAACACCTGCGCCTGATTCATGCGGGAATCTGGTTGGGAACCTGCAAAAAAGACCGTTTTGAGCCGGCCCACCCCCTGGCATTGTTCCTGCAGCCGGGACAGGCGCAACAAACCCTGAACCTTTCGCCAACCGACCCGGCGCTGGCCGCTTACCTGCGCGGGGCCAGTCTGCCCTCGGCTGGCAAGCCGGGCTGGGTGCTGATCACCGTAGACGGCTGGCCTTTCGGCTGGGGAAAGCACGTGCAGGAGGCGATCAAAAATCACTACCCGCGCGGCTGGATGCCGCGCGGGCAGGTTTAGTCCTCGCCGGGTCCGCCGGCGCGGGAAGCAACTACGGAGAAACCACAACCTCGATGAATACCGGTTCGCCAAAGGGGGTGTTAT
>DAOTZT010000043.1:0-11438 GCA_034434255.1 Anaerolineales bacterium | reverse complement strand
GACTTTGAGAAAGCCATCCCTCTTTGCCTCGTGGTTTTCTCAAAGTCAAATCTTTCAGCGCAAAGCCGCTGAGAACGCAGAGAGAACCACAAAAAAATCTCTGCGAACTCTGCGTCTCAGCGGTCAAAATTCTCACTTGCCGTGTTTTGCACAGGGTATCCAGGGACTTTGAGAAAGCCATCCCTCTTTGCCTCGTGGTTTTCTCAAAGTCAAATCTTTCAGCGCAAAGCCGCTGAGAACGCAGAGAGAACCACAAAAAATCTCTGCGACTTTGCGTCTCAGCGGTCAAAATTCTCAATTGCCGTGTTTCGCACAGGGCATCAAGGGACTTTGAGAAAGCCATACCTCCCAGACCTGCTGGAATTCCCACAAAACTTTTTCTATTGTATAATTGTCACACTCGTCCAGACATGGGCGAGCCGCTTGAATTTTCAGCGGACACGGCTAAACGAAATTGGAAATTTCTGGTACACCCGCCCCTAAAAGGGTGATTCTTTCCAAGTGTAATTGTCAGAACATGCAGTGTAAAGATAAGGAATTGCAATAGCGCCTCTCTGACAACCGTATCGCTTCACTCTTTCAACCGGCACAAGACGAACTTGTCGGCACATCTCAAGTAAGTTTTCTGCCTGCCCTGGGCGGGGTGCAGGTGTACATTTTTACAGAGCGTGATTTCCATAGCCGCAGTCCGCGAGCGATCTGCGGTTATGTGTTTTTAATGCGAACGATCACAGCGATTGAACCCCAGCAAAAGAACCCCCGTCGGGTAAATATCTACCTGGATGGGGAATTTGCCTTTGGCGTAGCCAGAATTGTGGCAGCCTGGCTTAAGGTGGGACAACAATTGAGCGATGAAAAAATTGCTGCCCTCCAGGCTGCTGATACCCGCGAACGAATCTACGAACAGGCATTACACTTCCTGAGTTACCGTCCCCGTTCGATCAGCGAAGTGCGCCGCAACTTACTGCAACATGGCTACCCGGAAGCGCTGGTCGAAGAGACGATCAATCGCTTGCAAGAAAATGGTTTGCTCGATGACATCCAATTCGCTCGCGCCTGGATCGAAAATCGCAGCACCTTTCGCCCGCGTAGCGCTTCTGCTTTACGAGCCGAATTACATCAAAAGGGCATTGACGATGATGTGATCCAATCTGTTCTGGAAGAGAACGTGGATGAAGAAGCGCTGGCCCGCGAGACGGCCCGTAAACAAGCCCGGCGGTATGCCGGTCTGGAATGGCCCGAATTTCGCAAGAAATTAACTGGATTTTTGACACGACGTGGCTTTTCCTATGCCACCATTACCCCGATCATCTCTGAAATCTGGCAAGAAACCCGTCAGATGGCGGATGCCGGGAGATCTAATCACGAGGATTAAATTCATGAACGATTTACTCCCTTACGTCCTGGTTGTCCTGGCACTTGTGCTGGGAGCAGCGTTCGGTTTTTTCTTGGGACGTGCTCAAACCAAGTCTGCCCGACAAGAAGAACAGCAAAGAATTGAAAAGTTGATTGCTGAGGCTCGTGAGCAGGCAAAAAGCATTGAATTGCAGGCACGTGATGCCGCGTTGCGGATTACCCAAGGTGCCGAGGTCGAAATTAATCGCCTGCGTTCCGAACTCAATCGTGAAGAAGAGCGGCTCCAGAAGCGCCGTGCCGAACTGGATGCCCGTCTCGAACGTCTGGAGCAACGGGAACAGGCAGTCAATAAGCGCCAAAGTGCTGTAGATAAACGCGCCAATGAAATCGAAAAGTTGTATCAGCAACAGGTGGCGGAATTACAGCGTGTGGCACAAATGAGCACAGAGGAAGCCCGTGCTGTGCTTCTGGCAGAAGTAGAAAAAGAAGCACGCGCCGATATGGCGCGTATCATCCGCCAGATTGAAGCCGAAGCCCGTCAAGAGGGCGAAAAGCGCGCCCGCAAACTGATTGCAGATGCCATCCAGCGGATCGGTGCAGAGCATGTCGCCGAAGTGACCACGTCCATTGTCCCCTTGCCGAGCGAGGAAATGAAAGGCCGCATTGTAGGTCGCAACGGTCGCAACATCCGCGCCTTTGAGCAAGTCGCTGGCGTGGATGTCATCGTTGATGACACGCCCGAGTCGGTCACGATTTCCTGCTTTGACCCGGTCCGACGCGAGGTGGCCCGGCGTGCCCTCTCGCGGCTCATCCTCGATGGCCGCATTCACCCTGCTCACATTGAAAAAGTGCTGGAGGAGGAACAAAAAGCGGTTGAAAAAATCATTGTGGAAGCAGGCGAGCAGGCCGCATTTGATGCTGGTATCTCTGGCCTGCATCCAGAAGTATTGCGCATGATGGGACGCTTGAAATACCGCACCTCCTACGGCCAGAATCAACTGGCTCACGCGGTAGAAGTCGCCAAACTGGCCGGCATTCTGGCCGCAGAACTTGGCGCCAATGTGGAACTGGCACGCCAGGCCGGATTCCTCCACGACATCGGCAAGGCGATGGACCACAACCAGGAAGGCACCCACGCGTTACTAGGGGCTGAATTTTGCAGACGGTATGGCGTGCATCCGATCGTCGTCAACGCGATTGCCTCCCACCATCATGAAGTGGAGCAAGAAAGCATCGAAGCCGTCATTGCCGAATCAGCCGATGCCATTTCTGGTGCCCGTCCTGGTGCCCGGCGCGAGGATTTGGAAGCGTATATCAAGCGTATTCGCGCTTTGGAAGAAATAGCCCTTTCTTTCAAAGGAGTCTCACAAGCCTACGCTATTCAGGCTGGACGCGAAGTGCGCATTATCGTGCGCCCCGAAGAGATTGATGACCTGGCAGCCACGCGGTTGGCCCGCGACATTGCGAAACAAATCGAGGAAACCATGCAATATCCAGGTCAAATTCGCGTGACCGTCATTCGCGAAACCCGGGCCGTCGAAACCGCCCGATAACGTTTCAAAAACAGAGCAGGTTTGTGCCCCTGCTCTGTTTTTTGGTCATTACCTAAAAAGCACACAAAATGTTAAAACCGTTTGCTTTTTATGTGACATAAGGAACTATCTTTCGCTTTAACTTCATGCCATAATACACATATCCTTTACACCCATTTTCAAATATGGAGGCCCTATGGCAAGAATAACTGATGATGATGCCCGCGAGTACCATCGTCTTAAAGGGAAACCGGGGAAGATCGCTGTTGTTCCCACGAAACCGATGGATACCCAACGCGACTTGAGTCTGGCTTATACACCCGGCGTCGCTGTGCCGGTACTGGACATTGAAAAAGACCCCGATGCAGCCTACGAATATACTGCAAAGGGCAACCTGGTCGCCGTTTTGTCCAACGGCACAGCCATTCTGGGGCTGGGCGACCGTGGCGCCCTGGCCAGCAAGCCAGTGATGGAAGGCAAGGGGGTTTTGTTCAAGAGATTCGCTGACGTAGATGTATTCGACATTGAAGTAGATACCCATGACCCAGACGAGGTCATCCGCGTAGCCAAAGCAATTGCCCCTACCTTCGGCGGCATCAACCTGGAGGACATCAAAGCGCCAGAGTGCTTCTATATCGAGGAAGAACTCAAGAAAATGCTGGATATTCCCGTGTTCCATGATGACCAGCATGGCACGGCCATCATTTCTTCAGCAGCACTGGCCAACGCCCTGGAATTGCTCGGTAAGAAGCACGAAGAGATCAAGATGGTGATTTCTGGTGCAGGGGCATCTGCCATTTCATGCGCCAAACTTGCCATGCGCTGGGGAGTGAAAAAAGAAAATATCATCATGCTGGATAGCAAAGGCGTTATTTACAAGGGACGCACGGAAGGCATGAACAAGTACAAGGAAGAATTTGCCGTAGATACCGACGCGCGTACCCTGGCTGATGCCGTGCGTGGCTGCGATGTATTTTTTGGACTTTCGGTGGCAAACGTCCTGACGCCCGAAATGGTCAAGACAATGTCAGACCGGCCCTTCATTTGCGCTATGGCGAACCCCGACCCGGAGATTCGCTACGAACTGGCCAAAGAGGCCAATCCCCATGCGATTGTGGCTACGGGTCGTTCGGATTATCCCAACCAGGTCAATAATGTGCTCGGTTTCCCCTTCATCTTCCGCGGCGCGCTCGACGTCCGCGCTCGAGCCATTAACGACGAGATGAAATTCGCGGCATCAAAGGCGCTCTATGCCCTGGCCCACGAAGATGTCCCTGACTACGTGTTGCGTGCTTACGGCCTGGAGAGCCTGAAATTTGGTCCCGATTACATCATTCCCAAGCCTCTCGATATGCGTGTGATGTTGTGGGAATCGCCGGCCGTCGCCCAGGCAGCCATGGAAACCGGCGTGGCGCGCAAGAAAATTGACATTGATGAATATCGCGAACAACTGGCCTTCCGGCAGGGAATGGGCGCCCGGGTGCGCTACTTCTTCATGAACAAAGCCAAAGCCGCTAAACCGAAGAAGCGCGTCGTCTTTGCAGAAGGCGAAGAGCCAAAAATTATTCGCGCAGCCGTTCAAGTGGAGGACGAAGGGATTGCTACTCCGATCCTGATTGGACGTCCAGATGTGATTCGGGTCAAAGCCGCCGAAATGTCGCTTGATCTCAATTGCAAAATTGTTGATCCGGCAAATTTTGAGCGCCAGGAAGAATACGTCCAGGCCTACTACGAATTGCGCGCCCGCAAAGGCATGACTCTCGCTAAAGCCCGCCGCCGCATCACAGAGCCGTATGTACTCGGTCCGCTCATGGTCAAGATGGGAGATGCCGATGCCTATGTTTCAGGATTGACAGCCGAATATGCCGATGTAATTCGACCGGCATTGCAAATCCATCATTCCCGCCCGGATGCGAACCTCGTTGTTGGCGCCTACCTGATGATTGTCGAAGACAAGGTCTATCTCTTCACGGATGCCACCGTCAACATCGAACCCACGGCTGAACAACTGGCCGAAATTGCCTGTCTGGCGGCTGATTTTGCTCGCAAGATTGAACTGGAGCCGCGCGTAGCCTTCCTGTCCTTCTCCAATTTTGGTTCGATTGACCATCCGCTGGTCGAAAAAGTGCGCAAGGCTGTTGAACTGGTCAAGGCCCGCCGCCCCGATCTAAAAGTGGATGGCGAAATGCAGGCTGATACGGCGGTAGTGCCCGAAATCATCGAAGAGCGCTATCCCTTCAGTGCCGTCAAGGATGCGAATGTGCTGGTCTTCCCCTCTCTCGAGTCGGCCAACATCGCCTACAAACTGCTTGCCCGGCTCGGCAAAGCGACCGCGATCGGCCCCATCCTGCTCGGGACGGGTGCCCCCATTCACGTCCTGCAGACCGGAGACGAGGTGGATTCGATCGTCCAGGTGGCCGCGATCGCGGCGATGGATGCAATGAGTCGCCTGTAAGCCGCCGCCGCTCTTCAAAAAAGTTGACCTGACAGATTCACTTCTGTCAGGTCTTTTTCGTGTAAAATAAAAGTATGAGTGAATCGGGCAAAACACGTCCACCTGAATCGCCCACGATGCGGATGCATAAGCGTCAGCAAGTGTGGCAAATCTTTGTTCCGTTTGCTATCATCACAGCCATCCTTCTGACCCTTGCTCTTCTGCTTGTGACAGGCAGCCAGCCACAGACTCACCTTTGGGCGAACATTTCGTTGATCTGGTTGCTGGCACCGATGCTGATTTTGGCCTTGCTGCTCATTGTCTTGTTGGGAGCAATGGTGTACGGAATGGCACGTCTGCTCGACAGACTGCCCATCTTCACGCACCGGGCCCAGGGCCTCGCGGAACAGGCCGCAGCAGGGGTCCGACGCGCTGCTGACGAGGTGGTGCAACCGTTCATCTGGCTGGAACAGGCACAGGCAGCGGTGCGTTCCGCTTTCTACTATCTTTTGAGAAAGAGGTAGCCAATGGAAGAAAACATCGTCTCGGTAGAAAAAACTGTCCCGGATACTTCCTGGAAGACGACCACACTGATTGCTGGCGGTGTGTTGGGCGCACTCGTAGGAGTGGGAGCGGCTTTATTGCTGGTCAAAAGGGCGGAACAAAAGGGCACGCCGCTGGTCTTGACCCCGAACAAGGGCGTCCAGTTGGGTGTGATGATCGCCGGATTGTTGCGTTCGATTCTTTCGCTGGGTGACTGACCGCAACTGGTCTGGAAGATGTTTGTGTACAACCAGCCTTGCATCTGCAAGGCTGATTGTGTGAATTTCTGCTTCAAGGAGACTTAAAAATGACAAAGAAGAAAATTCGTGTTGCAATTATCGGCGTAGGAAACTGTGCATCTTCATTGGTGCAGGGCGTTCAGTTTTATAAGGATACTCCTGATGATGCCACCGTGCCGGGGTTAATGCATGTTAACCTGGGCGGCTATCACGTACGTGATATTGAATTCACGTTAGGAATCGACATCAATGTCACCAAGGTGGGCAAGGACCTGTCTGAAGCGATCTTTGCTGCACCGAATAACACTTACAAGTTCAGCGATGTCCCCCATCTGGGAGCACCCGTGGTGCGCGGGATGACCCACGACGGTCTGGGGAAATATCTTTCCGGGGTCATTACCAAAGCGCCTGGCCCTACTGCCAACATCGTCCAGTTATTGAAAGAGACAAAAACTGATGTGGTGGTGAATTTCTTGCCCGTTGGTTCAGAAATGGCGACCAAGTGGTATGTAGAGCAGGTAATCGAGGCCGGCTGTGCTTTCGTCAACGGCATTCCGGTGTTCATTGCCTCGTCGGAGTACTGGAGCCAGCGTTTCAAAGACGCTGGCCTGCCTGTGCTGGGAGATGACATCAAATCGCAACTCGGAGCAACTATCCTGCACCGTGTCCTCACCACGTTATTTGTGGACCGCGGCGTGCGCATTGACCGCACTTACCAGTTGAACTTCGGCGGCAATACCGACTTCCTCAACATGCTCGAGCGCGAACGCCTGGAAAGCAAGAAGATTTCAAAGACCGGCGCCGTTACCAGCATGATTCCCTATCCAATTGACCCCGACAATATCCACGTTGGCCCGTCCGACTACGTGCCGTGGCTCACTGACCGCAAGTGGTGTTACCTGCGCATGGAAGGCACGACCTTTGGCGAAGTGCCGCTCAACGTGGAAGTCAAACTCGAAGTCTGGGATAGCCCCAACTCAGCAGGAGTGATGATTGACGCCATTCGCTGCGCCAAACTGGCCCTCGACCGCGGCCTGTCCGGCGCGATCGTGGACCCGTCCTCCTACTTCTTCAAAACTCCTCCGAAACAATTCCGGGATGATATTTGCCGGGAAAAGACCGAGGCTTTCATCCGCGGCGATTGATCGCCGAGACTACACTGAAGATGAACGGAGACAGCCAGAGAGAAATGTATTTCTACGCGTGAGAGGCCGCAAAATTGTTTCTCTGCGCGAGAGATGCAATAAAATATGCGAGGGCGGCAAGCCTTCGCATATTTTTTCGGGTATAGCAGAACAGGAGATAGACGATGAATTGTATTTTTTGCAAAATTATTGCCGGGGAAGCGCCTGCCTCTGTGCTGTACCGCGATGAACAGGTGATCGCTTTTCGTGATATTCACCCGGTTGCCTCAACGCATGTTCTGATTGTGCCACGCCGGCACATTGATTCAGTCAACGACCTGGAGGCCGGAGATGCTGGCCTGGTGGGGCACATGGTGCTGGTGGCAAAACAACTGGCTGTTCAGGAAGGAGTAGCCGAGCACGGTTATCGCCTGGTCATCAATACCGGCCCCGAAGGAGGACAATCTGTCTTCCATTTGCACCTGCATTTGATCGCCGGTAGAAGAACTGGCGCCATGCTGGCGTAATCAGTCGCGCTTGAGGGTTCGGTACTTGACCCGATGCGGAGTGAGGTCCTTGCCAAATTTTTCCTTCATCATCGTCTCGTAATCCGACCAGTTGCCAATATACATCTTTGCCTGAGAATCACCTTCAAACACAATCAGGTGAGTGCAAATGCGGTCGAGAAACCAGCGGTCATGACTCACCACCAGGGCAGTACCCGCGAATTCTTCAAGGGCTTCTTCGAGGGCGCGCAGGGTGTTCACGTCCAGGTCGTTGGTGGGTTCGTCGAGCAGGATGACGTTGGCGCCTTCGGTCAGGGTCTTGGCGAGGTGGACGCGGTTTCTTTCGCCACCCGATAACACGCCGACTTTCTTCTGCTGGTCACTGCCTGCGAAGTTGAACGAGGCGCAGTAGGCGCGGGCGTTGATTTTCCGCTTGCCAAGTTCCAGCACTTCCTGGCCCTGCGAGATTTCTTCATAGACGGTCTTTTCGGGGTCGAGCGTGCGGCTCTGGTCGGCATAGGCCAGTTTGACCGTTTCACCAATTCTGATTGTGCCGCTATCGGGCTGTTGCTGCCCCACAATCATCTTTAGCAGGGTGGTCTTGCCTGCGCCATTTGGCCCAACGATGCCGACGATGGCACCGGGTGGAATGGTAGCAGTAAAACGGTCCAGAATGAGGCGATCGCCGTAAGATTTGGTCACATCCTTGAATTCGATCACCACGTCCCCCAGCCGCGGACCAGGGGGAATGTAAATCTCCAGGTCTTCGCGGCGTTTTTCGACCTCCTCACTGAGCAGTTTTTCGTAGGCGGTGACGCGCGCCTGACCCTTTGCCTGGCGCGCCTTGGGCGACATGCGAATCCATTCGAGTTCGCGCTGGAGGGTCTTCTGGCGTTTCGATTCGGCTTTCTCTTCGAGGCGGATGCGCTCCTGTTTTTGTTCGAGCCACGAGGAGTAGTTGCCCTTCCAGGGGATGCCGTAGCCGCGATCAAGTTCCAGAATCCAGCCAGCGACGTTGTCCAGGAAGTAGCGGTCGTGGGTGACGGCGATGACCGTCCCTTTGTATTCGCGCAGGTGATGTTCGAGCCAGGCAACGGATTCGGCATCGAGGTGGTTGGTGGGTTCGTCGAGCAGGAGGATGTCGGGTTCGGTGAGCAGGAGGCGGGTGAGGGCGACGCGGCGCTTTTCTCCCCCTGAACAAAACTTGATGGGCGTATCGCCTGGGGGGCAGCGCAAGGCGTCCATGGCCAGTTCGAGGCGGCTGTCGAGATTCCAGGCGTCGTGCTTGTCGAGTTGTTCCTGCAGTTTGGCTTGCTCAGCGACGAGGGCGTCGAAGTCGGCGTCGGGTTCGGCGAACCTGGCGTTGACTTCATCGAAGCGCGCGAGCAACTCCACGATGGGCTGCACCGCTTCTTTCACGACCTCGAGCACGGTCTTGCTTTCGTCGAGTTTGGGTTCCTGCTCAAGCAATCCAATGGTATAGCCTGGGCTTTTGTGAATCTCGCCGATGTAATCTTGGTCCACACCCGCCATGATGCGCAGCAGGGTGGATTTTCCCGCGCCATTCAGCCCCAGCACGCCGATCTTGGCGCCGTAGTAGAAGCCGAGCGAGATGTCGCGCAGGATTTGTTTGTTTGGGGGGACGATTTTCCCCACCCGATACATGGAGTAGATGACTTGTGTGGTTTCGTTGGACATGAGGTTGGAGGGGAGAGAGGAGAGAATAGAGAGTAGAGAGCAGGGAGGAGAGGAAAGAGTGGTACTTATTGTATCAAAGAGAAAACTATTCAGCCACCTGCTCTAACAGGCTTGACAAGAAGTGCGGCGACAGAGCAACAAGCAGTTGTTGCCTGATCAGCACGCAAATTGTCACTGCGGTTCGTTTTCGCGCAGCGTTTTAAAAACACAAGACTCATCCAGGGATCCGGGATGAGTCTTGTCCTTCTCTTGAGTAACTGTTTACTTGCTGGCTTGGGCCACCACCGCCGCAAAGGCCTGCGGGTCACGCACAGCCAGGTCGGCCAGCATCTTGCGGTTGAGCATAATGTTGGCCTTCTTGAGTGCAGCCATGAGACGGCTGTAATTGGTGCCGTTCAGTCTGGCCGCGGCATTGATCCGTGCGATCCACAATTTGCGCAAATCGCGCCGACGGACGCGGCGGTCACGAGTAGCATACCACATGCTCTTCAGCATCGCTTCGTTAGCGCGCTTGAAGAGGCGGTGCTTCGCTCCTCGCTGTCCTTTGGTGTATTTCAAGACTTTCTTGTGACGCAGGTGACCATGCGGTCCACCTTTTACACGTGCCATTGTTTTACCTCCTGCGAACCTCCGGGCGCCGGTGCGGTTGTACCGTCAGCCAGTTGCATACACCCGGAAGCCGCGAATGAAAAAGATAACGGATACGACGCTCAGCCTTGTACCAAAGGTACTACGGCTTCATGTGCGGTGCCAGACGGCGGATACGCTTGATGATTCCACGTCCTTTGACCGGAATCATCTCGCCGAACAAGGCTTTCACCCGTCGCGAGGACTTGCGACGCAGGTGCGCCTTGCCGCCTTTGGTGCGCACAATTTTGCCAGACCCGGTGATTCCAAAGCGCTTTGCAGTGGCTTTGTGGGTCTTCAGTTTGTATTTTCCTTCTTTCTGCTTGCGCGGCACAGCAATCACTCCTTTACACAAGATTTCGCGGGATGTTACTCCCGCGTTGGTGAACTTTGTTCTGGTGTCCGTTCAGCGCTTTCTTTGGCCTTCTTCTTTCCACGGGCAGGAGCAAGCAACATGGACATGCCGCGTCCCTCGATGGCAGGGGGCTGTTCAATGACGCTTACATCCGCAAGGTTTTGGGCAATCTCTTTCAGGTCCTCAAGAGCCAGTTCAGGGTAGGTGATTTCTCGTCCGCGGAAACGGATGGTCACCCGTACTTTCATGTTATGTTCCAACCAACGGCGAGCATCATCTACCTTGAAGTCTCGATGGTGATCGGTCGTCTTAGGACGCAAGCGGATTTCCTTGACCTCGATTTTGGTCTGTGACTTGCGAGCCTCGCGCTCTTTTTTCTCCCGCTCGTACAGGAACTTTCCGAAATCCATAATCCGGCAAACGGGAGGGTTAGAGTTCGGCGCGACTTCCACGAGGTCAAGTTCCGCTTCGCGGGCCATCCGCAGGGCATCGCGAATAGCCACAATACCGACATTCTCACCATTCGCTCCAATCAAACGCACTTCTGGAACGCGAATGCTCTCGTTGACTCGAAATTCGTTAGCGCTGATACGTTACTCCTTGAAATATGACAGAACTTCAGCCAAGGGGCTGAATTAAGCGGGGTGATAATACCACACACTCAAAAGAATCGTCAATAAATTTTGTTCCTTGGAATTGCTTGTGACCTGTTCATCCTTGACCGTTATTTTGCTGGGTGTTGCCAATAAGCAGTTTACAAGAGACTTGCTCAACCCTGTCTCAGTAGAACTCTTGCATACGTCGCGAGGTGAATTTGCCTTGAGTGTTTAGCACGGCTGTTACAAATTTCCCCAAATTTTTTACAGATTGGTTTATCATTCTACTTTGACAATGTCGAGAGCGTTCGGTAATTGATAGTGTCATAGGTGAGCCAAGACCATCGAACGGCGACGGTACAAGTCTGGGCGCTGGTAGCGGTGAGCGGCGAGCGCGATAGCCACAGCGGCGATGTAAGTAAGCAAGA